>NZ_CP150096.1:467500-767500 GCF_038396765.1 Chitinophaga caseinilytica | reverse complement strand
TCGAAGAATCCAGCCTCAGCGACGTTGGCTACGGCAACCACGTGGTGGTGAACCACGGCTATGGCTATAAATCGCTCTACGGCCACATGGTGCGCATCAAAGCCAAGCGCGGCCAGGCCGTGAAACGGGGAGACATCCTCGGCTGGGTGGGCAGCACCGGCAAATCTACCGGTCCGCACTGCCACTACGAAGTGATGAAAAACGGGGTGAAAGTAGACCCTGTGTACTTCTTTTATAATGATCTTACTCCCGAGCAATTCGACCGTATGTTGAAGATCGCGCGTTCCGGCAACCAATCTTTCGATTAATGGAATGATTATTGAAGGAAATGGCGGTTCAGTTCATGGGATGGATTCCGTAATATTGTATCCGTAATCTTTTTCATTATCAATTAGTTTCGGTTATGATGCAGCAACTGGACTTATTCGGCCTCCCGACGCCGCCCCCGACCGCAAAGCAACCTGTGCCCGGTGTTCCCGGGGAAGAAAACGGCGCCCTTCCGGCACCGGACGCCCCGCTTGCCGCAGGTGCTACACCGGTAAAGGGCAAAAAAAGGGGCCGGAAAAGTCTGAAAGAGCTGTCTGGCGATCCACACGTGATCCAGGAACTGGAAAAATTAACGCTCGACAAACAGTACTATTCCATCAGTGAAGTAGCCGGCATGTTCCGCGTCAACACTTCCCTGATCCGCTACTGGGAAAATGAGTTCGATATCCTCCAACCCAAAAAAACCGGAAGGGCGACCGCCTTTTCCGCCAGGAAGATATCCAGCACCTCAAACTCATCTATCACCTGCTGCGCGAAAGAAAGTACACCATCGAAGGCGCCAAACAGAAACTCCGGGAAGACAAGCGCATCGCCTCCCGCAATTTCGAAATGGTAAAATCCCTCGAGAAAGTCAGAACGTTCCTGACGGAGTTAAAAGATCAATTATAAAACATAGGACATTATGCGTTTACACACAGTACTACTGGGATGCGGATTGTTGCTGTCTTCCGTGACCATGGGCCAGAGCCAGCCGCTCAAAGGCAAATTCGAGATGAAACAGCTCCTTTCCGACTCCTCCTACGCCTGGTTCCATAACGGCGTCAACCGCTATAACGCCAACACCACCATGGTCAACTATATCAAGACCAATAAAGATAAAATTCAGCTGGTGGCACTGGTAAACCCGGCAGACGAGGCCAGCCGCACGCTCCTCCCCGAATTCTATAAAGTAATGATCCTCTCCAGCGTGCCCGAAGAATCCATCCACATGTACGCCGTGGATAATTCCGGGAACAGCGGAGATACGAAGGCCGACAGCTACAAAGTGAAGAAATATCCCACCATCATCGTGGTGCGCGACGGCAAAGAGGAAGGCCGCATCACCGGCGCCGCTTCTTCCACCGTGGAAGACGATCTGGCCAAGATCATCATGAAGATGAACGCGAAATAATTATCGTTACATACAGCGACAAAAAATCCCCTCCGGCAATGCCCGGGGGGATTTTTTGTTTTGCAATGAAGCCGCTTTATGCGCTTTCCTTCATAGCCAGGCGCGCACCGTGCTTTTCCAGGATGCGCAATGCTTCCAGGTTCACGCGCTCGCGCAGCTCCAGGTACGGCGTGCCGTCGAGGATATTGGTCATGTAAATGAGTTGCAGGAGGATGGAATCTTTGCCGAAATCGTGGAGGTTCACGTTGAAACCGGGCTCCACGTCAGGTTGCGCCTTCAGGAAAGCCTGGAGGTCTTTCACCACGGCCAGCACGGCAGCAGGAGGCGTATCGCCCGCGAGCTCCAGCTTCATGGCCACGCGCTGCTGCGTGCGGAGCGACAGGTTGTCGAGCACGCTGTCTACCATCTTTTTATTCGGAACGGTCACGAAAGTCTTTTCCAGCGTGCGGATGCGGGTGCTGCGCAATCCGATCTTTTCCACCGTTCCCTGGAAATTGTCGACCTTAACGCTGTCGCCTACACGGAATGGTTTGTCCGAAAAGATGATGAACGAGCCGATGAGGTTCTCGATGCTTTCCTTGGCGGCGAGGGCAAGGGCGGCCGCACCGATGCCAAGGCCCGCCACCAGCTTGTCTACCAGCTCTTTCCCGAAAAGTATGTTGATGAGGATCATCGCCCCGATAATGTAAACGATCGCTTTGAAGAAATCGCGGAAGAAGATGACGAACTGGTCGTCGGTTTTATCGTGCGTGAGGCCGGCTTTCTTTTCCAGGATGAGCGCGAAGAAATCGATGAGGCGCAGCAGGATCATGATGAACGTCATGCTCAGCACGATTTTCAGCACGAGTGCCAGGAGCATTTTCAGCGTGAAAGGCTCGGCGCGGTTGAACACGACGATGTTCAGCGCTTCGGGGAACACGAGGTGGTTGCTGGCCATGATCACGGCCACCATCACCAGGAAATATTCGATCGGCTTGAGCAGCAGCTCCACGAATTCTTTCTGCCCGATGGCGGGAGACCAGTGGCGGATGAGCTTGTACAACCCGGCGGCGAGGCTTTTGGACAAATATCGCCGGATGAGGACAACGAAAAGGATGATGCCCGCAACGATGAGATAGTTGCGAATGGAGTTTTCGAAAAACTGTTGGTTCAGGAATTCATTCATAGCGGTGCAAATCTACGCAAATAGCGATTTCGGGTCGAGGATGCGGGAGGTATTTCCGGTAATCTGGACAACGCCGGGTGTTTTTCCTTTTTCGAAACTGCCGAACCGGTCGTCGATCCCCAGTGCCATCGCGCCATTGAGGGTAGCCCATTGCAGCATGGTTTCCAGCGGGATGTGCGGGAATTTTCCGCGGAGGGTTTCGATTTCGCGCCAGATGGAAAGCTGGTGGTTGGATGCAAGACTGTCTGTCCCCAGTGTGATCGTTACCCCGGGCATTTCCAGGAGCATGTCCACATCCGGCAGCATGCCTTCGATATAGAGATTGGCGTTGGGACAGAGGCACCAGTAGGTTTCGCCCTCCCGCGCCAGCGCGGCTTCCACGTCTTGCCGGTTGGTGAAGGTATTATGGACGAGGAGCATCGTTTGCCCCTGGTCGAAATACGGGATAAAGGCGGGCAGGCTGTTGGACGCGGTTCCCCCGATAGAAGAAGCGTCCATATTGAAATGACGGTAAAATTGAAGGAATGGGCCGGTTTTGTGACGGAATAATTCGTTTTCGGCGGCGGATTCCTGGTTGTGGATGCTGATGGTGCCGTTGCTTTTGAGGCCGTTGATGAGGCGGAACAGGGTGGGCGACACGGAATAGGGCGCATGGGGGACGAGGGCCGCCGGCAGTTGTGCCTGGCGGAACTGGGCCAGTACGGCCATGGAGTGTTCCAGGCGCTGTGGGGCGAATGCGTCGGCGACGCCCATGCATTCCACGAAGGTGTGCCACTCGGTCTGGTGGGCCGTTCGCCGTTTGACGGACACGGTGGCGGCGGTGTTGGCGATGTCTCCCACGGCTACGGTCCCTTCCTGGCGCATGGCCTCGGCGGCGGCGTCTATGGCGGAATGGAGGACGTCGGCGGCGGGAGGGGTGCGGTTTTCCATGACGGCCGTCAGGAAAGCGGGGAGGCCGGTGCCCTCGGGCACGGAACCTTTCATGTGCGACAGTTCAAGATGACAGTGGGTGTTGATGAACCCCGGGCAAAGTATCCCATCCACTTTCACGAAATCTTCCCCCACCCACGAGCGCGGAACGAGCGCCGAAACGGTGGCGTGCTCGTCCAGCACCAACGCCCGGTCGGGGCCATGAAACTTTCTCCCGTCGAATATATCATCTGCTGTAATCTTGATCATAAGGGTGAATTTAGGGAATGTTGGCCGGAAGCATCGCCTTCGGGCGCTTAAAATAACCGGCAAAAACGTAATTTTGCAACCCGAACCGGCAAGGCAGGCGGCGTAATAACGCAGGATCAAGCCCTAAATTGCTGAATTTTAATCCGGATAACCGATTTATGATAGATAAACTGGAAGCCATCAAAGGCCGATACGAACAAGTTTCCATGGCGCTTACCAACCCCGAGGTAGTGAGCGATAACAAACAATTCAGCAAGCTGAGCAAGGAATACCGCCAGCTGGAAAAGATCGTAAAGGCCTACGAAGCTTATCGCAAGCTCCTCGAAGCCATCGCCTTCAACCGCGAAGTGCTCGAAAGCGGCGACGAGGAAATGCGCGAGCTGGCCAAGGAAGAAACCGAAGGCCTGGCGGAACAGAAAGACCAGATGGAGGCCGATATCCGGAACCTCCTCATCCCGAAAGACCCGCAAGACGAGAAAAACGCCATCCTCGAGATCCGCGGCGGCACGGGGGGCGACGAAGCCGCCCTTTTCGCCGGCGATCTCCTCCGCATGTACCTCCGTTACTGCGAGAACAAAGGCTGGAAAACGTCTATCATGAACGAAAACACCGGCGGCGCAGGCGGCTACAAGGAAGTAGTGGTCGAAGTTTCCGGTGATGATGTATACGGGACCCTCAAGTTCGAATCCGGCGTTCACCGCGTACAGCGCGTGCCCGCCACCGAGGCCTCCGGCCGTGTGCACACCTCCGCCGCTACCGTAGCAGTGCTGCCCGAAGCGGAAGAAGTGGACGTAGACGTTCGGGAAGCCGATATCAAGATGGACACCTTCCGGTCTTCCGGCGCGGGTGGCCAGCACGTAAACAAAACCGAATCGGCCGTTCGCCTCACCCACATCCCCACCGGCGTGGTGGTGGAATGCCAGGAAGGCCGCAGCCAGCACTCCAACCGCGACATCGCCATGCGCATGCTCCGGACCCGCATTTACGAAGCGGCCGTCCGCAAGCATGAAGACGCCATCGCTTCGCAACGTAAATCACTGGTTTCCACGGGCGACCGCTCCGCGAAAATCCGTACGTACAACTATCCCCAGGGCCGCGTGACCGATCACCGTATCGGTATGACCGTCTATAACCTCGACGCTTTCATGAACGGCGAGGTCGATGAAATGATCCAGGCCCTCCAGTTCGCTGAAAACGCAGAGAAAATGAAGACCGGCGACCAGATGGGCGTATAGTCCCGTCGCGTCCCGCTTCGCCCGTATAGACAATTCCCTTTCGCAACAATTTGCGGAAGGGAAATGTTATTAATCCTGCGCGTATGCAGAAATTGTCGAGCTTCATAATTTATCCACCCTAAACTTTCACAAATGTTAGATCAATTAGTGCAACTGGTCCGCGAAAATGCGCAGGAAACAGTGGTAGCCAACCCTGCCGTCCCCAACGAACAAAACGATGCCGTGATCGGCGAAGCGTCTCACTCCATCGCAGAAGGCCTGCAGTCTGCCCTTGCCAACGGCAATGTGAACGAAGTGATGGGCCTTTTCAACGGAAGCAGCGCGCCCGATAGCGCAAACCCTTTGGTAAACGGCATTCAGGGGAATTTCGTAAAGAACCTCATGGAGAAATTCGGTCTCAACAACGGTGCCGCAGCCTCCCTCGCAGGGTCGCTCATCCCTTCCGTTCTGGGCAGCCTCGTGAAGAAAACCAATGATCCCGGAGACAGCTCTTTTTCGCTGGACAGCATCATCGGTTCCCTCACCGGCGGTTCTACCGGCGGCTTCAACCTCGGCGGCCTGCTGGGCAAATTCGGCCTGGATAAAGACGGCGATGGCGACGTAGATATGCAAGACCTTACCGCCATGATCACGAAAGGCGCCAAACAGCAGCAAAGCAGCGGCGGCCTGGGCGGGCTTCTTGGTGGCCTTTTCGGGAAATGACGCATCGGGGAATAACTCCATATCTTTTTAAACCGTTATCCCTTACACATTGATAAACATAAATTTATCTGCCGTCAAAAATTGTTGGCAAAGAATTTGTTTAGGCTAGCGTACTCAAACCAATAAAATATTTTAAGATGAAAAGATTGAATGCATTTGTGGCGATGGCGATGGCAGGTATCCTTGTTTTCAGCTCCTGCAGCACGTGGCAGAGCATGGACAATACGAAAAAAGGCGCCGTAATCGGCACCGGCGGCGGCGCTGCTGCCGGCGCGGTGATCGGCAAGGCCGCTGGTAACACCGCCCTGGGCGCCATCATCGGTGCCGCAGTAGGTGGCACTGCCGGTGTGCTCATCGGTAAGAAGATGGACAAACAGGCCGAAGAAATCAAGAACGAAGTACCCAACGCCACCGTAGAACGCGTAGGCGAAGGTATCAACGTTACCTTCAACTCCGGCGTACTGTTCGGCTTCGACAAATCCGACCTTACCGCTACCGCTAAATCCAACATCGAAGAGCTGGCGCAAGTGCTGAACAAATACCCAGACACCCACGTTCGTGTGGAAGGCCATACGGACGACACCGGTTCCGATTCCTACAACTACGGCCTGTCCGAACGCCGGGCAAAATCCGTAGCGAACTACCTCGTTGGCCAGGGCGTTTCCGCTTCCCGCGTGCAGACTTTCTGGTACGGCGAAACCCAGCCTAAATTCCCCAACGACAGCGAAGCCAATCGCACCAAAAACCGTCGTGTGGAATTCTCCATCTTCGCAAACGACAAAATGAAGTCCGACGCGAAGAACGAAGCTGGTCAGAAATAAGCTTTTTAGTTGAATTTTCTCATAAGCAGTTTGAAACGGTCCTCCCGGCTTTCCGGGAGGATTTTTTTGCCATGCCGCTTATGAAAAAAAGCCGCCAGAGACCTTGTCCATGGCGGCTTTTGTAGTGTAAACCTTAATTTATAAAGTATCGAGCCCGGCGAGGAGGATGGCGCAGGCCTGGCGGATTTCTTCTTCTGAAATAATCAGCGGCGGCACGAACCGGATGGCGTTGGATGCGAAGAGGAACCAGTCTGTAATGACGCCGTTGGCGATGCAATAATCAATGACTTTCTTGGCGGCAGGGAAATCTTCCACTTCCACGGCCAGCATGAGCCCGCGGCTCCGCACGGCCTTGATCTTCGGATGTTGCAGCAGGCTGAGGAACAGTTTTTCCTTTTCGAAAACACCGTCGATCATGTTTTCGGAAAGCAGCGCCTTCATGCCCGCGAGCCCCGCGGCGCAGGCCACGGGGTGGCCGCCGAAGGTGGTGATGTGGCCGAGGACGGGCTGGTTCGTCAGGCTCCACATGATATCGCGGTCGGCGATGAACGCGCCCAGGGGCATCCCGCCGCCGAGGGCTTTGCCCAGCAGCAGCACGTCGGGGACGATGCCGTATTGTTCGAAGGCCCACAGCGTGCCGTTCCGGCCGAGCCCGCACTGGATCTCGTCGAGGATGAGCAGCGTGCCGGTTTCGGTGCAGCGACGGCGGAGGGCTTGCATCCATTCCACGGAAGGCGCCAGCACGCCCGCTTCGGCCTGAACGGTTTCCGCGATCACGCAGGCGGTGCGGTGGGTGATCTGTTCCAGCATGCCCATATCGTTATGCTGCAAATGAAGCACATCGGGCAGGAGGGGACGGTAGGCGTTGCGCCAGTATTCGTCGCCGATGATGCTCAGCGAGCCCTGTGTGGAGCCATGGTAGCTGTTTTTGAACGCGATCACGCCGGTGCGGCCGGTGTGGCGCTTGGCCAGTTTCATGGCGCCTTCGGTGGCTTCGCTGCCGGAATTCGTGAAGTATACGGAGTTGAGGGATCCGGGGAGGTGTTGGGTGAGGAAAGTGGCGTATTGTACCTGCGGCGATTGAACGAACTCGCCGTACACGATGAGGTGCATGTAAGCGGCCGCCTGTTCCTGGATGGCTTTCACGACGGCGGGGTGGCAATGGCCGACGTTGCAGACGCTGATGCCCGCGATCATGTCGAGGTATTGCTTGCCCGAAGCGTCCCACATGTGCATTCCCTGCGCTTTTACCATTTCGAGCGCCAGCGGGGCGTCGGAGGTTTGCGCTACGTGCTGTAAAAAAAGCTGCCTGTTATTCATTGGGGCGAAGGTAGTGAAGTTCTATATTTGTATCATGCCAGTAATATTACCAGTAAAGGGTGTACACCCGCAAATGGGCGACAATTGTTTCATTGCGCCGAATGCCACCATCGTGGGCGATGTGGTGATGGGAAAGGATTGCAGCGTTTGGTTCAATGCTGTTGTGAGGGGAGATGTGAACAGCATCCGGATGGGCGATAAAGTCAATATCCAGGACGGTGCCGTGATCCATGCCACTTATCAGAAAACGAAAACCCTTATCGGCAACAACGTTTCCATCGGCCACAACGCGATCGTGCATGGCTGTACGGTGGAAGATAATGTGCTGATCGGGATGGGCGCCATCGTGATGGACAATGCCCATATCGGTTCCAATACCATTATCGCCGCGGGGGCCGTGGTGCTGGAAAATACGCAGGTGGAAGCAGGATGTATCTATGCCGGGGTGCCCGCCAAAAAGGTGAAAACCATCTCCCAGGAGCTCATTTCCGGGGAAATCGACCGCATCGCCAACAACTACATCATGTACGCCGACTGGTTCCGCGACCAGGTATAGTCATGTTATGAATAATCATTATATTGCAGGTCTAATCCCGGACCTATGAAATCAAAATGGATGATTGGGCTATGGGCGGCATTCCTGTTGGTGGGATGCGCCTCCCAGAAGCAAGGCTGCCCTGGCAGCACTTTCTACAATTCCGGCAATATGAAACAGAACGCCAAAGCCGGCAAACAAATGAAACTTTTCTAAAACCCCCGTTCATGCGGCATCTTGTCATTTGCCTGATCGTGATATCCGCACTGGGAGCGGGCTGCAGGTCTCAGAAAACCGGCTGCCCCACGCCAAAGCGTAACCTCGGTGCCGAAAAAGTGTTCGATGAAATGAACGCCCCGAAGAAAAAGGGGCTATTCAGAAGAAGGTGATGCTGTCCCAAACGGCCCCCGCAAGCCGTTTCCCGTTTTGCGCAGGCGACCCACGCATAACGCCGCCGGCCCAGGCTTGCCAGTAAATACTCCAGGAGGGAATTATCTGTCCGCAGTAATCAATCGTAATCATTCTCATTGATCGTAGCCAGCACAGTAGCGTAGCTGACATACCGGTCAAGATCTATGTCTCCCTTTTCCACGGCGGCTTTCACGGCGCAACCGGGCTCGTCGAGGTGAAGGCAGTTGTTGAACTGGCATTGAGGAATGTATTCCTGCATCTCGAGGTAATAATGCGAAAGCTCCGTTTTCGGGATATCCACGATCCCGAATTCCCGGACCCCGGGCGTATCGATGAGCCGGCCGCCATTGGGCAGGTCGAACATCTCGGCGAAAGTAGTGGTATGTAAACCTTTCCCGCTCCATCCGCTCACCTGCTTCGTTTTCAGTTGCAGGCCGGGCATCAGCCCATTGATGATGGTGCTCTTGCCCACGCCGGAATGCCCGGAAATGAGGGTGGTCTTATCTTTCAGCAATTCTCCCAATTCGTCTATACCGATCCCTTTCGCCGCGCCCGTCAGCAAAACGGTATAACCGATCTGCTCATACACTTCTTTCCAGTGTTCGAACTGCTCCATCTCCTTGTCGCGGTACACGTCCATTTTGTTGAACACGAGAATAACGGGAATATGGTATGCGGCCGCGGTAACGAGGAAGCGGTCGATGAACCCCTGGGAGGTGCGCGGCTCCCGCACGGTAGCCACGAGCACCGCCTGGTCGAGGTTGGCGGCTACGATATGTTTTTTGTGCTTGCCCTGGGGCGAACTGCGAACGATGTAATTATGCCGTTTCTCGATGCCGGTGATGATGGCCGTTCCTTCCTCGCCGTCTGTCTCCAGCTGGATTTCGACATGGTCGCCCACGGCGATGGGGTTGGTAGACGTGATGTCTTCATCGATTTTGAAAATGCCTTTGATACGCGCCTGGTAAATGGCGCCCTCGTCCGTTTTCACGGAATACCAACTGCCGGTGGATTTATAGATCGTTGCTTGCACGGTGTAAAGATAAAGCAAATCCGGACTAGGGCAGCCGCTTGAAAAGCGTATACCGCAGCACGGCCTCCAGCAGCAACGCCGCCAGGGCGATCATGGCCAGGGGGAAGAAATGCTCTTTGAAGCGCCGGTAAGACGTGATTTCCACTTTGGTGCGCTCCATTTTATCGATTTCGTGGTAGATGTCTTGCAGGGAAGCGTTGTTGGTGGCCCTGAAATACCGCCCGCCGGTTTCGGTGGCGATTTTTTTCATGAGGGGCTCGTCGATCTGCACGTCCACCATTTGCATCTGCACGCTGCCGTCGGGCATGGTGGCGGGCGAGGGGGCTTTGCCGATGGTGCCTACGCCGATAGTGTAGACTTTCACTTTATACGCTTTGGCGATTTCGAGCGCGGTGAGCGGGTCTACGAGGCCGGTGTTGTTCACCCCGTCCGTCAATAAAATCACCACTTTGCTTTTGGCTTTGCTTTCACGGAGGCGGTCGACCGATGTGGCGAGCCCCATCCCGATGGCCGTCCCGTCCTGCAACATTCCGCTGCGGATGGCCATGAGCTGCTGTTTGAGCACGCCGTGGTCGGAGGTGATGGGGCATTGCGTGAAGCTTTCGCCGGAGAAGATCACCAGGCCGATGCGGTCGCTGATGCGGCTGTCCACGAAATCCATCGCTGTTTTCTTGGCGGCTTCCATCCGGTTGGGCCGGAGGTCTTCGGCGAGCATGGAGCCGGAAATGTCGATGCCCAGCACGATGTCGATGCCTTCGCTGTCGATGTTTTCAGAAGTGTTGGACGTTTGCGGCCTTGCCAATGCGGTAACCAGCGCGGCGAACGTGATGATGCGCAGGGCGGGGAGGATGGGCCGGAAACGGATTTTCCAGGAAACGGGGATGCCTTTGAGGCCTTGCAGCGACGAGACTTTCACCGATCCCTGGAACTTGCGGCCGGCGCTCACGCTCCACCAGATAAAGACGGGGATGAGCAGCAGCAGCCAGAAAAAGGCCGGGTGTGCGAATTCAATATTTTTCCAGAGTTCCGCGTTCATGAGTCGTTTTACGAATTTGTGCCGATGGCCGGCTGTTCGGTTTTGGGCAGGGCGGAGGCGCGCGTCCATTCCACCACGGCCCTGGCCTTGCGCAGCGAGTCTTCATGCTCCTGCGGCGAAGGCTGGAGCTTGGCGAACTTGGCGAGATCGGCCAGGCTGAGGATGGCGTAGATCTCGTTGCGCTGCTGATTGAGGATGGTGACCGGCTTGATGTCGTCCATCAGTTCCGCCGTGGTCTGTTCCATGGCCGGTATGTTGAACTGCTGCTCGAAGTAATTGCGCAGCACGTCTGTCAGCGAAGTATAATACCCTTTGACGTCCGTTTGCCAGGGCTGTTCCTTCTCCAGCTTGTCCAACGCTTCCACCGCGCGTTCGAACGGCGACTTGGAGGGTACCACGGGCAAGGGTTTCGGCGCTTTCTTCCGGTTGCGCCACATGGTGAAGTACAGGATGATGGCCGTGATGAGCAGGAATCCGCCCAAAATAAGGAACCAGTAATCCAGCCAGTTGATCCCCACCACGCGCAGGGGCTTGATGGGCTTGAAGGCTTTGGTGGTATCCACGGCCACGGTGCCCACGTCGATGAAAATGGGATCGGTGAACACGGAATCGTAAGACCCGTCTGTCACCGAATACACTTCGAATTTCATGGGCGGCAGTTCCCACCGGCCGGAATCGAAACTGGTGAAGGTGACGGTTTGCCGCCAGATCCGCTGGTTTTCGTTGGAGCCGGTCGTATCCAGCTGTGTGCGTTCCACGAGCTCGATGTGGTTGCTCGAATCGGGGATGTTGGGGAAGATCACTTTGATGTTGGCGCCTTTGAGGGCGTACAGCATCACTTTGGCGGTGAGGTCTACCTTCACGGGCTCGCCGATGCGGATGCGCGTGGTGTCGGCTTTGGCCGTTACCTTGAAGTAGTCTTCGTATTGTACCGGTTCTTCCTTGTCTTGCGCCCGGGCGCCGGCAAAGATGCAACAAAGGAGGACGGTGGTGAATATGTTCTTGATGGATTTCATCCGGTCTTGATCGTGCTTCGTTTATCGGTTATACCCTGTTCAGGAAAAATGTCTGTAATGCTTTTACGTAATCTTCATCGGTGCGGATGCTGATCAGTTCGGCGCCGCTTTTCATGAAAGCGTTGCGGCAATACTGGGCATGCTGCTGGAACTGGCGGTCGTAATATTCCCGCACTTTCCGGTCGCTGGAGTCCACCCACTGCGATGCACCCGTTTCGGCGTCGGTCATGCGGATGAGCCCTGCGTCGGGGAGCTCTTTGTCGCGGCGGTCGTACACCTGAACGCCCACCACATCGTGCCGTTTGGAGGCGATGTTGAGGGCATCCTGGTAATTCCCGGAAAAGAAATCGCTCAGCAGGAACACGATGCTTTTCTTTTTGGTGGCGTTGTTGAAGAACCGGAGGGTTTCGGCGATGTTGGTGCCTTTTTTCTTCGGCTCGAACGAGAGCAGTTCGCGGATGATGAAGAGGATGTGCGATTTTCCTTTCTTCGGCGGGATGTATTTTTCCATGCCGTCGCTGAAAAAGATGACGCCTACCTTGTCGTTGTTCTTGATGGCGGAAAACGCGAGCACGGCGCACAGCTCGGTAACGAGGCTGCGCTTGGTCTGGCGCGTGGTGCCGAAGGTTTCGCTTTCGCTCACGTCTACCAGCAGGAGCACGGTCAGTTCGCGTTCTTCTTCGAATATCTTGATGTAGGGGCTGTTGAAGCGTGCGGTCACGTTCCAGTCGATAGCCCTTACGTCGTCGCCGAAATGGTAGTCGCGCACTTCGCTGAAAGACATACCGCGGCCTTTGAAGGCCGAGTGGTATTCTCCGGCGAAGATGTGGTTGGTCAGCCCTTTGGTCTTTATTTCCAGCTGGCGGACCTTTTTGAGTATTTCTGCAGTGTCCATCTGATGGCGGGTTTAAAGGGATCAGGGCACTTCCACGGCGTTGAGGATCTCGCTGAGGATGTTTTCGCTGGTCACGTTTTCGGCTTCGGCTTCATAGGTGAGGCCAACGCGGTGGCGCATCACGTCGAAGCAAACGCTGCGAACGTCTTCGGGGATCACGTATCCGCGGCGCTTCATGAAGGCGTACGCTTTGGAAGCGAGGGCCAGGTTGATGGAGGCGCGGGGCGATCCGCCGTAGGCGATGAGCGGTTTCAGTTTACCGAGTTTATAATCTTCCGGGTTGCGGGTGGCGAACACGACGTCGAGGATATATTGTTCGATCTTTTCGTCCATATATACCTGGCGAACGAGTTTACGTGCTTCGAGGATATCTTCGGGGCGCACCACGGGATTGATCTTCGCCTGCCCTTCGGGCGCGAGGTTCTGCCGGATGATGTGGCGTTCTTCTTCCTTGGTGGGGTATCCGATCACGACTTTCAGCATGAAACGGTCTACCTGCGCTTCCGGGAGGGTATAAGTACCTTCCTGCTCGATGGGGTTCTGCGTGGCGAGCACGAGGAACGGTTCTTCGAGTTTGAAGGTGGTGTCTCCGATGGTCACCTGTTTTTCCTGCATGGCTTCGAGGAGGGCGCTCTGCACTTTGGCGGGGGCGCGGTTGATCTCGTCTGCCAGGATGAAATTGGCGAAGATGGGGCCTTTGCGGACCATGAACTCGTTGCGCTGCTGGTTATAGATCATGGTGCCCACCACGTCTGCCGGCAACAGGTCGGGCGTGAACTGGATGCGGGAGAATTTGGCGTCGATGGCGGAAGACAAAGATTTGATGGAGAGCGTTTTGGCGAGGCCGGGCACGCCTTCGAGGAGCACGTGGCCCTGGGCGAGCAGGCCGATCATGAGGCGCTCCACCATATATTTCTGGCCCACGATCACTTTGTTGATCTCCGAATTGAGGAGGTCTACGAAGGAGCTGGCCTGGTGGATCTTTTCGTTTATCTGTCGGATGTCGTACGAGGTATTTTCCATGAATTGTTATTTCAAGGTTGCTAAAATAAGGATTCTGCCATTTAAACCTACTCCCATGGCGGGATTCCGCAGTTAAAAACCTGTTAAATCGGGCGCCGGAGGGATTTCCTGTTAAAGCAGATATGGTTTATAAAAAATTCCAATTTAAGAATACGGATCGATATTTACAGTGATTTTTTGCGTAAACCGTACATTTGTCGTCCGTTAGCCCTGCAATACAAATGCCAGACAGGGCGGCGCATCATAAACCCATTGAAAATGAACAACGACGATTTTAATATACGCTGGAAAAAAGTAGAAGACCTGCTGACCGCCCGGTTCGGCAAAATGCCCAATTTCGAGGGAATGCTCATGATGATCGGGGTGCAGGAAGTGAACCTCCCGAAGAAGAAATTCACGAAAGAGCAGAAGCAAGACCTCATGCACGTGGCGGTTTGCGTATTACTGACCCGCAGCGGCTATTTTGAGCCGGAAGGGCGGGATAAGGACGGATGGCCGCATTTCAAGGAAATCCAGCCGGTGCCCAAAATGGGGATGGAAGAGCAGGAACGGTTCCTGAAAGAACATATTATCGACTATTTCGAAGAAGGGGAGGAATAAGCCCGGCCCCGCAACCCGGCCGAAGTGTGCGACGCAACGGCGGCCCGGCCCTGCCCAAAAGACGAATACACGAACATGCCCATGAATAAAAAGTTACCCTTTTTACTGCTGTTGCTGCTCGCCACCATGGCCGCGCATGCACAGCGCAACCGGAAAGTGAAGGTGTATACGCCTTACGGAAAAATGGTGATCAGGTTGTACGACCAGACCCCGAAGCACCGCGACAACTTCATCCGGCTCACGAAGCAGCATTATTTCGACAGCCTGTTGTTTCACCGCGTGATCAAAAATTTCATGATCCAGGGCGGCGATCCGGACAGCAAGCGCGCCAAACCCGGGGAAACCGTCGGCAACGGCGGGCCGGGATATACGGTGCCGGCGGAGTTCCAGCTGGATCTGTATCACCGGAAAGGCGCACTGGGCGCGGCGCGGGACGATAATCCCACCAAAGCCTCGTCGGGCAGCCAGTTTTACATTGTGCAGGGGAAGAAGTGGACAGACGGCGGCCTGGATACGCTGGAGCAAACGCGGCTGGGCGGCCGGAAGCTGCCGGTAGACCAGCGCGAGGTGTACAAAACCTGGGGCGGATCGCCGCACCTGGACCAGAGCTATACCGTGTTTGGCCAGGTGGTGAAAGGGTTTCACGTGATCGACAGCATCGCAGCCGTGCAGACGAACAAGGCCGACAACCGGCCTTTGCAGGACGTGCGCATGAAAATCCGCCTGAAAAAGAAGTTCTTTTTCTTCTAGGTCTGTCATTTTAACGTTTTGAAAATGACAAACTTTTTATAATTCTGGACGTAATCTTTATTTTTACGGCTCAAAATCAAACTTGACATGAATTTTCCGTCGAATCTGCGTTACACCAAAGACCACGAGTGGGTATTATTAGAAGGGACAACTGCGAAAATCGGTATTACCGAATTCGCGCAGCGCGAATTGGGCGATATCGTGTTCGTGGACATTCCCACGACCGGTAAATCGCTGGCCGCTGAAGACGTATTTGGTACCGTTGAAGCGGTGAAGACCGTTTCCGACCTGTTTCTGCCTGTTGCCGGTACGATCGGATCGGTGAACGAGGAGCTGGAAGGCAGCCCCGAACTGGTGAATACCGACCCTTATGGTGATGGCTGGATGGTGACGATCACCGTAAACAACCCTGCCGATGTGGAAGGCCTGCTGACGGCGGACCAGTACAAAGCGCTGGTAGGCGAATAATGAATTATGCCCGATACATCGAGTAGAAACCATAAAGACACATTTAGTATGAGGATGGTCCGCTATTACCTGCCCGCTATGGGATGGATCATCCTCATTCTTTTTTTGTGCACCCTCCCGGGAAAGGCGATCCCAACGTCAGGTTTCCTGGAGATGCTGCATTTCGACAAGGTGGTGCATTTTTTCCTTTTCGGGGGAATGGTGTTGCTGCTGGCGTACGGATATTACCGGCATCATGGGCGCATCGGCGCGGGCATGCTCACGCTGATCGTTACCTGTGTGTCTGCCTACGGCCTGGCGATCGAGTTCATCCAGAAATACCTGGTGGCCAACCGCAGTTTCGACCTGTGGGATTTTGCCGCGGATACGGCGGGCGCCATTGCGGGCGCGCTGATATTCCGGTTCGTGGGGATGCGGTTTCTGAAATGATCGTTTTTGAAAAGACATACTTTACATAAAAGCGCCTTCAAAAAGGCGCTTTTTTTATGCCCGCAATCTTCGATTTTCGGAGATATTCTCCGAGTTAGAAGAGAACTTCTTGCATTTTCGGAGATTTTTTGGAACGTGTTGCCGGGCGCGTTAATATTGCGGGCGCGACCGTTAACCCAGGTACGATTTTCAAATACCTTCATTATGAATGTTGGCAACACGATCCGGCGATTGCGGGAGTACCGCAACCTGACGCAGGAGTACATGGCGGACCGGCTCTGCATCGGTTCTACGGCTTATGGGAACATAGAGCGGAACGAAGTGAAGCGGCTGACGGTGGAGCGGCTGATGCAGATCGCCGAAGTGCTCGATGTTCATTTCACGGAACTGTTCAACGATCAGCCGCCACAACAACGGCAGTTGAAACCGGTGTTGCAGGAAAAAGACTTGCAAGACCTGCTGGCGTATTTCCGGCAAGACAAATTGCTCATGAAGGAAATGATGACGACGATGCGCGATTCTATGCAGAAGATGGACCAGATGATGCGCGAGCACATACGGATCATGCAGGCGGTGCTGCATCCCATCCGGGAAATGTCCACGCAGAAAGCGAAGCCGCAGAAGCCCTAGAACTGGAGCCGGAAGCTGCCGAACACGCCGAACTTTTTGTTGTTGACCTCGGCCGGCAGGGGCTTCGGCGCCACTCGCCAAACGAAATCCACCCGAATGAATTTGAGAATGTTTTCAACACCCGTGCCTACTTCCACGTAGGGACTGCCCTGTAATGTCTTGAACGGATAGTTCGTTTGCAGGTTGAGGGCGCGGTTCTTGTCGCTCAGGCTGCCGATCACGCCTTTGGCCGTCCAGAACTGGCGGAACTTCAGTTTGCGGACGAGCGGGATGTAGTTGAAGATCCCGCTGCCGAGGGTGTGCTCGAGGTTGAAACCGGCGTATTGGTCGCTGATGAACTCGTAGCGGTTCATCATGTTGAACGCGTATTTGTTGTAGTAGTAAATCTCGTTGCCGGGATGTATTTCCAGCAGCGGATAGGGCAGGGTGGTATTGAAGATCTTACCGCCGAAGAAGTTGTAGTACAACTGTCCGAACGGCGCCACTTTCAGGTAGTCAGACACCGTGAAGGTTGCTTTGTGGTAGCTGTAATTGCTCTTCCAGATGCCTTTCACGCCCAGCGCGTATTTCAGTTCCACGATGGGGTATTTGCTGCCGAGGCTGAAGCGGTAGTAATTGCCTTCGAGGAATTCTTCGCGGAAAGCGTACCGCAGTTTCACGGCCACTTCCAGGTTCGTGTAGGGGTCCGTTTTGCCGCCGCTGTGCGGGAATACGGCGCTGCCCGGCAAAGGATCGTAGGGCATGAACTGTTTGTGCACCACCGAGAAGTGATGGGAGAACCCGCTGTAATATTCCTTGTAGAACTCCGCACGCTTCTCTTCGATCTGCATGAATTTCTGCGGAACGCCGGGCTTGCGGATCGCCAGGGTGAAAATGTTATCTGTGCCCACCTCATCGTAGTAGCTCGCGCCATTGTCGAGATCACGTATGAATGAACCGTACACGTACATGCGCGGGTGGCGCTGCAGGAGGTACAGCGCGGAAACTTTTCCTTTGAAGCGGTCGTCGCCGAATCCGTAGGCCAGGTACCCGTTGAGGTACAGGTCTTTATGGAACTGCGGCGTAGTCCCCAAATCCAGCCGCACCCGGAAACCTTCCAGGCGGTTCTGGGAAAAGAGGTACCAGTACGGCCCCCATTCCAGCGGCCCGAACGGTTTATATCCCGTAGCCAGGAAGCGGATGGTATTGGAATATTTCTGGAACAGCGGCATCTTCTGCAGCGTGTCCACCATCTTGTAGATCGACTGTTCATTCTGGCTCAGCGATTCGTGGCGGTGGCTGTCCCAGAAGGAATCCGTCCGCGTGCGCGCGCTGTCGGCCACCACGATGTTTTGCGGGTAGCGTTTTTCGGAGAACAGGTTGGTAACGGCGGTATCATTGAGGATGAAACCTTCGTACGTCGTCGTTTTCCGGCCGATGAACTCGATGGTTTTTGTCGGTTTGGGGCTCGGCGTCCAGAAGTCGACCACGAATTTATCTTTCGCGAGGAACCATCCGCTGCTGTCTGCCAGTTGTTTGAATTCCTGGACGAGGGAGATTTTGCGGACGAAGTTGATGTTGGCGTCGTTGGGGACAGACATGCTCATCTTCTGGATGGCGAAGGTGGAGTCCATCACCCAAAGGTCGCCGATGAACGCGTTCTCGCCTTTGCGCCGCGGTTCGAAGTTCATGCGGATGAACCGGTTATTGGCGATGTATTGCGTATCGGTGATGCGGTAATTATAGAAAAGCGTGCCGTTGCTGCTGATAGGGCTCACGAAGCTTTTGTCGAACACCGGGATGAAGTTGTCGTACACATTGATGTTCTGGTACATGCCGCCGAGGAACTTGGTGACGCTTTCGTTGTCGAGGCCCGAGGTGCGGGAGGCTTTGATGATCTCTTTCGTTTTCTTCGGGTTGCGCTGGAAATAGTAATCGGAGATGCTTTCGGTGAGGAACACGGGCAGGAACGGTTGGTTTTCCGTGGTGCTGTCGATATTCTTCAGGATGAACGAAAACGGTTTGGTGAAGCGGTTTTTCGCGAGCTTGACGGTGTTGAGGTTCTTGATGTCGAGCTCCAGTTTGTTATAGATCTCGTATTTATAGCTGTCGAGCCGGTCGTAATTGTTGAACGGTTTGCGGCGGACGATGTTCCGAAGCAGGATGAGGGCGAAGTTGACGTTGGCTTTGACTTCGTAGGTTTTGAGGGAAACGTCGCCGCGGGAAATCTCGAAAACGAGCGTTTGTTCGGGCAGTTTCCGGTCAACGAACAGCACGGTGCGGGCGTATCCCATGACGCGGACGAGGAGGGAATCTGAGGGGATGGACGGGAGCTCGAAAACGAATGCGCCTTCCGCATCGGTGACCATACCGGTGTTGGTGCCCACGAATTGGAGTGTGGCAAATGGGATCAGTTCCTGGGTGTGCGCGTCTTTAACAATGCCTTTTACTTTATGCTGCGCATGTAGGGGTAAGAAGCTGATGAGCGTTATTATTGAAGCTATGGTTCGTTTCCAGCCGTTCATTTCAGGAGGCAAATTAGATATTTTCGGACGAATTACTTTGACTGTTGTTAAATGGGACGGATTTATGGCAATTTCCAGCCTGCCAGGGTAAGCCGCACCGCGGAAACCCGGGAAACCCGTGCTGTCAGGCCCGCATCGCACCCATCATCCATCCATCGCCACTCACGCATCAGCCTACACTTTTCGGGCAACATGGTAATTTTATGAGGATCGGCACCGGCCGTCGTAACCCACCCTAAACGAACACCCCCTTCCCAAGGTTACTCCGCTCTGCCCGCAACGCCCTATGACAAAACGCGCGTCCCGACCCTTCACCCCTATAACAACACAAAAACATGCCGGATTTCTTTCCCGGCGTTCCCATGCCCCATTTTCCGGAAATATGCCTAGCTTTGATAGACAAAGTGCTTTCTCTATGAACGAGCAACAACATCTCGATACCCTTAAAGACATCAAGCGGATCATGGAACGCAGCACGCGGTTCATGTCGCTCAGCGGCCTCGGCGGCGTGGGCGCAGGCCTCAGCGGGCTCATCGGCGCATGGTTCGCGTACGGCATCCTGGACGAGTACCGCGCCGGGAACGGAACGCAGATCGCTTACGATGCTGATATTTACAGCCCCGCTCCCGAACATAACACCGTCATACTCAAACTGATGCTGGTGGCAGCGGCGGTGCTCGCGGGCGCCCTCACCACAGGGAGCTACTTCACCTGGCGGAAAGCCCGGCAGCAGGGCCTTCCCATCTGGGACGCCACCGCCCGCAAAGTGGTCATCAACCTCGCCGTGCCGCTCGTGGCCGGAGGGCTCTTCATCCTCGGCATGATCTATAACGGGTTTTACGGTTTCGTGGCCCCGGCCTGCCTCGTGTTTTATGGCCTGGCGCTCATCAACGCCAGCAAATTCACCATGCCGGAGTTGCGTTATGTGGGCTTCACCGAATGCCTCCTCGGCGTTATCGCCACTTTCTGGCTGGGATACGGCCTCTTTTTCTGGGCGCTCGGCTTCGGGCTGGTACATATCCTGTACGGCGTCATCATGTGGTGGAAATACGAACGCGCCCCCCAGGCGGCTTAAACCCCGGTATGCATGAATCCAATCGAGAATCTGAATAAACTGTTCGAAAGTAGAATACGGCTTGGCGTGATGAGCGTGCTCATGGTGAGCGAGGAAGTGAGCTTCAACGATCTCAAGGCGATGCTCGACGTAACCGACGGCAACCTGGCCTCGCACCTTTCCACGCTGGAAGAAAATGCGTACATCAAGGTGCACAAAGGTTTCGTGGGCCGCAAAACCAACACCACCTATTCCATCACCAAAACCGGCGAAAAAGCCTTCAAGGGCCACCTCGCCGCGCTGGAAGCCATGATCAAATTTACACAGTGATGAACAGGCTGACCGGCAGTTTCCGCAACGCCTTCCGCGGTATCGGCACCGCGCTCCGCAGCGAGCCCAACGCCCGTATCCACCTCGTGGCCACCGGCGCCGTTATCGCAGCAGGGGCCTTCTTCCGCTGTTCCGCCGGCGAATGGGCCGTGCTCGCCGTAGCCACCGCTGCCGTGTGGACGGCCGAACTGCTCAACACTGCCATCGAAAAATCGATGGACCTCCTCCATCCGGACCAGCATCCCCTCGTCAAAAACATCAAAGACATGGCAGCCGGGGCGGTGCTCATCGCAGCCATCGGCGCAGTGATCGCAGCGGGGTGCATCTTCCTTCCAAAAATTTTGTAACGGAATGATCCGCACAGCCATCGCGCCTTTCCAACATTTTACAACAGATTTTACCATAAAAAAAGCCGGCTGATGTAGCCGGCTTTTTCGTGTATGTGAAAATGCGTTTTGTTTAGAAGTCTACCCCCAAACCGAAGGTGAGCTGCGGTTTGCCGCGGAAGAACCCGGTCATGGGCCAGCCGGCGTCGAAGCGGGCGAAGTAGCCCAGCACGGTGGTGCGGGCACCGAATCCGTAACCGCCTACGAAGGGCCCGAGGAAGCCTTCCTTGATGCGGATCACCACACCTTCTTCGGTCACGTATTCCGTATAATTCGCGTCCTTGAACTTCAGTTTCTCGTTCCAGGCCGTACCGATGTCGATAAACGATATCAGCTGGAAGTTGCGGAGGAACGCGCTGTTGATGGGCTTGTCGATGAAAGTGGTGAACACCGGCAGGCGGAGCTCCGTATTCATCAACATCACGTTGTTACCGTTGCGGATGTTCTGTTTGTAGCCGCGCATGTTCACGGCCAGCGTCTGGTAAGCGTAGTTTTCATTGGCGTTCGGCGCGCGGTTGGTGTAGATGTCGGGTTTGATCATCCAGTTGTCTACCCCGCCGAGGAAGTAGATCAGCTTGCGCGAGCCCCAGGAAAGGTCGGCGGCGAAACGCGTTGCCCAGATGAAGTTCCGGGTAATTTCCACGTAATGGCGCGCATCGATGCCCATGTTGTAGGTGAACTTGCCTTTCGGTGTCACTTGTCCGAACAGGGTGTTGCGGTTCCCGGAAATCTGCGCCACCATGTCGCCATAAATCTTGTAGCGGGTGCCTTTGAAGATATTGATGGCGGGGTTGATCACATTGTCGTGCACATATTCCAAACGCGCCAGCACGGCGGTTTCCTTGTAGTTGGGCTCTTTCAGCGATCCCTGGTCGTTGGCGAGCACTACCAGCTCATCCGTCCGCAGGCCTGCCGCGATGCGCATGCTGCGCACCTGGTCGAACGGATAGCGGACTTCTCCCTGGTAGATGTTCGTTTTGTTCTTGATGGGATAGTTGGTGAACTGGTTGCTGCCGTCCCCAACGGTCAGTGCGGCTTTTTCCACCTTGCGGTAATACGTCAGTTTGTAATCGAAACGCTTCTTGAGATAAGCGAACGAGAACATATACTCGGTACCGTCGAGGGCGAGGGGGATACGGAACGCGCCGGAGAACTTGTAATCTTCCATGAGATCGCTGATGCCGAGGCGGATGAGGCCATTCACGGGATCTGCCAGGCGGATGGGGCCCTGCGGCCAGCCGTAGTAAGGCTGGTAGCGGTTCATGAGCACCGAGTTGTCTATCTGCGTTACCAGGTAGTCGGAGCTGAACTTGAGCCTGTAATTGCTCAGGCGCGCGCTTTTCAGGATGGGCGGCTCTTTCTTTTCAGACAGCGCGGGCTCATTGGCGGTATGCGCGGCCGTATCTGCCGGCTCGTTGCCGAATTCGTTCTGGAAGAAGTTGGGCTGCTTGGGTGCCGTGTCTGGCCGTGCGTAATAGCTCGGGAGGCCCATGCGCAGGGAGTCGTAGCGCATTTGCTGGCGCATGTAGTTGGTGGGCCGGGCCGATACGTTGCGTTTTTTCAGCGTATTGGTGTCCACTTTCAATTTATACAACCGTTTCCAGTCGCCGATCTGCACTACTTCCGACACCATGCCCTGGTCTCCCGCGATCCGGGATTCCTTGATGCCGAACTGGTAGTTGGTAACAGGGAAAACGTACGTTGAGTCGTTGGTGATGGTAATGGCCTGCACGGAATCCGGTGCCGTGGCGCCGTAATCCATCAATGCGGAATCCAGTTCTTCCTTGTCGGGATTGTGGAGGATCTCCGCGCCCACGAAGTACAGGGAATCCACCCCGGCCCTTTCCGCGCGGAAGAAACCGGCGTACCGGTTGTTGATACCGTTGGCATCGCTCACGAAGGTAAAGTGGGTGGTATTGTACTGAACGGGCAGGCGGGCATTGCCGTAGGGGAGGTCCGTCAACTGGGAAATCTGTTTTTCGGAAGATTTGTTCCAGTTGTCGACCATGAAAATATTATACCGGTTATGCGGCAGCGAAGTGTCCGAAGTACGGGCTTTCGCGTTGGGGCGGTTCGATGAATAGATGATCCCGCTTTTGCCGGGGAACGCCGCGAAAGAAGGATCGAGATCGTCCCACACGTCGTTGGTGATCTGGTCTACCTTGCTGTTGGTCATGCTGTAGGTGAAGATATCGGTATGACCGTTGCGCACGGCAGACAGCAGGAGGGAGTTGTCGAATTCGAAGAAGAACTTCATATCGATGATCCTTTCGAACATGGGCAGGTCTTGCTTGATGGTGATCTTGGAGATCAGGTCGTAGACCATGAGGCGGGTTTTGCCTTCGTGTTCGTATACCACGGCGAGCCGGTTGCCTTTATGGTTCCAGGCCAGCAGGGGATAGTTGGGATCGAGTTTGGACGTGAGCTGTTTGACGCCGCTTTTCAGCAGTACCTTGTTGGTGCTCCATCCCAGGTTGATCTTCACTTTGTAGGTGCCTTTGCTGTATTCCACCACGGCGTACATGGAGTTTTTGGGATTGGGGGCGTAGCGGTAGTAGTCTTTTTTACCGATCTCGTTGGAAATCACGCCCGTACCGCGCGTCACCTGGCGGCGGCGGCGCCCGTCTTCCTGGAAGCGTTTGCGCCACCACATCATGAAATCGGCCTGAGCGGCTTTGGGTTTCATGTGCAATACCTGTTCGAAGCCTTTTTTGAGGCCGCGGTTGATGCGGGTGATGTACATGAGGTAAGGGACGGCGTCTTTACCGTACTTGCTTTCCACGTAATACCAGAACGCCTGGCCGGCCAGCAGGGGCTTGTCGAACGTAAGCTGGTTGAAGGTGTTGTATTTTCCGGAGTTGAGGGCGGCTTTCAGCTGATCGTCGAGCTGGGGGTTCCAGTTTTCGGCGGCGTATGCGATGAACCCGTCGGTGAACCAGTTGGGGAAATCGATGAGCACGGCGTTGCCGGCGAATTCGCCGATATCTTCACCGAAGAGGAGGGTTTCGAGCATGACCCGGGCGATGCCCTGGCGGATCTGGCGGCGCAGGTTGGCATGGTCGCCGTCGAAGTAAACGAGGAGCTTATTGCCGACGAGCTTCGTCACCCCGCCCGTATTCTGCCATTCTACCCCGATCCCGACGTTGGATTGCTTGAATTCGGCGAAGTTGTTGTACACAATAATGTTGACTTTCTGCCGGAAGGTGAATTCCATGAACTCCTCCAGCTGGGGCAATTCCCTTTCCGCGCACTGGGCCACGTACTTGCCGAGCTCGAGGCCGTTCTGGGCGAAGTACGTGTTGAAGTGCCGGGTCGTATAGAACCGCCACTTGAAGTTCTTGTACTGTACCCGGTTCTGGCCAAATTCCACGGTATTCGTCTGCGCCTGGGCGTTAACAACAAATCCGATCAATAGGCATAAGCATGGAATAATTGACCTGGTAATAAATCGGTTCATACGGAAAGTATTGATAATATTGTGTTGCGAATTAAAATTAGTAAAAAACGTCAACAATGTTTGAAATCAGGTGCTTCACGGTGAATCCTTTTCAGGAGAATACATACGTACTAATTAACGAAAAAAAGCAGTGTATCATTATAGACCCCGGATTTTATTATCAGGAAGAGCGGGACGGGTTCCTCCGGTTTATGGCCGAAAATGAGCTGACAGTGGCCCGGTTACTCAATACCCACTGCCATCTCGATCATATCTTCAGCAACAGGCTGGTCCAGAAAATGTTTGGGAAAGGGCCGGAAATCCACCGGTTAGACCAGGTGGTGCTCGACCGTTCCCCCCAATCCGGGATGATGTACAACATCCCTTTCGAGCCCAGCCCCGAGCCGGTGGGTTACCTGGAAGAGGGTGATAAAGTGACGTTGGGAGACGATGAACTGGAAGTGATCCTCACCCCCGGCCATTCCCCCGGAAGCATTTCGTTCTATTCCGCGAAGCAACATTTCGTGATCGCAGGAGATGTGTTATTTAAACAGAGTGTTGGTCGTTCCGACTTCCCCGGAGGTAATTTTGAAACATTGGCCAGCAGCATCCGGGAAAAACTGTACAAGTTGCCCGACGAAACGGTGGTGTATTCCGGGCACGGTCCCGAAACTACGATCGGGTTCGAGAAGGTGCATAACCCCTTCGTTCCGGAAGACCCCTCAACCCGCCTTGCGTGACAGCAGCCGGGCGATGTCTTTCCTTTCCGACCAGGCGATAACGGCCAGGTATACACCCAATTCCACCACGGCGGCGATATGAACGGGCCAGAACCCCAGCCCCTGCGCCTTGATATAATCATGCAGCACATACAGCGCAGCCGCCAGGCCCAGGTACCCCAGCACCTTCGGCACCTCGTACGGCACCGGGTAATATTTCTGCCCGAGCAGGTACGAAGCCGTCATCATCGACGCGTAACAAACAAATGTAGCCCAGGCCGAGCCCGTATAGCTGAACTGCGGGATCCACCAGATATTGAGGACGATCGTCACCAAGGCCCCGCCCATCGTGATCCACACGCCCATCAGGTTGCGGTTCGTCAGTTTATACCAGATCGTGAGGTTGTAGTAAATCCCCAGGAACACCGTGGCCATGGCCAGCACCGGCACCACATGGAGCCCTTCCGCATACGATTTATCGGCCCCCCGGGTAATGAGCCACGACCAGATATCGAGGAACAGGGCCACCACGAGGAAAGCCGCCCCCATGAACATCGTGAAGTATTTCATGACGCGTGCATAGGTCTGCGGCGCGTCTTTCCGGTCGCTCTGGTTGAAGAAAAACGGCTCCGCGCCCATCCGGAACGCAGTGATGCTGATCGTAATAAGCACCGCCAGCTTGTAGTTGGCCGAAAAAATACCCAGCAGGCTCATAGATACCTCGCGGCTGGCGGGGTATACCTGCGGGAAGATGAGCCGGCTCAGCATTTCGTTGATCATGCCGCCGAGGCCGATGGCGATGAGGGGCCAGCTGTAGCGGATCACCTCCTTCCAGAGGGTTTTATCGAACTTCCAGCGGAAAGTGCTGAACTCTTTGGACAGGAACAGCAGCGAACAGGCGCTGGCGATCATGTTGGCGATCACGAAATATTCCACGCCACGGTCGGGGTTGTACCAGGACAGGTGCCCCTGGGCATGGAGCTTCGGCGCGTATTTGAGGATAAAAACGGTCAGAACGATCTGTACAACGATGGTCGCCAGTTTCACGGCGGCGAACTTGCGCGGCCGGCCTTCCTGGCGGAGCCTGGCGAAAGGGATCGTGGTGAGGGTGTCGAAGAAAAGCACGCCCGTGGCCAGCATCACGAGGTCTGCCCGGCCGGGGAAGCCCAAACCGTCTGCCAACACCGGCGAACCGATGAGCAATATCCCCGAAAACAGGATGGTGCTCACGATCATGGAAACGTTCAGGGTGTTGAAAAGCCGGTCTTTCTCCACCGACTGCGTAAACCGGAAATAGCTGGTTTCCAGGCCGTAGGTGAAAATAATATTGCAAAACGGGATGAATGCGTACAATTGCCCCACCTCCCCGAACTTCTCCGCGGGGAACACGCTCGTGAGGAAGAGCTGGAGAATGAACCCTAAAAATCGGTGTACAATGGTAGGAACGCCGTACCAGATCGTTGCGCCGGCCAGTTTCTTGATATTTCCCAAAGCGTCGGTTTTAATCCAAAAATAAGAATCGTATTAATAGTCGCGCCCCGTTCCCGGGCGGCGGTTCTGTTTTTTTTCGCTGAGCCGTTTCTTGAACTGGAGGCGTTTTTCCTTCATGGCTTTCGTCGGCTTCACTTTTTTGCGGGTTTTCGGGACAAAGAGCCCTTTTTCCAGCAGGGCGTTCATTTTTCGGATCACTTCCCCTTTGTTGCCCAGCTGCGAGCGCTCGGTCTGCGATTTTACCTGCAGCAGGCCGTCGGCATTCAGTTTGCTGCCGAGGTTTTGCAGCAGGAGGGCTTTCTGCTCGTCGGTCAGAATAGCGGATTCCGCGATGTGGAAGTACCCTTCCACCATCGTTTCCACCTTGTTTACGTTCTGGCCGCCCTTGCCGCCGCTGCGGGCGGTTTTGAATTTTATCTCTGGAGTCACGTCAAGCATAACACATTCCTTATCTTTAACGCAAATGTAAACGCTTCGAAGAATATTTTATGAGAGCTGTGATCCAAAGGGTGTCCCGGGCAGACGTTACCATCGGCGGGGAAGTGAAATCCGCCATCGGCGGAGGCCTCCTCGTGCTGCTGGGTATAGAAGACGCCGACGGGCCGGAAGATATTGCGTGGCTGAGCGCCAAAATCGTCAACCTCCGCGTTTTTAACGACGAAAACGGCGTCATGAACCGCAGCGCCCTCGAAACCGGGGGCGACGTCCTCCTCGTTTCCCAATTCACCCTCCACGCATCCACCAAAAAAGGCAACCGGCCCAGCTACCTCAAAGCCAGCAAACCCGACACCGCCATCCCGCTCTACGAAAGCATGATCGCCCGGATGGAAGCCGACCTCGGAAAGCCCATCGGCACCGGCAGCTTCGGGGCGGATATGCAGGTTTCCCTGGTGAACGACGGGCCCGTCACCATCATCATCGATACTAAAAACCGAGAATAAATGACCATCCAGGAAGCCCAGCAGCGCGTAGACCAATGGATCAACACCACCGGCGTCCGCTACTTTTCCGAACTCACCAACATGGCCATCCTCACCGAAGAGGTCGGCGAAGTGGCCCGGATCATCAGCCGCCAGTACGGCGACCAATCGTTCAAACCCTCCGACCGCGATAAAAACCTGGCAGACGAGCTGGCGGATGTACTGTGGGTGGTGATGTGCCTGGCCAACCAGACCGGTGTAGACCTCACCGCGGCGCTGGAACAGAATTTCGAGAAAAAAACCACACGAGACGCCACCCGGCATAAAGACAATGAAAAGCTGAAAGGCTAACGTGTGATGAATTAATATAATACGTTGTTTCAAAATAGGATTTTATCTTTGCGCGACTATGGCAACAGATCAGAACAAGTTCCAGGCGATCATTTCGCACTGTAAAGAATACGGTTTCATTTTCCCGTCGAGCGAAATTTACGACGGTCTGAGCGCGGTGTACGACTACGGTCAGTACGGCGCGGAGCTCAAGAAAAACGTGCGCGACTATTGGTGGCGTTCCATGACCCAGATGCATGAAAACATCGTGGGCATCGACGCGGCGATCTTCATGCACCCCACGGTTTGGAAAGCTTCCGGGCACGTAGATAACTTCTCCGACCCGATGATCGATAATAAAGACAGCAAGAAGCGCTACCGCGTAGACCACCTGATCGAAGGGTTCGCCGAAACGCTGGACGCGGAAGCGGGCAAAGCCCTGATCGCCGAAATGGAGGGCCTTATTTCCAAAGACGATTTCGCCGGCCTGAAAAAGCTGATCGAGGATAACAAGATCAAATGCTCCGTGAGCGGGACCGTTAACTGGACAGACGTTCGCCAGTTCAACCTCATGTTTTCCACCGAGTTCGGCGCCGTTGCGTCCGACAACGAAGACGATAATAAAGTGTATCTCCGCCCGGAAACGGCGCAGGGTATTTTCGTGAACTTCCTGAACGTGCAGAAAACGGGCCGTATGAAAATCCCGTTCGGTATCGCGCAGGTGGGTAAGGCGTTCCGTAACGAGATCGTTGCCCGCCAGTTCGTGTTCCGCATGCGCGAGTTCGAGCAGATGGAGATGCAGTTCTTTATCCGCCCTGGCACGGAAGACGAATGGTATGCTTACTGGAAAGAAGAGCGGTTGAAATGGCATAAGTCGCTGGGCATCGATAACTCGAAATTGCAGTTCCACGATCACCCTAAGCTGGCTTTCTACGCTAAAGCGGCGGTGGATATCGAATATGATTTCCCCATTGGTTTCAAAGAAGTGGAAGGTATCCATTCCCGTACAAACCATGACCTGTCGCAACACCAGAAATTCTCCGGCAAGAAGCTCCAGTACTTCGATCCCGAGATCAACCAGAACTACGTTCCGTACGTGATCGAAACTTCGATCGGTCTGGACCGCTGCTGCTTCATGGTGCTTTCGGAAGCGTATGAAGAGCAGGAAGTGGGTACTCCTGAAAAACCGGATACCCGCACGGTGCTGAAGTTCCCCGCGAAGCTGGCTCCCATCAAGCTGGCCGTATTCCCGCTGACCAAAAAAGACGGGCTGCCTGAAATTGCGAAAAGCCTCATCGCAGATTGCAAAAAGAATTTCTACTGCTACTACGAAGAGAAAGATTCCATCGGTAAGCGCTATCGCCGTCAGGATGCCATCGGTACGCCGTTCTGCGTGACCGTAGATCACCAGACGATCGAAGACGGTACGGTAACCATCCGCCACCGCGACTCCATGGAGCAGGAACGCATCCCGCTCACCGCCGTGAAGGAAATGGTCATGAAAGCTATGATGGATTAATTGATCCGTCCGAAAAATAACGAGGCGCCTCCGGTCGGAGGCGCCTTTTTTTATGCGATAAATCAACCGTTCCCTGCGATATGGAAACCGTCTTGCGATAAACGGATTTTGGTGTCGCGAAAATTCAAACCGTCTTGCGATAATCAACCCGCTCGCGATAAAAACTAACCTGAAGCAAAAATAATCCCAATCCCGGTAAAATCAACCGTACAGTTCCAGGTGAACATCGTGCCGGTCGTACCCCATCGCCTGTATCCGCTGCCGCGCCTCGTCGATCATCGCTTTCCAGCCGCAAAGGAAGAAATGCGCCGGGCGGCGGTCGGCCAGCAACTCCTCGTATACCTGGTGAACATAGCCGCGGTGGCCCGTCCATTCCGGATTGTCTTCCCGCGAAAGGGTAGGGTGGTAGTGGAAACCGGGCATCTCTGCGGCAAGGGCGCGCATCTCGTCTTTGTACAAAATATCCTTCTCGAACCGCGAACCGTAAATAAGATGGATATCCGGATGCGCGATGTCGTTTTTGTGCAGGAACTTGGCCATCGACCGGAACGGCGCAATGCCCGTGCCCGTGCAGATGAGGAAAATGTCGCGGTCGAGCGATTCGGGCAGCACGAAATTGCCCAGCGGCCCGCGGAGCGTCAGCTCGCTGCCTTCTCTGATTTCATTGAAAATATAAGTGGTGCCGGCGCCGCCTTCCAGTAACACGATCACCAGTTCTATTTCAGCGGAACCGTTGGGGTGGGAGGCGATGGAATAACTCCGCCAGCGCTTGTTTTTCTTTTCGTGGATGGGCAAATCCAGCGTCACGAACTGCCCGGCCTTAAAGTGGAATGCTTCCTTTTCGGGGATGTGGATCCAATATCTACGCGTGTTATACGTCTCGTTCACAATCTTCGTTACCACGCCGGTATACCATTGTTCGAGCATGTATGAAGGTTTTTTGCAAGATGAGTAAAGCCATTTCACATAAATTACGCTTTTTTTCCGGTTTACGGGGGAATGTAGGAATGTTCGCCCGGTGCCGGGCATATCCCTGACCCAAGGGAAGCAGAAAACTTGAAAATGCCTTATCTTTGCATCCTTCATGAATTTGCAGGGAGTATTACAATTATTTGAACGTGATCCCCGCCTGAAATCACTGGCGGACGGGACCCTCATGCCCGCGCCCCGCTATTTTCACCTCACGGGCCTTACCGGCAGCGCCGCCGCCTTCGTGGCAGTGGCCCACCGCAACAGCTCAGACGCCAATCACCTCATCATCCTGAACGACAAGGAAGAAGCCGCTTATTTCCATAACGACCTGGAACATCTTTCCCAGGCGCTGGATATCTTCTACTTCCCCGATTCGTTCAAGAAAACCGGCGTCTTTTCCGACTTCAACAGCAGCCACAGCATGCTGCGGACGGAAGCCCTCATGAAGCTCACCGGGCCCCAGCCCCACAAGAAAGTGCTCGTCACCTACCCCGAAGCCATCTTCGAAAAGGTAGCCGGCAACACATCGTACAACACCAACATGGTGTCTGTCAAAGTCGGCGAAAACCTCAAGGTAGACGAGCTCCTCGCCAAACTCGTGGAATGGGGCTTCGAAAGCACCGATTTCGTGTACGAGCCCGGGCAATACGCCGTTCGCGGCGGCATCCTGGACATATATTCCTTCGGGAACGACAAGCCCTACCGCATGGAACTCTTCGGAGACGAGGTAGACTCCATCCGCCTGTTCGACCCCGAATCCCAGCTTTCCGAGCGCAAGCTCATGCAGGTGACCCTCATCGCCAATATGGACACCCGGGCCACCACGCACCAGAAAATGTCGCTCACGGAATTCCTCCCGGAAAACACCACCGTCTGGATCAAAGACCCCGCTTACGTACAGGGCGTACTGAACCAGATGGAACAGCGGCTCGACGACTGGCTGCAATCCGGCCGCGCCACAGACGTGAGCGACGACGAAGCCATTCAGCTGTATGAAGCAGACTTCTCGAAGGCGGATGTGCTCATGAACGACCTGCTGCAGCGCCATTGCGTGGTGTTCGGGGCGCACTTCAATTTCGAAAAGGTACCGGCCGGCGTGCAGGAAATCGCGTTCCGGACGATGGAACAACCCGTTTTCAACCGCCAGTTCGATCTGCTCATCAAAGACCTTTCCGCCCAGAACGCCGCCAAAACCGCGCTGTTCATCTTCGCGGAAAACCCGCGGCAGCTCGAAAGGCTCCGCAGCATTTTCGAAGACCTCAAAGCCGATTTTCTTTTCTATCCCATCCCGGTGCCCATCAGCGCAGGGTTCGTGGACCCGGGTCTGAAAATCGTTTGCTATACCGATCACCAGATCTTCCAGCGCTTCCATAAATACAAAGTGAAGCAGGCCTACAATAAGAACAAGGCCATTACGCTGAAAACTTTACAGGAACTGCAGTCCGGCGATTTCGTGACCCACATCGATCACGGCGTGGGCGTATATTCCGGCTTGCAGAAAATCGAAGTGGGCGGGAAGATGCAGGAAGCGATCCGTATCATCTATAAAAACAACGATCTGCTGTATGTGAACATCAACTCACTGCACAAGATCAGCAAATACACCGGCAAGGAAGGCGTTACGCCCAAAGTCAATAAACTCGGCAGCGACGCGTGGGAGAAACTGAAGGAAAAAGCGAAAACCGAAGTAAAGGACATCGCCAAAGACCTCATCAAGCTCTACGCCGCCCGCAAAGCGCAGCAAGGGTTCCAGCATACGCCGGATACCTATCTGCAAACCGAACTGGAAGCCTCGTTCATTTACGAAGACACGCCAGACCAGTCTAAAGCCACGGCCGACGTGAAGCGCGACATGGAATCCCCCTCGCCGATGGACCGCCTCGTTTGCGGCGACGTGGGCTTCGGCAAAACCGAAGTAGCCGTGCGCGCCGCATTCAAAACCGTGGTAGACGGCAAACAGGCCGCCGTGCTCGTGCCCACCACCATCCTCGCGTTCCAGCACTGGAAAACGTTCTCCGAGCGGTTGAAGGATTTCCCCTGCACGGTGGATTACATCAACCGTTTCAAATCCGCCAAGGAGAAGAAGGAAACGCTGAAAAGACTGGAAGAAGGAAAGGTAGACATCATCATCGGTACGCATTCGCTGCTCGGCAAGGAAGTGAAGTTCAAAGACCTCGGCGTCATGATCGTGGACGAAGAACAGAAATTCGGCGTTACGGCGAAGGAAAAGCTGAAAACGATGAAAGTGAACGTGGATACGCTCACGCTAACGGCCACGCCTATCCCGAGGACGTTGCAGTTCTCGCTCATGGGCGCGCGCGACCTTTCCATCATCAATACCCCGCCGCCCAACCGCCAGCCCATCGAAACGGAAGTGCTCGTGTTCGACAAAGAGCAGATCCGCGACGCCATTTATTATGAAACGGAGCGCGGTGGCCAGGTGTATTTCATCCACAACCGGGTAAACGGTCTGCGCGAAATGGCCGGCCTCATCCAGGAGCTTTGCCCGGACCTGAGCATCGCCACGGCGCACGGGCAGATGGAAGGGCATAAGCTGGAAGAAGTGATCCTCGATTTCATCGACCGCAAGTACGACGTGCTGGTTTGTACCAATATCGTGGAAAGCGGGGTGGATATTTCCAACGCCAATACCATTATCATCAACAACGCCCATCACTTCGGCCTGAGCGATCTGCACCAGCTGCGCGGCCGTGTGGGCAGAAGCAATAAGAAAGCGTTCTGTTACCTGATGGCGCCGCCGATGAGCACGCTGCCGGCAGACAGCCGCAAACGCCTCCAGACGCTGGAGCAACACAGCGAACTGGGCTCCGGCTTCCAGATCGCCATGCGCGACCTCGATATCCGCGGCGCCGGGAATCTCCTGGGCGGCGAACAAAGCGGCTTCATCGCGGAGATCGGGTTCGATATGTACCAGAAAATCCTCGACGAAGCCATCCGCGAGCTCAAGCAAACCGATTTCAAAGACCTGTTCAAAGACCAGCTGGAAGAAAAGAAAGATTACGTTTCCGATACTACCATCGATACCGACCTCGAAATCCTCATCCCCGACACGTATATCGAAAGCATCCAGGAAAGACTGAACCTCTACCAGGAGCTCGACAATATCACGCAGGAGTCCAAACTACAGGAATTCGCCGCCGGGCTGGAAGACCGCTTCGGGCCCGCACCGGAACCCGTACACGATCTGTATACCACCATCCGCTGCCGCTGGATGGCCATTGCACTGGGCTTCGAGAAAATGATCCTCAAGGAAGAAACCCTCCGCTGTTATTTCATCAATAACCCGGACAGCCCCTACTTCGAATCGCCCACGTTCCAGCATATCCTGCACTACATCCAGACGCGCACCAACAACGCACGCCTGAAACAGGTAGGCAAGAATTTCATGCTCATCGTAGACAGGATAGACTCCATGACCAAGCTGCACGACTTCCTCCGCAAAATGACCGACGCGCGGAGTTAAGAACTTTTGTAACATATCTTTGTTTTATACGTTACACCGGCACACAAAAACATTTTACCTGACTAAAACTTAAAGAAAAGTTAAAGCCGGCACAAGCATATGGAAACACATCCATGCCCCGCATCCTGCTGGTGAATTTAAAACTGAAAGCAATGAAAAGATTAACCGTACTTTTAATGGCCCTTGTTATGACAGCAACTTCCTTTGCACAGACTACCGACAACAAGCCCCCGGTAAAAAAGATCGAAGTGAACGGCAGCGCCGAAATCGAGATCACGCCCGACGAGATCTATTTCAACATCACCCTGCGCGAATACATGAAGAACAAAACGCAGAAGGTATCCATCACCGAACTGGAACAAAAACTCCAGAAAGCCGTGGAAGCCGCTGGTATCGCGAAAGGTGATTTCACCATCGCCAACGTATTCGGTTATAACTATGACCAGTGGTGGAAAAAGAAGAAAGATGCGCCCGATTTCATGGCCCGCAAACAGTATCGCCTGAAACTGACCCGCCTCGACAAAATCAACGGCATCCTCGCCGCTGTGGATGAAGAAGGCATCGAAAGCGCGAACGTAGCTTCTTTCAGCAGCAGCAAAATGGAAGAATACCGCAAACAGGTGAAGATCGAAGCGCTGAAAGCCGCCAAGGCAAAAGCGGAATACCTGGTAGCCGCTATCGGTGAAAACCTCGCCGGTGTGATCGAGATCCAGGAATTCAACACCGATCAGTACAGCGACGTTCGTCCTGAAATGGCGAATATGATGGTCCGCAAAACTGCCGCTTACGATGCTGCAGGCGGTGCGCCCGATTCCAACATCGATTTCAAAACCATCAAGATCCGTGCGGAAGTGCGTGCCGTATGGGGGATCAAATAATAACGCGAAACTAAAACAACGCAAAAGAAAAAGGGCTCCCGGTCGTCACCTGGAGCCCTTTTCATGTCTTGATGGTTTGGTCACTGACGCCGGATGACGTATGACGCGGTCTACATTCTACTGTCGTTTTTAACTGTCTTTTCAGTCTATTTTGCTACTAACGGCCTCTTGCCGAAGTCAGGTAAGTTGGGATAAATAGGACACGTATGGTGCGATGGTTTTTCAGAAAATTACTTCGTGTATTTGATGAGCGAAACCTCGAATCTGCCTTCGGAAACTACTTTCTTTTTGGTTTCGTCCACATCGTGGATCAACACACCGCTGAAAGTGCCTTTCGCTTTAGATTCGCTGATGGATTCGATCTTGATGATGGCGCTGGCGCCGTACTCGAGGTCCACCGCGGAATAACCGATGGCGTCGCTGAGGCGCTGCATCCAGCCGATGGTGTTGTATCGGAAAGTGTTCAGTTCGTAGGTGCCGGTTTTCAGTTGTTTGTTGGGAAACGCGACGTTGACGGTCAGAAGCTGGTTGTCTTCCGTCATACCGCTCACGATGAGATGGCTCATCACGTCGTTGGCCGTATCGTACAGGCTGCCGGTGAGTTGTTTGGAAACGGTGAGCACCTGCCCGTCGAGCTTCATCGACATGGTGCCCTGGCTGCGGTTGTCCTCGAAAATATCTTTCTTCTTGCAGGCGGTGAGGCAAAGGGCCACCGCTATGCCAAGGGCCGGCAGCGTGCTTGCGATTTTCATAGGTATACGTTTCTTTGGTACAGGTGATGCTAGCGGATGCAATATACACCGGAAAAACACATTATCAAAATTAATTATAAATAAAAATTTGTATTGGTGGGAAAGATGGGGGAAAACGAAGCGGCCGTTCCTTTTGAAGGGGAACGGCCGCTTTCTGCAAGATATTAATACCGAGCGGGTTACGCGTCGATTTTTGCGTATTTGGCGTGCGATTCGATGAATTCGCGGCGCGGGGGTACCTCGTCGCCCATGAGCATGGTGAAGATGCGGTCGGCTTCCGGGAGATTGTCGATCGTCACCTGTTTCAGCGTACGAACGTCCGGGTCCATCGTGGTGTCCCACAACTGTTCGGCGTTCATCTCACCCAAACCTTTATATCGCTGGATGGTCACGCTGTCTTCCTTACCGCCGCCGGCCAGCCGCGTAACGGCCGCCTTGCGCTGTTCTTCGTTCCAGGCGTACTGGAATTCCTTGCCTTTCTTCACGAGGTACAGCGGGGGCTGAGCGAGGTATACATACCCTTGCTCCACCATTTCGCGCATGTAGCGGAATACGAAGGTGAGGATGAGGGTGGCGATGTGGCTTCCGTCCACGTCGGCATCCGTCATGATGATCAGCTTGTGATAACGGAGTTTGCTGAGGTTGAGGGCTTTATCGTCGTCGGGTGTACCGATGGTTACGCCAAGCGCCGTAAAGATATTTTTGATCTCTTCGTTCTCGTAGATTTTGTGCTCGAGGGCTTTTTCCACGTTCAGGATCTTACCGCGCAGCGGCAGGATGGCCTGGAAGTTACGGTTACGGCCCTGTTTGGCCGTACCACCCGCCGAGTCCCCTTCGACGAGGAAGAGCTCGCATTTGTTGGGATCGTTGTCGGAGCAATCGGCCAGTTTGCCGGGGAGGCCGCTGCCGGTCATCACGCTCTTGCGCTGTACCATCTGGCGGGCTTTCCGGGCGGCTTCGCGGGCCTGGGCGGCGAGCACCACCTTGTTGATGATCTGCTTGGCTTCCTTGGGATGTTCTTCCAGGTAAGCGTCCAGCACGTTGGCTACCGCGGAGTCCACGATACCCATTACGTCGGAGTTGCCGAGCTTGGTTTTGGTCTGGCCTTCGAACTGCGGTTCGGGAACTTTCACGCTCACGATGCAGGACAGCCCTTCGCGGAAGTCGTCTCCCGTCACCTCCACCTTCGATTTCTCGAACAGCTTGTTCTTATCGCCGTACGACTTGAACACGCGGGTGATGGCCCTGCGGAAGCCGGCTACGTGGGTACCGCCTTCGATGGTATTGATATTATTAACGTAGGAGAAGATGTGCTCGTTGAACGAATCGTTGTAGAGCATGGCCACTTCCACCGCCACATTGGCGTTGGCGTCGTGCGTTTCGATATAGATCGGGTTGGGCAGCAGCGGGTTGCGGCGGCCGTTCTTGTCGATCAGCTGCACGAACTCGATGATACCGCCTTCGCTGAAGAAGGTTTCGCTGAAGATGTTGCCGTTTTCGTCTTTCTCGCGCTCGTCGTTAAGCGTGATGCGGATGTTGCGGTTCAGGAAAGCCAGCTCACGGAGGCGCCCGGCGAGGGTTTCGCGGTTATATACCGTTTCGGTGAAAATGGTGGCGTCCGGTTTGAAATGAACGGTCGTCCCGGTAATATCGCTCGTGCCGATCTCCCGTACCGAATACTGGGGGTGCCCCATTCTGTATTCCTGTTCGAAGATCTTGCCTTCGCGGTGAACGGTCACATGCAGGGGGTCGCTCAATGCGTTCACGCAGGATACGCCCACACCGTGCAGACCGCCAGACACCTTGTAGGTGTTTTTATCGAATTTACCACCGGCGTGCAGTACGGTCATCACCACCTCCAGCGCGGAACGCTGTTCTTTCTGGTGCATGCCCGTGGGGATGCCACGGCCGTCGTCCTTTACGCGGATGGAATTGTCTTCACAAATGGTTACATCAATGTTCTTGCAATATCCGGCCAGGGCTTCGTCGATGGAGTTGTCTACCACCTCGTATACAAGATGGTGTAAACCTTTGACACCGATGTCGCCAATATACATGGCGGGGCGTTTGCGCACGGCTTCCAGCCCTTCCAATACCTGGATATTATCGGCGCCGTAATTGCTGGTAGCAGGCGGTGCTTGCACTAATTCTTCACTCATATTTTTAGCTGAAAATCTTTTTTGAACAAATCCGTTGAATATCCAGCAAAAATACGGAAAATCAGGCTAATTTCCATGAAAAACAAGGCTAATTTGAGGGGTGTGGATAGTCGGTGGAAACTGCAGTCTACAACCCGGCGGCCATATCGGTCAGCACCGTTTCCTTGATGCCGGTGAAAATGGTCTTCCAGACGAGGTTGAAGAACGATTTCTGCGGGTCTCTCGTGAATTTGGGCTTTGCTGTCCGCAAAGGCTGCCCCGGCGAAGGGTTTTCGTTCTGGATCACCATCAGGTTCGCGATGAGGCTCACCAGCCCTTTTTTCCGTTTCTTCCCTTTCGCCACGATATCTTTCAGGAAATCGATCTTCAGATCGTCGTATCGCATGGTGAGCGTGCCCGCGGCCGAACGCTCATTGCCCCGGATATGCCATTCCAGCTCCCGGATTTTTGCTGAACGGATAGACACCTCGCCCAGCGGTTTGGTAGCCGCGTTCATCTCCCTGCCGTCCATATCGTTCAGTTTCCCGCTTACGGCAAAAGCACCCGCATCGTTCCCCAGCGCGAAATCGAAATGCGCTTTCAGCTTGCCGGTCCGCATGAGGATGGCGTGAAGGTCTACCGTGGCGTGGGGATTTTTCTGCACCATGGAATCCACGTTCGTGATATTGCGGAAAGTGCCCCCCGCCTGGTGGAACTCCACCACGCCGGTTTGCCCGTTGCCCGGGTTCACCTCCGAATAACTCACCTGCACGCCCTGCGCCGTGAGCGTATCAATCCGCAAAGGCAGCTCCAGCTTCATGAGCAGCTGGTTGGGAAACTTGCCGAGCAGATCGCCAGGCGGCATGGGAAGCCCCCGGTTACGGTAAACATGCAGTTCCCCGCCGTCGATGCTCGCTTTGCGGATAACCGCCTCCTGCTGAAGGATGTGGCGGAGCAGTACGCCATCTGCAACTATGTTATTGAAAGTCAATTGAAAACGATCCTTTTGCGTGCCGATCCTTTTGTCGAATTCGGATTTGCTGTACCGGGGATCGAGCTGGAAGCTGGCCACGGTCAACTGTTTGGCCACGGCATTGAAGGAAATATTGGAAAGCCGCATCCAGTACAGGCTGTCGGCCGTCCGGTACTCCCATTTCCGGAGCCCCACGGTAAAATCCTGCGCATACAGCACCCGCGTCAGGTCGTTTTGACTGATGGAGTCGATGGCGAGATTTCGTAATACCACGTCGAGATTACCGAGTTTCGTGATCTTGCGGCTACTGTCTTTCCGGATTTGCGTGAAAAGCAGGCTGGTATTGGCCAATTCGATCTCCCCGATGCGGAAATTCCGGATGGAGCGCGACACGGATTCGTAGAAGCTCCGCCGCGGCGTGGTATCGTTGCTGCGCATGTCGTGCACGATGGTCAGTTCCGGGTCGCGGAGCCGGAACGATCTGGCATCCACCTCTTTATGCAGGAAATACCGCCAGATTTTCAGTCCCGTCACCTGTACCCGGCCCAGTCTGGCGTTGTACAGCACTTCCGGGGCGCGTTGTTCGTGCACGAGCCGGTCGTAAACGGCGGAATCGGGGAGGAGCACCACATGATCGATGGCCACGCTGCCCGTGAGCACATTCAGGTGGATCTTGCCATAGGCAAGGGTATAGAGGCTGTCCGACCCTTCGGTCACGTATCTCCGCAATTCCGCATCGAGCAGTTTTTTCCAATGCGTGCCGAGGTACCATCCGCCGGCGAGCAGTGCTACGGCCAGGGCGCCGGCTACGAATAGAATGATTTTCCAGGATTTCTTCATGCGTAATCTACTGTTGCTAAAGGTATACCAATTCCCCGGGTAAGGTCTTGGAATTGTAAGGACTTTGTCAGCCTGATGCGATAATAACAATCATTCGTTACTTTTGTCCGGCTTTACATGAAAGAAATACAGGAAATATTACAATTGGCGATGGCGCAGCCTGCCATGAGTGACCAGCTGGAGCTGGCGGTGTCCGAATCGGTCGCCGTTCCTGATTGTCTTGATTACACCCTGCAACGGTATGTATACGATCGTCCGCTTCCTGTGGAAGATGTGGCGATGGTGGTGTACCAGCCCGCCAAGCGCGGGAAGAGCGCGGCTATCGAACTGCGGTACTGCGTGGCGGGGAACAAGTATTGCCAGCGCCCGAACTGTAACGACCGGGTTTGTGCCGAAGGGCATAAAGCGGCGGATTGCGCGAGCGATAAACTGCCTTCGATCGATCTGATCACGGTGCGTTTCCATCCCGGGTTCATCCAGTCTTTACAGAAAAGCAATACGAACAGCACGCTGTTCGAGCTGCAATCGCGCAAGCCTTTCATGAAAACCATCCAGCCCTGCACGAAGTCGAAAAACGTGCTGGAGCAGATGGTGCACCATAATTATGAAGGGGTGTTGAAGAACATCTTCCTGCAGAGCAAATCCCTGGAGCTGTTGCTTTTCAGTTCCGACCAGTTCATCCAGAACGATACGGAAGAGCGTTACGGTTGCCGTTTCCTGACGCAGATGGAAGACCGCTCCAAGATCGAAAAGGCGCGCACCATCCTCCTGGAGCAACTGGACGCCCCCATTACCATCCGTGAGCTGGCGCGCAAGGTGGCGATGAACGAATGTTACCTCAAAAAAGGCTTTAAAGCCATGTACGGCACCACCATCTACGATTATTTCCAGAAGGAAAGAATGGAAAAGGCCCGCGGTCTCCTGTATGAAAAAGGGATGTCCGTTTCGGAAGTGGCCATGATGATGGGATATTCCTGCATTTCACATTTCTCTACCGCTTTCAAGAAGCATACAGGCCTGAAACCCTGTGAGTTACTCCTTCGCTAATTCGTTTTTCCCGGTACGATCAATTCTTTTCCCGATCCGATATTTCGTTTGACGAAGATCGATGCATCTTTGTATCACGTTACTGGATATCGATCCGGTTACCTCATAAGCTTCCTTATCAGATTTGACCTAAATCGGGAAGGCTTGCGGTTAGTAAAGCCATTAATGCGGCTCCTTATCAAACACCACTCACGACAAAGAGCGGGAGCCGCCGTCCGTAAGTTTTTCCACCGTAATTTGCATAAAGCCGTTACTTTTCTGTAGCGGCTTTTTTCTTGTTGGCGCCGGCTGTGGAACGATCGTAGAATTTTGCGGACTACCGTGAAATTTGTCTACAGTTGTTTATTCCTGCGGGTCATTTTTGCCCGAGACCGATTTGTTGCATGAAGGCCTGGTTGTCCCAGAAAAGATATTCTTCGGTCATTTTCCCGTCTTTCCATTTACCGATCGTGGCCATGGACAATTTGAATTTCTTGCCGGTGGGCGGGATGGATTTTCCGTTGCCGATGGGCATGGGCGCGGAAAAAGTGCCTTCCATTTCACCGATGACGGCGGTCCATTCGCCGCTGCCGAAGCGGACGGGATGTTGTTTGATTTTGGTGTCGGGCGCAAACACGAACATGGGTTTCAGCATGTCGATATGTTGGGGTGCGAGGCCGGTGGTTTTGCTGCCGTCGGGGTAATACGCCACGATGTCGTGTGCGTGGCTGATGGCGAAATCGGGCCATTGCTGGTTGCTGTAGAAGACGAAGTCGAGCGAGTCGAACCGGGTGAGGTGTTGATCGACCAGGGCTTTTTCTGCGCGGTAGGATTGTAATTCATTTTCGAGGGAGTCGATTTTGGCCTGGAGGTTTGAGGGGTTGGAGGGGGTGTTGCAAGCGGCTGCCAGGATAGCCAGGGTGCAGGCTGGGAGGAGGTTACGCATATGTTTCGTTTTGGAGAAATAACAGTTGGGGGGATGGGAAGGTTGTGGGTGGTTGAACTGCTTTGTGGGGTTGTGATGCGTGGGGTGTTTCCCGATTTGGTGTTGGCGGGAATGGGAGAGGCTTGTGCTTTTTTGGGGCTTTCTGGTTGGAGGGGATATGGTATTCGTTTGAAGGGTTAATCTGTATTTACTTAAAGCTGCTGTCATATCAGCGGGAGGAGAAATCTCGTCATGACAGTGCTAATTCCTTTTGTGGGATTACTTGTTGGAGGGGATGTCTTTTCGTTGGAAAAGTTAATCCGGGTAACATCAGTGCATTTACTTACGCTTTTGTCATTTCAGCGGGAGGAAGGTTTTATGTCATGACAGCGCCAATTCCTTTGTAGGCTTACGTGTTGAAGGGGATGTCTTTTCGTAGGAAAAAGTTAATCCGATTAACATCAGCGTCATTTGTTTACGCTGCCGTTATATCAGCGGGAGGAAGGATCAAGGCATGACAGCGCCAATTCCTTTTGTGGGCTTACGTGTTGGAGGGAATTTCTTTTCGCTGGAAAAGTTAATCCGATTAACATCAGCGTCATTTGTTGACGCTTCTGTCATATCAGCATGAAGAATGATCAAGGCATGACAGCGCCAATTCCTTTGTGGGCTTACGTGTTGGAAGTTTTTGCAATCCGCTGGAAATTAAATCCTTGGGAGGCGCATTTTTACTGCGGTCAATTTTGTTGGAAGGATTATCTATTCGGTGGGAATCTCCGTCCGCTGAAAGCCAGCCTTTTTTATGCGGTCTGTCAAATGGCCTACCTCGAACGTCAGTCATCAATCCCCTTTACAGGCTTGATTGTGAGAGAAAGCAATCTTTCAATTGCAGGAAAAGAAAAACCCCGCCCAAAAGAGCAGGGTCTGTCCTATTTATCCCTATACCTATGAAATACTTAATTATGTGTTGTAAGTAGTACTAATCAACAATAGTGCCAGCATCGTTCATCAGTACTGTTTTGGCAGCACCATTTTCTTCGATGCTTACTTTGTAATAAGATGCAACATCCGCTCTTTCGATTTTCCACCCTTCTTTAACAACGGCAGACGGATATTTGTTCTTCAAAGTTCCCAAAACTGTTTCGGGCACAGCTCCGTTCAGGTATTCGCTGCGGGTAGCCACCCAGGCTCCTTCGGCGTTATACTCTACTGCGGTCTTCACGCTGTCCCTGCTAAAGGATGCGATCCAATTGCCGCCGGATGTTTTCACCCATGCCGCGTCTGTAGTGCCTGCATACTGAGCATTTTGCTCAAATGCCGATTTTACGGGCGCAGGAGCCTCTACTTTCTTAGCTGTGGTCTTGGATTTTTTGGTGGATTTCTGTTGCGAAAACGCTATGCTGGAAGTGAAGATAGCAGCGCAAAGAAGTAACGTTACTCTTTTCATAAAAGATATGGTTTTTCTCTGTTATACGGTCTTCTCTTTCAGTACCAAAACCTTGCCAAAAACGCAAAGTAAGTACAGTTTATTGTAAATTACCCAATTTCGCCGTCATTTTTTTCAAAATTCCATTATTTTTTATGAGCGGCAGGCCCACAGGGAATCCTCCGCCTATTTTCGTAACTTCGCAGAATTTTAAAATCCATTCATTAACAACCAGGTGGGGTATTGAATATGGCCAGCAAATATCAGGAATATAACCAGCTGAATTTACCGCAAATAGAACAGGAAATCCGGAAGGAATGGGAACAGCACCAGATCTTCGAAAAAAGCGTCTCCAACCGCGACGGCGCCATCCCTTTCGTTTTTTATGAAGGCCCCCCGAGCGCCAACGGCCTCCCTGGTATCCATCACGTGATTTCCCGCTCCCTGAAAGACCTCGTTTGCCGCTACAAAACCATGAAAGGCTACCAGGTGAAACGCAAAAGCGGCTGGGACACCCATGGCCTCCCCGTAGAGCTCGGCGTCGAAAAAATGCTCGGCATCACGAAGGTTGACATCGGGAAAAAAATCTCCATCGAAGAATATAACGAAACCTGCCGCAAGGAAGTACTTAAATATAAAGACGTCTGGGAAGAGCTCACCCGAAAAATGGGATATTGGGTTGATCTTCAACACCCTTACATCACTTTCGAGAACGATTATATCGAAACCCTCTGGTGGTGCCTCCAGCAGCTCTATAAAAAAGGACTGCTCTATAAAAGCGTCTCCATCCAGCCGTATTCCCCCGCCGCCGGCACCGGCCTCAGCTCCGCCGAGCTGAACATGCCCGGCACCTATAAAGACGTAAAAGATACCACGGTAGTGGCCATGTTCAAAGCCCTGCCCTCCGATAAGTCGCAATTCCTCTTCGACGCCGCCGGCGCCGGGGAAGAAGTGTTTTTCCTCGCCTGGACCACCACGCCCTGGACCCTCCCGTCCAACCTCGGGCTCACGGTCGGCGAAAACATTGACTATCAACTCATCAAATCCTTCAACCCCTACACCCACCTCCCCATCAACGTGGTAGTGGCCAAAGACCTCGCCGGCAAATATTTCAAAGCCGAAGGACTGAACGGGGACTTCAACGCCTGGAAACCGGAAGATAAAATCATCCCCTGGCAGGTAATCGCCGACTTTAAAGGGCGCCAGCTCGAAAACATCCGTTATGAGCAACTGCTGCCGTTCGCGCAACCCGAAGAAGGCGACCCCTTCCGCGTGCTGCTGGGCGATTTCGTGACCACCGAAGACGGTACCGGCATCGTGCATACCGCGCCCGCGTTTGGTGCAGACGACAATCGCGTCGGTAAAAAATACGGCATCGGCATCCTCACACTGGTAGACCGCCAGGGCAAATTCACCGATAATGTCGGCGAATTCTCCGGCCGTTACGTGAAAAACTACATCAACGAAGCCGATTATAAGGACGTAGACGTAGATATCGCCGTAAAGCTGAAGAAAGAAAACCGCGCTTTCCGCGTAGAAAAATACGAACACACCTATCCCCATTGCTGGAGAACGGACAAACCCGTACTCTATTACCCGCTGGACGCGTGGTTCATCCGCACCACGGCCATGAAAGACCGCATGGTGGAGCTGAACAAGACCATCAAGTGGAAACCGGCGGCCACCGGCACCGGCCGTTTCGGCCAATGGCTGGAGAATATGGTGGACTGGAACCTCAGCCGCAGCCGCTACTGGGGCACGCCACTGCCGATCTGGCGTTCGGAAGACGGTACAGAGGAAATCTGCATCGGGTCGATCGCCGAACTGAACGAAGGGATCCGCAAAGCCAATGAAGTGCTGGGCGGAGATGTGAACAAGAAATACCTGCACGACGGTATTCTCGATCTGCATAAGCCTTATGTGGACGACATCGTGCTGGTGAGCCCCACGGGCAAGCCCATGTATCGGGAACCGGACCTGGTAGACGTGTGGTTCGATTCGGGCGCCATGCCGTATGCGCAATGGCATTACCCGTTCGAGAACAAGGATAATATAGATAAAGGGCTCGCTTTCCCGGCGGATTTCATCGCCGAAGGCGTGGACCAGACGCGGGGATGGTTTTATACCCTGCATACGCTGGGCGTGATGCTGTTTGATAGCGTGGCTTATAAAACCGTGGTTTCCAATGGTTTGGTGCTGGATAAAGACGGCAACAAAATGAGCAAGCGCCTCGGCAACGTGGTAGATCCGTTCCAGACGATCGACCAATATGGCGCAGATGCCACCCGTTGGTACATGATTACCAATGCATCGCCCTGGGATAACATGAAATTCAATGTGGAGGGTATCAAGGAAGTACAGCGCAAGCTGTATGGTACCCTGTACAACACCTATAACTTCTTTGCGATGTACGCGAACCTGGACGGTTTCCGCTTCCAGGAGCAGTACATCCCGCTGGCAGACCGCCCCGAGATCGACCGCTGGATCATTTCCGTGCTGAATTCGCTCGTGAAGCGGGTGACGGAGAGTCTGGACGATTTCGAGCCCACCCAGGCGGGCCGCGCCGTGCAGGAATTCGTGGACGAGCACCTCAGCAACTGGTACGTAAGGCTTTGCCGCCGCCGGTTCTGGAAAGGGGAGTACGAGCACGACAAGATCTGTGCGTTCCAGACGCTGTACGAATGCCTGGAGAAGGTGTCGCAGCTGATGGCGCCGGTTTCCCCGTTCTTCTCCGATTGGATGTATCGTAACCTGAACAGTGTCAGCGGTTTACGTCCGGAGGCATCGGTGCATCTGTCCAATTTCCCCGCGGTAGACGAATCTGCGGTGGATGCGGAACTGGAGGAAAGGATGCAGTTGGCGCAGGATATATCTTCGCTGGCGCTCAGCCTTCGGAAGAAGACCAATATCAAGGTTCGGCAGCCTTTGCAGAAGATCCTGATCCCGGTTACGGATGCCCATATGAAAGACCAGATCGCGCTGGTGGAGCACTTGATAAAAAGTGAAGTGAATGTAAAAACTATTGAGTATCTTACAGAAACGGAAGGGTTTATCAAGAAAAAGATTAAGCCGAACTTCAAATCCCTCGGTACCCGGATGGGTGCCAGGATGAAGGCGGTGGCAGGTGCGATCGGCGAAATGACGCAGCACGACATTGCCTCGCTGGAAAAGTCCGGGGAATTTGGCTTGAGTATTGATAATGAGCACATTCCGATCGGTTTGACGGATGTAGACATCATTTCCGAAGATATTCCAGGCTGGACAGTAGCGAATAAAGGTATGTTAACCGTGGCCCTGGATATCACCATTTCACCTGAATTAATGGACGAGGGCAATGCGCGAGAGCTGGTGAACCGCATTCAGAAGATACGGAAGGATAGTGGTTTTGAGTTAACTGACCGTATCAGTGTCAAAGTACCAGATGTTCCGTCCTTGAAATCGGCGTTAATGAACTTTAATGACTATATTTGCACGGAAATTTTGGCAGATAGCTTGGAAATAGTGCCGCAATTACAGGAAGGTACGGAGGTAGAAGTTAACGAATTTAAATTCAACGTATTAGTTAACAAAAAAGCTAATCCCATGGCAACAAAGAAGAAGGTTGCTGGTAAGACTATCAAGAAGGCGGCTCCTGCGAAAAAAGCGGTAGCGAAGAAAGCGGCGGCACCTAAGAAGGCTGCAGCCAAAGCGGCGCCTGCCAAAAAGAAGCCGGCTGCTGCGCCGAAGAAGGCGGCAGCGAAGAAACCCGCGGCGAAAGTAGTGAAGCCCGCTCCGAAGAAAGCTGCTGCCAAGAAACCGGCTGTGAAGGTAACTACTTCAAAAGCAACCTCTTCCAAGAAAGCAGTGCCGGCTAAAAAGCCCGCTGCTGTTGCCAAAAAAGCTGCGGCTCCGGTGAAGAAGACGGCAGTTAAGCCTGCTCCTGTTGCCAAAAAGCCCGCTGTTGTGGCGAAAGCTCCCGTTAAAAAATCAGTGAAGGCCGTAACCGTGAAAGCGGTACCGGTACCTGCACCCAAAACCAAGAAAGCGCCGGCGGCCAAAACCCCGGTTGCGCAGACTGGGCCGATTATTGCTAAACCCGTAGAAAAAGTAGATATAATGGCAAAGAGCAAACAGGAAAAATCAGAAAAAGAGCCGGTTAAAAAGGCCAAAGCAGAAGAACCTGCGAAACGGGTTGCTGAGAAACCTGCTGGAAAAACGACTTCCCGCTCCGCCGGAAGCACCCGTTCTTCCTCCGCCAAAGCGGTAACATACGTGCCGGAGTTCACCAAATCCGTGCTCGATCAGCCCGAAGCGCCCACAGGTCCGATATATCGTTATAGCGATCCCGAGTTGCAGGAGTTCAAGGAAATCATCCTCAAAAAACTGGAAGCCGCCAAAAAAGAACTGGTGTTCCTCCAGGGCCTGATCACCCGTAAGGACGAAGCAGGCACCGATGATACCGAAAACAAATACATGAGTATGGAAGACGGCTCCGGTTCCCAGGAACGCGAGCAGCTCAACCAGATGGCAAGCCGCCAGATCCAGTTCATCGACCACCTCGAGAAAGCTCTCGTGCGTATCGAAAACAAAACCTACGGCATCTGCCGCGAAACCGGCAAGCTCATCGAAAAAGCACGTCTGAAAGCAGTTCCGCACGCGACCCTCAGCATCGAAGCGAAACTCGCCAAAAGCAAATAACCGTCAAGCAAAAAATAATGGAAGGCCGTCCGTTCAGGACGGCCTTTTTGTTTGCCCCTGCTCCTTGGCAGCAGTAACCGCTCTCGCGAGCCCACAAGTATTTCTTGTAAGTTCGAACTGCTGTATCCAATTTTATCAACAGGAAATAACCCCTCGCCATGTTGAAACATTTGAACCGTCAAGGATTACTTGACAGTTGGGTTGCGCCCATCATATAGCTCCTGCATTACCCCAGTTGGTATGGTGGTCTATCCTTCCGCAAATCGACCTGTTCGGGTTTCTTTTACAGCGAACAACCATTTCAAAAAGGAATAAATACAACTATGTCGTACTTCGTCAACCAGCTGCAACCGCATCCAACCAATCGAAGTATTTGAACGAACTTAGTCTGACTTTGTGTAATGGCAGAACGCAAACGCTGCATCACGGATTCTCCTGACTTCAAAGATTATTTGACCGTTAGGAAATGACCGCCATGTTTTTGCCTGTTAGTTTTCCGAGCTATCAACCATGCCTCCGCCCATCAATGTCTTGCATCCAACATTTACTACACGCTATCATCCATGCAACTGCCCATCAACGACTTGCATCCAACATCCTCTCCACGCTATCTTCTATGCCTCCGCCCATCTATGTTTTGCATCCAACATCCTCTCCACGCTATCTTCCATGCCGCTGTCCATCAATGTCTTGCATTCTACATACACTCCACACTAACATTCATGCCACCGTCCATCTATTACTTGCATCCAACAACCACTCATCCCACAAATCAAAAAATGCAGTTTCACCTATCAGCTGAAAACACAATGGTAGTTACAGGCTGTATTGAAACACCAGGAACAGAAATTAACGTTATCGCACACACGTCAATCATCCACATGGTAATAAGATGATGGGCCACCCAAAAGAATGGCCCCTGTTCATACTTCTGTTACAACCCAAACACAACAAGAATCGCTATTTGTGCAGGGCCAATTTATGGATCGAGTTATGGAACTGCAAAGGGTTCGGGGCCGCGAGATCACGGCCCCCACTGATAAAATAATCCCATGTTATGATGATAAGCGTCATCAAAATCAACAACACGAAACTAATGACGAACGAAACCATAACCTGAGAAAAAGGGCGAGGAAATCTCAGTGCGGGAAGAGAATATCTCCGAAAATCGGAGGATAAAAAAAGCTCCTCCGAATAAACGGAGGAGCTCGTGGTTTATATACCTTTTGATTTTTACTATGCAGGTTTCAACGCCTTCTCATCACAATCTTCCGTCCGCCGAAACGCTTTGCCCACCTGCTTTGCAGCCAGGTACACCAATCCCGCCGTCGCCAGCGCCGCCAAACCTCCCAATCCAATGTTCAACGCCTGGCTCTTCGTCGGCCAACGCTTCTTCACCTTGTCGGGGCTCGCCTGCGCAATGTCCAGCAACGGTGCCATACAATTGTCTTCGATCACCTTATCGGCCATCGTAGCCGTTTCTACATATTGTGGATGGTACGCCACACCAATGCCCGCATCCTGCAACAGGTCGCCATCGGTCTCGCCGTTGCCGACGTAAATAATGTTCTGCGACTGGATGTGGTATTTGTCGGAAATGTATCGCAAGATATTGCCTTTGCAATACTGCGCACTGCCGTTCTTCCCGGAGATGAAATAATCCGGCACCGTAATCTCGCCGGTAGCCACGCTATGCACCAGGTGCAACCTGTTGGCGAACGCGAAATCGGCGCCCAGCTTGTTTTTCATGTGGTTGGCCACACATTCGAACCCGTCCGTAATCAAACCACAGATATACCCGCGCCGCTTCAGTTCACGGATGACATGACGGATGTCCGGCGTCACGGGAATACTATCCGCCACCTCCAGCAGTTCCGCCAGGTTCCTGCCCTGGAAGAGCGCCGCGCTGCGCGTGAGCACCGACAACGGATCGGTATAATGTTGCAGCACCTGCACGAGCGACTCCTCCTGCTCAAAGGCCACAGCGGCGGAATACAGGTAGTTTTCGCGGAAGATCGTTTCGTCGAGATTGAAGATCACCATCTTCTGCAGCTTGTCGATGGATTCGAGGATCGAATATTCCATCTGCTCGCGGATGATGTTGATGTTGCCCAGCGTTTCAAGGTTTTGCTGGGGAATGCTTTCCGCTTTTTTCAGAATGGTGCGGCTCACTTCACGGCTCATCTTACTCAGCTGTTCCCAGGTCTGCATCGCATTCTCGAGCCGGCCGATGTTCACTTCGCGGATGCGCGCGCCCATCAGGTGCATGTCTATCAGCAACCCGATGTCTACGCCATAGTCGTTCTCGAAATGGACCTGCTGCAGCATGTCTTTCCGCGCGGCGATCATCCCGCTGAGCGGCTGGTTGAAATGCGCGAGCTCGGGGAAGAGGATACTCAGCAGCGGCTTGGCCACCAGCTGCGTTACGCGGCCTGCCTGCCGTTCGAAATAAGATTTGGTGAAATCGGCTTCGTCGTTCACGATTGCGTCGGTCAACATTTCCACCAGGGCGTCCGGATAGGTGAGAATGTCGCCGTCCACATACATGATGATATCATGTTTCGCGGCCATCATGCCTTCGCGCATGGAAATACCTTTCCCGCGCTGGCTGCTGGTGATGACGCGCACCCGTTCTTTCAGGGCTTCGTCTACGGTATTATCGGTGGAGTTGTCGTCAACTACGATAATGTCGATAGGTCGGGATGTTTTTTTGATGGTCTTGATGACCTGTCTGATCGTTGCGCCCTCGTTGAGCACAGGAATAACTACAGAAATCATAGGCGTCAATAATGGTTTTTGTGAACAATTACAGTGCCTTTTGGCAGCCTCTTGCCCCAAAAATGATACCACAATGGCGCTATGCATGGCGCGGGAACCACCAAAAAAGGCTAATTTTACGTTACTTCACGCTTTAGGAGCATGGATGGTTCAGCTTAAACGGTGTATATATGCAAGAAACTAAAAGACAAAAGCAGGTAGGACAGCTGGTGCAGGAAGAGCTCAGCGATATTTTCAATCGCATGGGCTTCAACGTGACGGAAGGCGGCATGATCTCCATTTCTTCTGTCAAGATGACGCCGGATTTGCTGGAAGCGCGCGTCTACCTGAGCATGTTCCAGATCAAGGCGCCGGTTGAAATGCTGGCGCGGATGAACGAGCGCATGGGCGAGATCCGCCGCGATCTGGGCAACCGCGTCGCGAAGCAATTGCGCCGCGTGCCGGAACTGACTTTCTTCCTGGACGATACGCTCGATCATGTTTTCAAAATGGAAGAACTGTTCAAAAAGATCAACGAAGACGATAAAAAGCAGAAACCCTAATCCCGTCCATCTTTTCGCATGATCTGGCAATTCGCTGCACGATATTTCCGCGCCCGAAAATCCACCACGGCGATCAATATCATCGCATGGGTGAGCGTGGGCGCCATCGCCGTCGGCACCGCCGCGCTCATCACCGTTCTCAGCGTGTTCAACGGCTTCACGGGGCTCGTCAAATCATTGTACTCATCTTTCTATCCCGACTTCCGCATCGTCCCTGACAGCGGCAAAACCTTCGTGCTTACGGCAGACCAGCTGAAACAGATCGCCGCCGTGCCCGGTGTGGCGAGCATTTCGTCTACCGTCGAAGAAAAAGCGGTCGTGCGCAACGGCACCAAGCAAACCATCGCGGTGGTGAAAGGTGTGGACGATGATTTCACCAAAGTGGCGCATGTGCAAGACAAACTGGTGAGCGGCGAATACAGCCTGAAAGATGAAACGGGGCCGCAGGCCGTACTGGGCCTTGGCGTGGAAATGTCGCTCGGGCTCGATGTGGAGAAAAGCCGTGTGCCCATTACCGTTTATATGCCGCGGCGCGACGATGCCGCGTTCAACCCGCTGATGCCCGACCAGTCGGTCGTTTCCGGTACCGCGTACCCCGCGGGCTCATTCGCGATACAACAGGAGTTCGATAGTAAATACGTGTTGGTGGACATCGGGTTCCTCCGCCGGATGCTCGATATGCAACCGGGCGAGGTCTCGGCCATCGAAGTGGCCATGGCGCCGGGTGCGGGTGAGCGAAAGGTCAAGCGCGCGCTGCAGGCGCTCCTGGGCGAAGGGGTGCAGATCCAGACGCGCATGGAGCAGCACGCTACCATATATAATGTAATGATGGTGGAAAAATGGCTGACGTACGTATTCCTCAGTTTCATCCTCGTTATCGCGGCCTTCAACATGATCGGCTCACTGTCGATGCTGGTGATAGAAAAGCAGAAAGACATTACGATCCTTAAAGCCATGGGCGCCAGGACCGCCACCATCCGGAGGATATTCCTGGCCGAGGGGCTGATGATCGCGGGTTCCGGAACGGTAGTCGGGTTCGGGCTGGCCATTATTATTTGCCTGGTGCAGCAATACTTCGGCCTGGTGAAGCTCGGCGGCGGTACTTTCCTCATCGATGCCTATCCGGTTGAAATGCACCTGAACGATTTCCTGCTGGTGGCCGTAACGATCGTGGTGATCGGAACGCTGGCGAGCTGGTACCCGGCCCACCGTGCGGCGCGGCAGGTGATTTCATTGAAGGCGACCTGACTTGTCACTTTAACATACTCGCATACGATATTGCGCCAACGCAAGCCCATAAAAAAAGCGTACCCGAGGGTACGCTTTCCTATTTTACGGATGGTAAAAAACTATTAGTAGTCGCCGAGGGTTTCGGGCAACTGGGCGAGTGCTTTGGCCAGCTGCTCGTCGTTCGGAGCGATGCCGTGCCATTCGTGCGAGCCCATCATAAAGTCAACGCCGGCGCCCATTACGGTGGTCATGAGGATCACGATGGGTTGTGCTTTGCCGGTGAGGCTTTTGGCTTTCTGAAGGGTAGCTACCACGTCGTCCATATCGTTGCCGTTCATGGAGAGGACTCTCCAGCCGAAGGCGTGGAATTTGGCTTCGAGGTCGCCGAGGCTCATTACTTTATCGGTGGGGCCGTCGATCTGCTGGCCGTTGTAGTCAACGGTGGCGATGAGGTTATCGATTTTGTGGTGGGCGGCGAACATGATGGCTTCCCAGTTCTGGCCTTCCTGGAGCTCGCCGTCGCCATGGAGTGAATAAACGACTTTATGATCGTTGTTCAGTTTTTTGGTGAGGGCGGCGCCGCAGGCAACGCTGAGGCCCTGGCCGAGGGAGCCGGACGCTACGCGGATACCGGGGAGGTGTTCGTGGGTAGTGGGGTGGCCCTGGAGGCGGCTGTCCAGCTTGCGGAAAGTAGCCAGTTCGGGCACCGGGAAGTACCCGGAGCGGGCGAGTGCGCTGTAGAAGACGGGAGAAATGTGACCGTTGGAAAGGAAAAACAGGTCCTGGTTTTTACCGTCCATCTCGAAGGGCACGGGCTGATGTTCCATGACCTTGAAATACAGGGCCGTGAAAAAGTCGGTGCAACCGAGCGAACCGCCGGGGTGGCCGCTTTGTACGGCGTGCACCATCCTTACGATGTCCCGCCTGATCTGTGTGGCTATATCTTTCAGTTCTGGCATGATAATTGGCGTTTTTAGCTTCGCAAAAGTAATAAGAAATTCCCCGCTTTTTCAGTGATTATCTGAATTTTTAAAAAAGGGGGAAGTCGGGCCTCAAAATTTCTTGATACACATTTCACTGAATTCAATATCTTTGCACCACAACCCCCCGTATGGAGAATGTAATTATCGCAACTATCCTGAGTTTCGTTATAACCTACTTTGCGATCCCGGTGTTGATCCGGGTAGCTGAACTGAAGCATCTATATGACGAACCGGACGAGCGCAAATCGCATAAAGTACGAATCCCCACATTAGGTGGCCTGGGATTCTTTGCCGGGTTCATACTGGCGTCTGCCGTGTGTGTACCTGCCAAGGAGAATTTCCCCTTGCAATATCTGCTGGCCGCTTTCTTCGTAATATTTTTCGTGGGAATGAAGGACGACCTGGTCGGCCTGTCTCCCGTTAAGAAACTGGTAGGCCAGCTCGTGGCGGCATTTGCCATCATTTACCTGGGCAACCTGCATATATCCAATATGTATGGCTTCCTCGGGATCGGCGAGCTTCCTTTCCACTTCAGCCTCCTCCTTACTTATTTCACTTTTATCGTAGTCATCAACGCCTTTAACCTGATCGACGGGATCGACGGGCTGGCGGGCAGCATCGGGCTGGTTGTGTCTGCCGTGCTGGGTGCTTACTTCCTTTTCGCGCACGAAATGCTGTATGCCGTGATGGGTTTCTCCCTGGCTGCAGGCCTCGCCGCGTTCCTCATCTACAATGTTTCTCCCGCGCGCATCTTCATGGGCGACACCGGCTCCCTGCTGGTTGGCCTTGTGAACGCGACGCTCATCGTTAAATTCATCGATGTGGCCGGCAACCCCGCCAGCGCAGTTCCCCTGCAGGCAGTTCCGGCGATCGCTTTCGCCGTGCTGATCATTCCCCTGTTCGACACGCTCCGGGTATTCACCATCCGTATGGCCCGCGGCCGTAGCCCCTTCACGGCCGACCGTCACCACATCCACCACTACATGCTGGCCCTGGGGCTGAACCATCGCCAGGCCACCGGCATCGCCGTGGTATCCAACATCGGTTTCATTCTCCTCGCATATAACCTGCAAAGCCTCGGCACCACGGTGCTGCTGTTCCTCGTCGGGAGCCTGGCACTGGGGGGCACCTCCGTCCTCTTCTACCTGAAACGCCGCAAAGAGATCGCCGCTTCGGAAGCCGCCGCCGCCATCGCCTTCGCCGCCGCCGCAGAAGTTGCACCTGTTGAGCCGCAGCCCGCCACCACCAAATCCAAAATTCTGCGGGTGCCCACTGAATCCGTCATGCAGGACAAATAACCGCCGCACCCCGCTTGCCAACGGCCAACGCATCGTCTTTCCCTTTGACGATTAAAAGATTTCATGTAGGTTTGCAAGCACTTTAAGTAAATATTCTTATGCAAGACGAACTTAATTTAATCCTGGACGACGCGAAAGATTCCATGGTGAAAGCAATTGCCCACCTGGAAGCAGAGCTCACAAGAATACGTGCCGGTAAAGCCAATCCTGTGATCCTCGACGGTATCACGGTAGACTATTACGGCGCACCCACCCCCTCAACCAGGTTGCCAACGTTGCCGTTGCGGACGCCCGCACCCTCACCGTTCAACCCTGGGAGAAAAACATGCTGCAAGCCATCGAAAGAGCGATCATCGCTTCCAATATCGGTCTCAACCCGCAGAACGACGGTTTGATCATCCGCCTCTTCCTCCCCCCGCTGACCGAAGAGCGCCGTAAAGAACTGGTGAAAAAAGTGAACGGAGAGGGCGAACACGCCAAAGTTGCCGTGCGCAACATCCGTCGCGACGCCATCGAAGCCATCAAAAAACTGCAGAAAGACGGTCTCAGCGAAGACACCGCCAAAGATGCGGAAGCCGACGTTCAGGATTTGACGGACAAGCACATCGTACTGGTAGACAAGCATTGCGCATTGAAAGACAAAGAAATCATGGCCATTTAACCGCCATGCTTCAGATATTTGAAAAGAGACAGGTTGCGGCCTGTCTCTTTTTTTATGAACGTCGGGAAAGATTTATTTCCGGTTGACGAGGTACACACCGCCCATGATCACGCCCAGGCAGAGCACCTGCCATCCGCTGATGGCTTCTCCGGCCACGAACCCCCATCCAATGGCCACTACCGGCAACCCATACGTTACCATACTGGCGAAAATGGCGCCCGCAGAACGGATCAGCTGGTAAAACAGGAGAGACGCCACGCCCGTACCGACCAAACCCAGTGTGCAGCTGGCCGCAAGGCTCATCCATGGCCGCTCTGCTGCCTGGAAAGTGGCGCTGAAATCGCTCAGGAGCAAGACCGGCAACGCGAAGAGCCCCATGAAAAACAGGGAAATCGAAACCAACTGCAGGCTCTGGAATTCTTTCAGGTAATGATGCACCAGCGCGATATTGAGCCCGTAGCACGCCGTGGCCAGGATCACCAGGAAGCCGTAATACCAGTACGCATTCGCGTCTACGCCCTTCACGAGAAAGAGGAGGATCACACCCACGAACCCGATCATCAGCCCCAGCACCTGCCGCTTCAAAACAGGCGAATGGAAGAGGACGAGCGAGAAGATGAGGGCGAACACCGGCGTGAAGGAATTCAGCATGCCGGCCAGCGAACTGTCTATCCGCGTTTCCGCGATACAGAACAAATACGCCGGAATTCCGTTACCTAATAAACCGGACAAAATGATCACGGGTATTTTGGACGCGGGCGTTTGCCGGATGAACCGGAAGAAAAACGGTAACAGGGCCGCCCCGGCCGATATCAGCCGGATGCTGGCCACCTGGTAGGGGGAAAACGAAGCCAGTCCCAGTTTCATGAGGATGAACGAGCTGCCCCAGGTGAGCGATAGCAGCAGGAAGATCCCCCAGTTCAATACGCGTTGGTCCATAGTGCAGCAAAGGTACCGATTCCGAATTGTGCCGATGTTAAAGTATATTAAGAAAAAATAGCGATATGCCATCCATCAAACTAGCCGACATCCCGACCACCGCTCCGAAAAAAGCCGACAAGGAGCAAATTAAGGAGGAAATGCAAACCATCCTCAAAGACCTCGACGAATTGCAGAACCTCCTGTACGCGGAGCACAAGCACAGCCTGCTCGTGGTGCTCCAGGGAATGGACGCCAGCGGGAAAGACGGCGTGGTCCGCGACGTTTTCGGCACCATGAACCCCATGGGCGTGGTGGTTACGCCCTTCAAGGCGCCCACCGCGCAGGAGATGGACCACGACTTCCTCTGGCGCATCCACCAGCACGCTCCGGGAAAGGGAACGATCCAGGTGTTCAACAGGTCGCATTATGAAGATGTGCTCGTACAGCGGGTACATAAATGGGTAGACGACGACGTGATCACCAAGCGGTTCGGCGCCATCAACGATTTCGAAAAACTCCTCCGCGACCATAACAGCACGCACATCCTCAAATTCTACCTCCACGTTTCGCAGGGAGCGCAAATGGCCCGGCTCGAAGAGCGGACGCAAGACCCGCGGAAGATGTGGAAGTACAACGAGAAGGATTTCGCGGAAGCGAAACTGTTCAAAAAGTACCAGAAAGCGTATGAAGACGTGTTTAAGGAATGCAATAAAATCCCCTGGTACATCGTGCCCGCGGATCATAACTGGTACAAGGAATACTTCATCGCCAAAACGGTGAGGGATACACTGAAGTCCCTCAAAATGAAGTTCCCGAAGTTGCCGAAAGTCAAAAATAATGAGGATGTCAAACCATAATTCTGTAAAATTGCACTGGATTTCAACCCTTTCTTAACCTTCAAAAACCTTGTGTATGTCTTTTTTCAGTGAGTTCAAAGCCTTTGCCATGAAGGGTAACGTGATCGACCTGGCTGTCGGTGTTGTTATCGGCGCCGCCTTCGGGAAGATCGTCAACTCCCTGGTGGATGCCATCATTATGCCGATCGTGGGAATTCTCCTGCAAGGCGTCGATTTCAAGGCAAAATCCATTACAGTGGGCGCGGCAGAATTGAAGTACGGGCTGTTCATACAGGCGCTGGTGGAATTCTTTATCGTCGCATTTGTATTGTTCTTGGTGATCAAGGCCATCAACCGCATGAAGAAACCCGAAGAAGCCCCCGCTCCCGCAGGCCCTACGCCTACCGAACAGCTCCTTATGGAAATCCGCGACGAGCTCAAAAAACAATAATCTTATTTCTGTAAAATAGACGGTTGACCGGTTGTTCCCGGTCAACCGTTGCTGTAATGTATTCAACCGACAGTAACCATGAAGCATTTTTCCTGTTTCCTCCTGGCCCTGATCCTTTGTGGCGGCGCCCTCCATGCCCAAGACCAATCTTTCAAGAAATTGCGGGAAGAATCCGTCAAAGGCATCAAGACCACCGAAAAAGATACCACCGGCCGGCTTTGGTTCAAAGGCGGATCTTTCGGGCTCACCTTTAACCAGGGCTCGCTTTCCAACTGGGCGGCGGGCGGCGATAAACTTTCGCTCTCCCTCCTTGGCACTTTCAATGTTTTCGCGAACTATAAAAAAGGCCGCCATTCCTGGGATAACAACCTCGACCTCGCCTACGGCTACGTGAACACCACCAGCCTCGGCAACCGGAAGAGCGACGACCGGTTCGACCTCACCTCCAAATATGGCTACGATATCGGCCGGAACTGGTACCTGAGCGGGCTCTTCAACCTCCGCACCCAGCTGTCTGACGGTTATATTTACCCCACAGACTCCACCCGGGAATTCACTTCCACCTTCTTCGCGCCGGCTTACATCGTACTGTCGCCCGGTATAGACTGGATGCCCAACAAGGATTTTTCGCTGTTCATGTCGCCGTTCACCGGCAGGTGGATCGTGGTGAGAGACCAGTTTCTGTCAGATAAAGGCGCTTACGGCGTAGATACCGGCAAACACGTGAAAAGCGAGTTCGGCGCCTATGTTACCGCTAATTATAATAAGGAGTTCGCCAAGAACATGACGTATAAGTCGAAACTGGAGCTGTTTTCCAACTACAAACACAATCCCGGTAATATCGACGTGTTCTGGACGAACGTTATCGCGTTGAAAGTCAATAAGTTGATTAGTGCCAATATTTCCTGGGACATGATTTACGACGACGACGTGCGGGTTTTCGAGAACAAGGAAACCGGCATCATGGGCCCCAGGCTGCAGATAAAGCAGACATTGGGCGTGGGGCTGACGGCCAAGTTCTGATCTCCCGGATTTTTGTTATTTTTGATAAACCTGTCGGTACTTCCCGGCAGGTTTTATTGTTTAATTATGAGTGACCAGAATATTTACAAGATCAGTCTCCCCGAGTTCGAAGGCCCCTTCGACCTGTTGCTGTTTTTCATCGAACGCGACGAGCTGGACATATATAATATTCCGATTACGAAGCTGACGAACGACTTCCTGGACTATATCCACCATATGGAGCAGCTCAACATCGAGCTGGCGAGCGAATTCATCCTGTTCATTTCCACGCTGATGCGCATCAAGGCGAAAATGCTGTTGCCGCGCAAGGAGGTGGATGCGGCGGGGAACGAGATCGACCCGCGGCAGGAGCTGGTAGACAAGATCCTCGAATACAAGCGTTACAAAGCCGCGGCGGTGGAGCTGGCCGAGAAGGAGGCAGACCGTATGCTGGCGATGAAGCGCGGCAACATCCAGAAAGAACTGGCGGAAATCGGGGAACTGACGAGCGAAGGCTCCGAAGTGCAGACGCTCACGCTTTTCAAGCTGACCAAAACCTTCGAGAAGGTGATGCAACGCGTCAAAGAGCGCAGCAACAAGCCGCAGCACGTGGTATACAAATACGATTATACCATGGAAGGCAGCCGCGAATACATGATGGACCTGGCGCGCGGGGAAAGAACGATGGCTTTCGAAAAGATGTTCGACCATTGTAAAGACCGCGTTCATGCCATCTTCCTGTTCCTCGGCATGCTGGAACTGGTGCAGGCCAAATACCTGTCCATCATGGTGGGCGAAGGCCGAAATAATTTTATCATCGAATACGTAGACCCGGCCGACCGCCCGGAAGAAGAAACCGTGGTTTTTGAAGATTAGCGAATTATGGCAAGCAAGAAAGAACATATAGAAGTGGTGAACCTGGGCGAATACGCCCGTGCGTCCGACGATCCGCAGGAATTCAGCGTGTCGCACCTGTGCAGCCTCGGACCCGTGTTCTTCGAGCACCAGGAAGCTCCGCACCGCCATGATTTCTATACGATCTACTGGATCAAAAAAGGAGAGCTGACCCATACCATCGACACCGTGACCCACACCGTGAAAAAGAACACCCTGTTCTTCCTCGCGCCCGGGCAGGTACATCAGCTTAAATCTTCGGAAAAGATCGACGGCTACATGATCGCTTTCCATAACTGTATGATGTGCCCGGCCGGCTCTTCGGACATGGACCCCGTTAAGACCGGGCTTTTCGTGAACGACGCGTTCAGTTCCGTGGTGCCCATCACCGATCCGGCAGTGGAAAAGGAAATCGACTGGATGATCCAGCGGATGGAAGAAGAAGTGACCTCGCGCCGCGCCAATTACCATTCTGCATTCCGCAACCTGCTGCAATACTTCCTCATCATCGCCAGCAGGAACGCGCCCAAGCCCGTTTCCCTCACGCCGGAATACCAGTCGAAACACAACAGCGCCCTGTTCATGACGTTCAAAGGCCTCATCGAGCAACGGTATAAAGAGCTGAAGAACGTGAGCGACTATGCCGCGCAACTCCATATCAAACCCGTGCTGCTCAACGAGATCAGCAAACAGCTGTCTGGCATCACCGCCGGCGAGCATATCCGCAACCGCGTGATCCTCGAAGCGCAGCGGTATCTCTATAACACCGATCTCACGGCCAAAGAGATCGCCTACGCCCTGGGGTTTGAAGATCCCCACTATTTCTCCCGCTTTTTCAAGAAATACACCAACCAAACTCCGTCGGAATTCAAGGAACTTGCAAAAGCGTAGTCCTTTTTTCGTAAAGTGTTGATTGTTATGTAGATGTGATCCGGTCGAAAAAAGTCCACCGATTACATCATTCTATCCATTTCAAATAGATGTTACAACATGTAATTTTGTGTTGTCTTTTAAAGGAGGCAATATGACACACACCACCAAGCAAGTAGCACATGTTTATCAAGGCGCGCAGCCGCACATGGTTGGCGACGGGTTTAAGGTCCAGAACCTTTTCCCCGGCGGCAACAAGATGATCGGCAAGCAGTTGAGCCCGTTTTTCCTGCTGGATTATGCGGCCCCTCACTACTTCGCGCCTTCGGAAACGCCGCGCGGCGTGGAAGAGCACCCGCACAGGGGGTTCGAAACCGTGACCATCGCCTACCAGGGCGCCCTCCAGCACCGGGACTCCGGCGGCAACAGCGGCAAAATCGGCCCCGGCGATGTGCAATGGATGACCGCCGCTTCGGGCATCGTCCATGAAGAAAAGCACGAAAGTGAATTTACCCGCAACGGCGGCATCCTCGAAATGGCGCAGCTCTGGGTAAACCTGCCCAAAGCCCATAAAATGGATAAACCCGGGTACCAGTCGATCTTAAACGCCGATATCCCCGTGGCAGACCTCGGCAACGGCAGCTACGCCCGCGTCATCGCAGGGAATTTAGACAGCGTTAACGGTCCCGCAAAAACCTTTACGCCCATCAACTTGTTCGATATACGGCTCACCGCCGGAACGGAAACCACCCTCACACTGCCCGACGGTTTTAATACCGGCATCGTAGTCCTGAAAGGTGCGGTAACCATCAACGGAACGCATGCCGCCAAAGCGGTAGAGGTCGCGGTATTCGAACAGGCCGGGGAAACGATCACCGTAAAAGCGGAAGAAGACGCCACGCTGCTCGTTTTGAACGGCGAGCCCATCCGCGAATCCATCTTCGCTTACGGTCCGTTCGTCATGAACAACAAGGAAGAAATTATCACTGCGATCGACGATTATAACAACGGCAAAATGGGCCGGCTGAACTAACAACAATTTCTAAACCGAACTTATCATTCATCAACAACTTAAAAACTTACACACAATGGCAACCTGGAAAATTGACCCCGCGCACAGCGAAGTTGAATTCAAAGTAAAACACCTCATGATCACCAACGTAACCGGCCACTTCGCACAGTTCGACGGTACGGTGACCGCTACCAAAGACGACTTTACCGATGCTACCATCAGCTTCGAAGCCGATGTGAACAGCATCAGCACCAAGAATTCGCAGCGCGACGAGCACCTGAAGAGCCCCGATTTCTTCGATGCGCCCAATCATCCGAAACTGACCTTCACGTCTACCGGCGTTGAAAAAATCGATGCGGACTCCTTCGTCCTGAAAGGCGACCTGAGCATCCGTGGCGTTACCAAACCGGTGGCCCTGAACGTAGAATATTCCGGCATCACGATCGACCCGTATGGCCAGACCAAAGCAGGTTTCGAGCTGACCGGCAAAATCAACCGTAAAGATTTCGGCCTGTCCTGGTCGGCTACTACAGAAGCCGGTGGCCTGGTGGTGAGCGACGAAGTTCGCCTGATCGCTGCGGTGCAAATCATCAAACAAGCATAATTAAAATATAAAGGAACTGACGATGGATATCCTCGAGAAACTGAACTGGCGTTATGCCGTTAAAAAGTTCGATCCTACGAAGAAATTGAATGAAGCGCAGTTGGAGAGGGTCCTTGAGGCTACCCGGCTGTCTGCATCCAGCTACGGCCTGCAACCTTACAAGGTAATTGTGGTGAAAGACCCCGCGGTGCGGGAAGCGCTGAAAGCCGTATCCTGGAACCAGCCGCAGATAACGGACGCATCGCACCTCGTGATCTTTGCGCGGTACGACGAGCTGAAGGATGCACATGTGAACAACTACATTGATCGCATTGCGGGCGCCCGGAATCTGCAGCGGAACGAACTGGAAGGATTTGAAAATGTCATGAAGGGCACGGTGAGCCGCCTAAGTGAAGATGCCGCCGCGGTATGGACGTCCAAACAGGCCTACCTGGCCCTGGGCACCCTGCTGACGGCCAGTGCGGTAGAAGGCATAGACGCCTGCCCCATGGAAGGGTTCGATGCGGCTGCATACGATGAGATATTAGGACTGAAAGGAAAGAACCTGCGGACGGTAGTAGTAGCGGCGATTGGATTCCGCGCGGAAGAAGACGGTATGCAGCATGCGAAGAAAGTGAGAAAGCCCCTGGAAGATTTCGTGGAATTAGTGTAACATACAGGTTGTTTGGGGGTTTAGGTAAACCGGGCGGAGCAATTCGCCCGGTTTTTTTAATCTGGATTCCTTAATTTTATTCCCTGGCGAAACATTTCACCCTAAATAAACTCATCAAAATGAAAAGATCCGCAACCGCAAACTGGAAAGGCACTGGTAAAGAAGGCAATGGCACCGTATCTACCGACTCCGGCGTGCTGAAAGATACCCAATATTCCTACCTCAGCCGTTTTGAATCCGGTATCGGTACCAACCCCGAAGAACTGATCGCCGCCGCGCATGCAGGCTGCTTCACCATGAAGCTCAGCTTCGTGATCTCCGGCGCAGGTTTCACCCCCGGCAACATCGACACCAAAGCGGCCGTAACCTTCGAAGGCGGCGCCATCCCCGGCATCCACCTCACCGTAACGGCGAGCGTGCCCGGCCTGGACGAAGCCAAGTTCCAGGAATTCGCGGAAGACGCAAAAGCGAACTGCCCGATTTCCAAACTGCTCAACACCAACATCACGATGGAAGCGAAACTCGTATAAGCGTTTCCGTTACATCTTGCCGAATAGCCGGGCGTGGTTGTGAAAACTGCGCCCGGCTTTCTTTTCCGGGAAAAATAGTCCACCTTTTGCGCCATCTCGTCCATTGCTGCGGAGCATGTTTTTTCGGAAATTTGTGGAAAGAAAAAAGGAGAATCAAGATATGAAAACGACCATCCACCGTGCAGATTCCCGCGGCTTCGCCAATCACGGCTGGCTGCAATCCAGCCACACTTTCAGCTTCGCCGGGTACTATAATCCAGATCGCATCCATTTCGGCGCGCTGCGCGTGCTGAACGACGATACCGTGAAAGGCGGCATGGGCTTCGGGGCGCATCCGCACGATAATATGGAGATCGTGAGCATCCCGCTGAGCGGCGCCCTCGAGCACCGCGACAACACGGGCCGCCACAAGATCATCAATCATAACGACGTCCAGATCATGAGCGCCGGCACCGGCGTGGAGCACTCCGAGTTCAACGCCAGCAAAACCGATCCTGTGAAATTCCTCCAGATCTGGCTTTTCCCGAAAAAACGCGACGTTGCCCCGCGGTACGACCAGCAAACCTTCGACCCCGCAGACCGGCACAACCGCCTGCAGGTAGTGGTTTCGCCCGAGGGAACGGGAGAAGGCCTCCCCATGAACCAGGATGCCTGGTTCTCGCTCGGGAACTTCGATAAAGGGCAGGCATTCAGCTATTCCCCCAAAAAAGAAGGAAACGGCCTTTACCTGTTCGTCATCAGCGGCACCGTTACCGCCGCCGGCGAAACCCTGTCCCCGCGCGACGCCATTGCGGTGGAAGATTACGCCCATCTCGATGTTGCAACATCCGAAGACGCGCAGTTGCTGCTGATGGACGTGCCCATGCTCGCATGATCCGAATTCACATAAAATACCCGCCCGGTGGAAAAAATCCACCGGGTTTTTCGTTCCCCGAACCCAAATTCTCCGTAAATTAGACCTGAGCGTAAGATTGATCTGAATGGGATATTGAAACAAAAGCAGGGCTTATGATGCGCACAATCGTCATCCTGTCACTTTAATCAATATATCATGGAAGTACCAGCACAGTCAACAGACATCCAGGCACAGTTCTCGACCTGGAAAGAAGAAGTAGATAACGTACGTTCCAGCTTACGTACCATGCGCGGCAAACTACAGGAAATCGCCACCTCGCCGCAAGCCAATAATGAAAGATCCATGGCGATCGAACATTTCCAGAACCAGTTTATCCGGCAGCTCGAAGTAGCCGACGAAATGTACCACGACCTGAAGCAGTCCGCCAAGCACATGGGTTACGGCAACCCCGCCATCGTGCATCACGACAGGCCTGTAGACGACATTAACAGCCTGCAAGACCGCATGCAGGTATTCCATAAACTCCACAATGAATTGGCCGGTGAGTTCCACCGGTTCGAATCGTACGATTAAACCCCGTCATATTACCGGTGATTCGTCTGGCGCAGCTTGTCCTGTATCTTATGCAGCATTGCGTCCAGTTCCGTGCTGCATTCCCGCAACATGGCCAGCAGCCTGTTGTTCAGGCCCGGCTCATTTTTATCGAGATCGAACATCGACATGATGCCCAGGATAGACGATACGGGCTTGCGGATTTCGTGTGAATTGATCCGCGCGATTTCGTGCAGCGTATCGTTGTTTTCCTGCAGGCGCTGCATGAACGTGCGCCGTTCCGTAATGTCTGTCTGGATGAGGATGTATTGCTGTAACTCGCCATGGGCGTTGAGTACGGGCGTAACGTCGGATTTCACCCAGTAATGCGCGCCGTTCTTTTTGTAGTTGAGGATTTCGATGTTGAACGCGGATGCGCGCGCCATTTGATCTTCGATCTGCAATACCGTGGCGGGATCGGTGTCTGGGCCAGACAGGACCTCTTTCACCAGTTTGCCATTCACTTCGTCTTGCAGGTAACCGGTCATGATGCGGAAACCTTCGTTCACCCATTCAATCCGGCCCCGTGCGTCGAGGATGATAACGCTGTTGGCGGTGTGGCTCGCCACGAGGCTCAGCAGCTCGATCTCCTGTTTCTGCCGCGTGCTTTCGTCTACGTCCTGCATCACGCCGATGACGCGGATGGGCTGGCGCTGTTCGTTATAGATGATATACCCGCGGTCGTACACGTATTTGTAATGGCCGTCGGCGCAACGGAATCGGTACCGCGCTTCCAGCCTGTCTTTGCAAAGCGTGCAGGTAATGTCGAAATGTTGCATGACGTTGGGCAGGTCTTCCGGATGTACCCTTTCCTGCCACCATTCCATCGTATCGCCGACGTCTGCATCGCGGTAGCCGAAAAGTGTGACGGGACCGTGGTTCCGGGCGATGCGGTTCTGCTTGATATCGTAGTAATAAACGTAATCCGGTGTTACCTGGGCCAGGAGGTCGTACCGCGAGCTGATATCCCTCGCTTCGATCATTTGCCGCACTTCCGCGTCGATGTCCAGCGCCATGACGATGCGCGCCTGTTTGCCCTGGAAAAGGGTGGGGCGGGAGTGGAGCTCCACGTAAAACGTTTCCCCGTTCCTACGCCGGTGCTGCCAGATGCCGCGGTAGGAAATGGTGGTATCGGTCCGCTTTACATCTTCCATCAATTCCGGAATGGTGGCGGGATCGCGGATGTCGTGCAAGGTCATGGACGCAAATTCTTCCTGCGAATAACCATACTTTTTAACCGCCGCATCGTTCACCGCGAGGAACCGCAGGCTTCCCCATTCATACACCCACATCGGCACCGGATGCTCGCTGAAAAACTGGCGATAGGGCGCATGCAGGGATTCGGCGGAACGGAACATCCATCGCGCAGCCACAAAAACGATCGAACAGGAAATAACGAGGAAAACGAAAAACAAAATGATACCCGCATCGCTGCCCGGAAACCAATCCGCCAGCAACATGCGGAGCGGCCGGTATACCATCCCCCAGAGAAGGCCGGCTGCCGCCAGTATGCCCGTGATTTTCAGGGCAGGTAAGCGCATCACATGAATTTAACGGAAGGTAGCCATTTTACAGATACCAGCCAAGATTCAATCCCGGCGCGGATTGTACGCAAACTTGCTTGTCACCATTCGAGGGTAACGTCGTCGCTTTGGGCGTACCCGGTGCAGGTGAGGACCATGCCTTTGGAAAGCTCTTTTTCAGTCAGCACTTCGTTGACAGACATCCAGACCTTTCCGCTGGTGCAGGTAGCGATGCACGATCCGCAAACGCCGCCCTTGCAACTGTATGGCAGCGCCACATGCTGGCGGAGCGCCGCATGGAGGATGGTCTCGTTCCCGGGCACGGGCAACGTCTGCTCCACGCCGCTATGCAGGAGCCGCACCTGTTTGATGGAAGTATCTTCTGGCACGGCCACCCGCGCGATCTTCGCGTCGGTATTCACCACAAAATTTTCCTTGTGGAGCTGATCGGGCCGGAAGCCCATGAAAGTGAGGGTAAACTGGGCCATGCGCATGTATTCGGCCGGCCCGCAGATATAAAAAAGCGCCGATCCGCGGGGATGCCGCAAATGTTTGGGCGCGATGGATTCGAGAATGAGGTTGTTCATCCGCCGGATGCCGGGCGCCGCGTCTACCGGGTCGCTGAAGATCCAGACTACGGTCAGCCGCTCGGGGAAGCGGGTTTCCAGCGCCAGTATGCGATCGCGGAAGATGGCGCTTTCCTCGTTCCGGTTGCTGTAGATCAGCGTAACGTGCGATGCCTTTTCTTCGTACAGCGCCTGCTGCAGGAGAGAAAACAGGGGCGTGATGCCGCTGCCGGCCCCCAGCAAAAGGATGTCGCGCGCGGAATCGGGCTGGCTGTCGAGCACGAACCGGCCGGAAGGCAGGAGCGAGGTCACGACGTCGCCCACCTGCCAGTGGCGGATGATGTGGCGGGAAATGGCGCCGTTGGTCACGCGTTTGACCGTTACGGCCAGGTGATCATCGATCCCCGGCGTGGTGCTGAGGGAGTAAGACCGCCTGTATTCCGTACCGTGAAGCTCCACGAGGAAGGTGAGGAATTGTCCGGCGCGGTATTTCACGGGTTTCCCGTCCGCGCTTTCGAAGCGGTAGGTGTACGTGTCCGGCGTTTCGCGGATGGTGTGCGTAATGCGAAGTGATATGTAGAGGTCGCGCATGGTGCAATGCGGCGCCCGGTGCTCCGGGCGCCAAGACGGCCTTTATCAGCTGGTTTGAACGGAAATTTTGCTGCCAATCATGGCGCGGACGGCCGATGCGATGGCGGCTGCATCGTACCCGCATTCGCGTTGCAGTTCGGCGGGTTTGCCATGTTCTACGAGGCGGTCGGGGATGCCGAGGCGCTTCACGTCTGCCTTGTATTCGTTATCCACCATGAATTCGAGCACTGCGCTGCCGAAGCCGCCTTGCAGGGCGCCGTCTTCAACGGTGATCACCCGGTCGAAGCGTTGGAAGATCTCGTGGAGCATCTCCGTATCGAGGGGTTTCACGAACCGCATGTCGTAATGCGCAGGCTGCAGGCCGTCGGTCATCAGTTCCTTCATGGCCTCGGTTACATAGTTACCGGGGTGGCCGAAGGAAAGGATGGCTACGTCTCGGCCGTCCTGTATTTTTCTGCCGGTGCCGATCTTAACGGGAGCGAAAGGCCTCCGCCAGTCGGGCATCACGCCTTCGCCGCGCGGGTAGCGGATCACGAAGGGGTTGACGGTGGTCGGCAACTGGGCGGTATACATGAGGTTGCGCAGCTCTTCCTCGTTCATGGGCGCGCTCACGATGAGGTTCGGGATGCAGCGCATGTAGGGAATATCGTACGCGCCATGGTGGGTGTAGCCGTCTTCCCCCACGAGCCCCGCCCTGTCGAGGCAGAACACCACGGGCAGGTTCTGGATGGCTACGTCGTGGATCACCTGGTCGTACGCGCGTTGCATGAACGACGAGTAGATGTTGCAATACACTTTCATGCCCTGGGTGGCCAGGCCGGCGGAGAGCGTTACGGCGTGCTGTTCGCAGATGCCTACGTCTATGGCGCGGTGCGGCATTTTCTCCATCATCCATTTCAGGGAGGAGCCGGAAGGCATGGCGGGCGTAATGCCCATGATGGTATCGTTCTTTTCGGCCAGTTCAATGATGGTGTGGCCGAATACGTCCTGGTATTTGGGAGGTTGCGGCGTTTCGATCGCCTTTTTGAAGATCTCGCCGGTGATTTTGTCGAACAGTCCGGGCGCATGCCACTTGGTCTGGTCTTTTTCCGCCAGCGCGTAGCCTTTCCCTTTCACGGTGCGCACATGCAGCAGCTTGGGGCCGGGGATGTTGCGCAGGTCTTGCAGGGTATCTACCAGTTTGGTGATGTTATGCCCGTCGATCGGCCCGAAATACCGGAGGTTGAGGCTTTCGAACAGGTTGCTGGATTTGGTTACCATGCCTTTGACGCTGGCTTCGAGCTTGGAGGCCATGTCGCGGGTAAATCTTTTGCCGATGGGCAGTTTCCCGAGCAGGTTCCAGACATCGTCGCGGAGCTTGTTGTAAGTCTGGGAAGTGGTGATATCGGTCAGGTATTCTTTCAGCGCGCCCACGTTCGGATCGATGGACATGCAGTTGTCGTTGAGGATAATGAGCACATTGGCATTGGACACGCCGGCGTGGTTGAGGGCTTCGAAAGCCATACCGGCCGTCATGGCGCCGTCGCCGATCACGGCGATGTGCTGGCGGTCGTGCTCGCCTTTGTTGGCGGAAGCGATGGCCATGCCGAGCGCGGCGCCGATGGAGGTGGAGGAGTGCCCTACGCCGAAGGTGTCGTATTCGCTTTCTCCGCGGTTCGGGAACCCGGCTATGCCTTTGTATTTGCGGTTGGTATGGAAAACGCTTTTACGGCCGGTGAGGATCTTGTGGCCGTAGGCCTGGTGCCCCACGTCCCACACGAGCTGGTCGTACGGCGTGTTGTAAGCATAATGGAGCGCAACGGTGAGTTCCACCACGCCCAGGCTGGCACCGAAATGGCCGCCGTGAACGCTCACGACGTCAATGATGAACTGGCGCAGCTCGTCGCACACCTGGTGCAGTTGCTCCTTGTTCAGTTTCCGCAGATCGGACGGGTACTCGATCTGGCTCAGTAATTGACCTGCCGTAATTTCCATATCACCTTTTGGGTTTAATGCCCAAAAATACATGTTCTGCCGCATTTTTCGGCCCATCCGCCGCACAAATCCATTCACCGTCAGCACTTTTTTGATGCTATCCGAAGCTTTTTGGAGCCGGACAGGGCTTATGATATTGAGAATCAATTTTATATGTAAATTTTTGTCTTGATGGGATTGTCATTTCGGTCAGGAGCGCCGCCGGTGGAGGGGATTGGCGCTTTGGCCCATTTAACCGCTTAAACCGCCATTGGTAATAATTGGGTTTCGGCGCGCGGTGCTGCTTGGTATTTTTGGAAGAAGCAGGTTTTATCGCAGGACTTTGCTAACTTTTACTGAATGTTAAAACGCTTGTCTAAATATTGGTGGTGCCAGATACTCGGGTGGGGAGCGTGTGCCTTTCTTTACTTTTTCGTGGCCGTTTCGATGGACAAAATGGAGTGGTGGATGCCGCCTTACATGCTCGCCACCGCGCTCCTGGGCATTGCCATCACGCATGGTTTCCGGGCTATTATCGTCAAATACAAATGGATCGAAAAGCCGTTCGAAAGCGTGGCCATTTACTTCTTTTTCGGGAGTGTGGTGTGCGCCACGATCGATTCTTTCATCCTGAGCGGCTTCTATTACGCCATGAACCACTCCCATTTCGAGGTGGATTTCTATGACAACTGGCTGCGGACCTTCCTGCAGCAGACCACCTTTATTACGCTTTGGGCCGTGATCTATTTCCTCTGGCATTATGTGGAGGAAAGCCGTAATTCCCAGTTGAACCAGCTCCGGCTGGAAACTACCGTGCGCACGCTCGAACTGAAGACGATCAAGAGCCAGCTCAATCCGCACTTCATTTTCAATGCGTTGAACAGTATCCGCGCGCTGGTGGACGAAAATCCGCGCCGCGCCAGAACGGCTATCACCGAGCTCAGCAACATCCTCCGCAACTCGATGCAGGCGGATAAGGCCGAAACCGTGAGCCTGGAAAACGAACTGAGCATCGTAAAAGATTATCTTGCATTGGAAAATATCCGGTTCGAGGAGCGGTTGAAAGTGCAGTACGACATCGATCCGGAAACCCTCGAGCTCCCGGTGCCCCCGCTGATGCTGCAAACCCTCGTGGAAAACGCCATCAAGCACGGCATCTCCCGCGAGGTGAACGGCGGCCTGATCCTCATCGGCTCCCATGTCCACGACATGTGCCACGAGATCACCATCCGCAACACCGGGCAAATCGTCGAAAAACAGCAGAACGGCGGAGGTTTCGGCCTCGCTTCCACCCGCCAGCGGCTGGGGATCCTCTTCGGGAAAAGAGCTTCCTTCGACATCAAAAACATCGATCACGCAACGGTAGAAGCCAAAGTGCTCATGCCGCTATTATAAAATCGTCAACCAATTTTGACAGTATGAAAAAAGCTTTGATCATAGACGACGAACGACTGGCCAGGAGCGAACTCAAAAAGCTGCTGGCAGACCATCCCGAGATCGTGGTGGTAGGTGAAGCGGTAAATGCGAAAGACGGGATGGAAAAGATCGAATCGCTCAGGCCCGATCTGCTTTTCCTCGACATCCAGATGCCGGACAAGACCGGCTTTGATCTGCTGGCCGAACTGGAAAGAACGCCCCAGGTGATCTTCACCACCGCGTACGACGAATACGCGCTTAAAGCGTTCGAATACAATGCGTTGGATTACCTGCTGAAGCCCATCGAGCCGAAGCGGCTGGCCGATGCCATCCACAAGCTCCACCAGGCGGATGAAAAAGAAAGGATCGCTTCCGCCTCCGGGATCCGCAATATCCTCGGAGAAGCCGACCAGGTGTTCGTGAAAGACGGCGACCGCTGCTGGTTCGTCAAATTGCAGGAAATCAGGCTGTTCGAAAGCGTCGGCAACTATGCCCGCGTGTATTTCGAAACCAATAAGCCATTGATCCTCAAATCGTTGAATGCACTGGAAGAGCGGCTGGACGAGCGCGTGTTCTTTCGCGCCAACCGTAAACATATCGTGAACCTGCGCATGATCGAGCGGATAGATACGTATTTCAACGGCGGGCTGTTGCTGGAAATGCGCGGCGGGGAGAAGATCGAAGTGAGCCGCAGGCAGGCGGTGAAATTCAAGGAAATGATGAGCCTGTAGGGCTTTTGGATAAACCTTTTGGGAAGGGCGATGGAAATTATTTTTCCTTCGCCCTTTTTCGGTTAAACCCGGGAATGTTTTGCCGGTCTAATGCTTCGGACAATTGGACGGAGTATTTAAAGGAAAGGGCTGCCCTGGAGAAGGCAGCCCGCTTTTATTTAAATTATGCTTATGAAAAAAGGCCTTACGGCCGAAAAAACCATAGTAATGCCATAGCCGAACCATGACCTGGACAGATTACGTTACGCGTACTGTAATAAATTCTCTGGATATGCTTGTGTTAGGTATAAATACACACAAACAGGGCGGATGAAAAGCGTCGGCCTTGAATGAATCTAATAAACATTGCTCACGTCCACATCGCCGCTTATTCAGGGCCGAAATAATCTAAAAAAATGGTCTGGTTGGTTTCGGGATGCAAGATATTAAACCTCTGCAAGTTTTTTACACAAATCTTGCGGGGATCAATAAAAATTTTGATAGAGGGATAATTTGAGCGGCTGAAACGTATTGGCTTGATAAGCCAGGGGGTTAACGGGCGGCGTTTACAGGGGCGCTGTGAACGGCATCAGCGATTTCCCGGATGAGGGACGCGTCTTTTTCGATGGCGTTTCCGACAACAATGATATCGGCGCCGGCTTTACAATTCAGATATGCTTTTTCTGCGGTGCGGATACCTCCGCCCACGATCACCGGAACTTCCACCTGGCTGCTCACCCGCTGGATCATGCTTTCCGTGATAGGCTTGCGGGCGCCGGAACCGGCGTCCATATAAATCACTTTCATGCCGAGCATATCGCCCGCCATGGCCGTGCACATCGCGATATCGTCCTTATCTGCCGGAATGGGCGTGGCGTTACTGATGTAGGAAACCGTAGTGGGGGCGCCGCCGTCGATCACCATATAACCGGTGGAAATAACTTCCAGCCCGCTTTTCTTCACCGCGGCAGCAGATACCACGTGCTGGCCGATCAGCAGTTCCGGATTACGGCCCGAGATCATGGAAAGGTACAGCAGTGCGTCTGCATAGCGAGACACCTGGGAGGGGCTTCCGGGAAACAGGATCACCGGAATGTCACAGCTCGCCTTGATCTGCTGGACTACATCATCGAGATGGTCCGTGATCACCAGGCTGCCGCCCAGGAAGATGTAATCTACCTTCGATTCCGTGCATTTGCCCGCCAAATCTGCGATCCCTTCAGGTGTAACCTTATCCGGATCGATCAGAACAGCGAATGACTTTGTACCCTTTGCCTTTCTCTCGATAAAGGAATTGTATATTTTTCTGTACATTAAATAATGCATTGTTCCGGTTGTCGCAAATGTATACAATTTTTCGTAATAAGGACAGGGTGAAATAAATATGCATGGTATTGATTTTGCAATTGACTTCGCCCCAAAAACAGTGAAATATCAACACCCTTGCTGCCGTTTTTGTTAATGGAGGCTTTTCCACAAGCTGTGCAAAACAAAAACTCGTTTGTGTACCATTGTACGGTAACTTAGTTATCCCACACCAAAGAGTCGAAAAACCAGTTTTGTTTAATCCTGTTAAAAATTTTCTAGGGCATGAAAAATCAAGTAAAAAAGACCGGTGGTCTTGCGTTTTCACGGCATTTTACCCGCGAAGGCGTGAGCCCCTTCGATCAGTTCGAGTATGATTTGCGCTCTTCCGTGATCCGCAACCCGGGAGGCGATGTAGTTTTTGAAATGAATAATGTGGAAGTACCGAAGGGCTGGTCGCAGATCGCTACCGACATCCTCGCCCAGAAATACTTCCGGAAAGCCGGTGTTCCCCAGCCCGATGGCTCCACCGGCCGCGAAACCTCCGTTCGCCAGGTGATCCACCGCATGGCCAACTGCTGGCGCGCCTGGGGCGAAAAATACGATTACTTCGCCTCACCCGCCGATGCACAGGTTTTCTACGAAGAACTGGCGTATTGCATGCTCAACCAGGCCTGCGTGCCCAATTCCCCCCAATGGTTCAACACCGGCCTCTACGAAAGCTACGGCATCAAGGGCAAACCGCAGGGCCACTATTTCGTGGACCCCAAAACCGAAAAACTCCAGAAATCCACCTCCGCATACGAACGGCCGCAACCACACGCCTGTTTTATCCTGAGCGTGGACGACGACCTGGTGAACGACGGCGGCATCATGGACCTCTGGGTCCGCGAAGCGCGCATCTTTAAATACGGCTCCGGCGTAGGCACCAACTTCTCCCGCATCCGCGGAGAAGGCGAGAAACTCGGCGGCGGGGGCACCTCCTCCGGCCTCATGAGCTTCCTCAAAATCGGCGACCGCGCCGCCGGCGCCATCAAATCGGGCGGCACCACCCGCCGCGCCGCGAAAATGGTCTGCCTAGACCTCGACCACCCCGAAATCCTCAATTTCATCAACTGGAAAGTGGAAGAGGAAAAGAAAGTCGGCGCCCTCATCAACGCCGGCTACGCCTCCGATTACGAAGGCGAAGCCTACAAAACCGTTTCCGGCCAGAACTCCAATAACTCCGTCCGCATCCCCAACAGCTTCTTCCATGCCCTGGAAGCCGATGGCGACTGGAACCTCACGGCGAGAACCAACGGGAAAGTGATGAAAACGGTGAAAGCCAGCGACTTATGGAACCAGATCGCCTACGCGGCCTGGCGCTGCGCCGACCCCGGAACGCAATACGACACCACGATCAACGAATGGCATACTTGTCCGCAGGGCGGCCGCATCAACGCGTCGAACCCCTGTTCGGAATACATGTTCCTCGACAATACCGCCTGCAACCTGGCTTCGGTGAACCTTCGCCGGTTCTTCGATGAAGACGCCAGCCGGTTCGATGTGAAAGGTTTTGAATACACGGTGCGGCTGTGGACCGTGGTGCTGGAAGTTTCCGTGCTCATGGCGCAATTCCCTTCCAAAGAGGTGGCGGAGCTGAGCTATCAGTACCGCACCCTGGGGCTGGGGTACGCCAACCTCGGCAGCATGCTCATGGTAAGTGGAATCGCGTACGACAGTGAAGAGGCCCGCGGGATCGCGGGGGCGATCACGGCGATCATGACCGGCGTATCCTATAAAACATCCGCCGAAATGGCCGGGCACCTCGGCGCTTTCCCCAAATACGAAGAGAATAAACAGGACATGCTACGCGTGATGCGCAACCACCGCGCCGCTGCTTACGATGCCATCGAGGCGTACGAAGGGATCGAGATCCGGCCGCAGGGGATCAACGCGCGCTTCTGCCCGGATTACCTGCTCACGGCGGCCACCAAAGCCTGGGACGACGCCGTGCAATTGGGCGAACAATACGGTTACCGCAACGCGCAAGCCACCGTGATCGCACCCACCGGTACGATCGGCCTGGTGATGGATTGCGATACCACCGGTGTGGAACCCGATTTCGCGCTGGTGAAATTCAAAAAACTGTCGGGCGGCGGATACTTCAAGATCATCAATCAATCGATTCCCACAGCGCTCAGGAACCTCGGTTACAAAGACAATGAAGTGAAGGCGATCGTGGATTATGCAAAAGGGACGGGCAGCTTCGGCGGCGCGCCTTACATCAACCCGCAAACCCTCAGCGAAAAAGGTTTTATCAGCGACGAGCTGAAAAAACTCGACACCGCAGTAGCCTCATCTTTCGATATCGCATTCGTTTTCAACGTGTACACGCTCGGTGAGGAATGCCTGCAAAGACTGGGCTTCACGCCGGAGCAGTATTTCAATATGGAATTCAGCCTGCTGCACGAGCTCGGATTTACCGACGAACAGATCGAAGCGGCGAACGATTACGTTTGTGGTACGATGACGGTGGAAGGCGCGCCCTACCTGAAAGAGGCGCATCTGCCGATTTTCGATTGCGCCAATAAATGCGGGAAAAAAGGCGAACGCTACATCCATCCCCACGGGCATATCCGGATGATGGCCGCGGCGCAGCCGTTCATTTCCGGCGCTATTTCCAAAACCATCAACCTGCCCAACGAGGCCGTGGTAGAAGAAATCGCGGATTCCTATAAACTGAGCTGGGAACTGGGTTTGAAAGCCTGCGCGCTGTACCGCGACGGTTCCAAACTGAGCCAGCCGCTGAGCAACAAGAGCGACAAAAAGAAAAAATCCACCGAAGCGGAAGCGCCTGCAGCAGAAACCGCGCAGATCATCGATATGAACCAGCTCACGATCGACGAGCTGCTGGAAGAACTGAACAAGCGCATGACCGCGAGCACGGACACTTCGCTGAAACGCGCGCTGTCGCGGATCGTGGAGCGCAAAACGCTGCCGGCCAAGCGCCGTGGGTTTACGCAGAAAGCGAAAGTGGGCGGTCAGCCGATTTTCGTGCGCACCGGCGAATATGGCGACGGTACGCTGGGCGAGATTTTCGTGGACCTGGCGAAAGAGGGTTCCACATTGCGCAGCCTCATGAACTGCTTCGCCATCGCGGTGAGCGTGGGATTGCAGTATGGCGTGCCGCTGGAAGAGTTTGTGGACAAGTTCGTGTTTACGCGGTTTGAGCCCGCCGGAATGGTAGACCATCCGAACATCCGTTCGGCTACTTCGCTGATCGATTATATTTTCCGTGTGTTGGGATACGAGTACCTCGGCCGCACGGACCTCGTCCACATCCTCGATGCACCGGGCAATACGGGCGAAGACGAGTGGGACGAAGCGCCTGCCGCGCCGGCGGCGAAGCCCGCGCTGTCGAACGTGCGGATCGTGGGCAACAAGCCGGAAGCGCCGGCACCGAAATCGGCCAAAGCGCAGCCTGTGGCGGCTGCGGGGAGCGAAGGCGGTACCCAGGAATACATGCGCAGCATGCAGAGCGATGCGCCGGCATGTAACACCTGCGGGCACATAACGGTTCGTTCCGGCACATGCTACAAATGCCTGAATTGCGGAAATAGCATGGGTTGTAGCTGATTCATTCAGGACTTTTTAACAAGAATCGGCGTTCCGGTGAAATGTGGCCGCATGATGAAACCGGCCATGGTAGTGGGTTTGACAAGTATAAATAATGCTGATACTTTGTTAATTATTTGTTATTCACCGCTGAAAATTTCAAATAAAGTTAACATCGATATACCTTTGTATACAAATAGGGTTTTCATAGGATAGTAACAAATTGAGGGCGCTTTTCTAAGTGCCCTTTTTCTTTTCAAACCCTTGAAGGCTGCGGGTTTCGCAGTTCGACGCTTTCTCTTTTCGTTTTCACATTTCTTTAAGATTTCAAGCGCAAAAATGCGGTTTCGCCGCGTGCGGAATTTTTTTGTCACACCTGTGTTCGAAATACGACACGTTCATTTTTCCGTCATTTGCTTTCGCCGGATTCTCCGCTGCAGTTTCGCCGCAGTGAATTGAAAGTTGGGCCCGTTAACCAGGAACATTCTAGCAACCGATGTTGGGAATGAAAGCTTTGTACTTGATAATTTGAAGTCGGTGGATGGGTACCGCCGGCGGCTAGTTGCGCGCGTTACATATGTGAGAATTTTCCGGAGGTATTGATACTGGTCATTTTACCCAAAGAGGCATCCTTTCATTAACATTTCGGCAGGGGGTGCAAAACCGTTTTTGTCCAGCGGGTTATTTTTTCTTGAATTCCGTTTAAAAAAACGCCCTCCAATTTCAAAATATTCATTTTTCTGGCGCTTTTTTGTCGAAATCGAATATTAAACGGAAACCGATTGTAGTTATTTAATTTATTTTATATTTGTTAAAGTATTAATTTTTTATATGGTTACTGTCCTATGAAAAACCAAATATTCCTACACCGCGAGAATCTTCTTGCACAGTAAATGACTCTCGAAAGCAATGGATTTTTCCATTGCTTTTGTTTTTTTATGCGGTGGTAATAAGTTAACCTACAGGATGCAACTCGCGGAAATGAAAGCGGGTATCCCAGGCAGGAGGCGCATCGTCCTTTTCCGAATCCTCTTTTTTATAACAATCGTCGTTATTGCGCGCAGGTGCATACGTCCGCGTCACCGTTTCGCCCATTTGGAAAGGCACCGGCTCATGGAATATAGGGCCGTCGTACACAAAACTGTGGAATTCCCCGTTTTCCCCGCAAGGGTCCACATTATCCGGCAAATCTTCCAGGAAAGCCGCGTCGAACTCCCGCCCGGCAAACGATGCCGGCAAATACCGGTCGTTCACGCAAACGATCACCGCCCTGAACCCCGACGCAATGAAATCTTTCGCCAGCTCCAGGCTGTCGCGCTTCCAAAGCGGGAAAATTCCTTCCATCCCGGCCTTTGCCAGCTGCGATTCCCGGTAAGCCCGCAAATCTTCCAGGAAAATATCCCCGAACACCGCCCGGCTGATCCCCGCCTGCCGGTAACTTTCCAGCGCTTCGGTCATGATCCCGTTATAATCTTCCATCGACGCGTTTTCGGGGAGATATGCCTTTTTCAGCGGAATGCCCGTCCGCAGCGCCTGCTCGTCCAGCAACCGTTCCTGCACCCCGTGCATCGAAACACGGCGGTAGGCGGCGCTGAGGGTCGTGAACAAACCACTGACCTGAATATTTCCCTGCTTTTGCAGTTGCCAGAGGGCGAAAGACGCGTCTTTCCCTCCGCTCCAGTTGAGATATGCTTCCATTTCACGTAAAATTATTCTAATTCCAAATCATTAACGGGGCGGGAGGGTTATATTTGGTGACCTAAACCTGCTTTCCATGCGCGCTATCCCCTGCATCCTCTTCGCCCTTTTCTTGTCTTGTTCCGTCATCGCCCAGCATAAAGGTCTCGTGGCCGGCCCCATGACCGGGTCCGTAGAACTGCGCGACGCCATCGTTTGGGTGGAAGTGGCGCCCACGGTGAAGCAGGTGGCCATCCGGTTCTGGCCGAAAGGGCAGGAGGGCCGCGCGCGTTCCCAGAACTGGACCGGGAAATCCGATAAAACGTATCTCCCCGTCAAACTGCAGCTCGTCAACCTCGATCCCGCCACGGAATACGAATACGAGGTGGTAATAGATAAAATCCCGGCCAAAAGGTCGTCCTTCAAAACCAAAACCCTCTGGCAATACCGCATGCCCGCGCCCGATTTTACATTCCTGACGGGCTCTTGCGCGTATTTCAACGAAGACGGGTTCGACCGGCCGGGCAAGCCCTACGGCAAGGATTCCTCCATCTTCCTCACGATGGCCAGGGAAAAAGCCGATTTCATGCTCTGGCTGGGCGATAACTGGTACACCCGTGAAGTGGATTACCATTCCGCGCCCGGGCTGGCCTACCGCGCGCACCGCGACCGCTCCCTGCCCGTGCTCCAGCCTTTCCTGTCGGCCATGCCGCATTACGCCACCTGGGACGATCATGATTTCGGGCCGAACGATGCGAGCAAAGCCTATATTTTCCGCGACGAAAGCCGCGCCGTGTTCATGGATTACTGGCCCAATCCCACCTTCGGCCGGGATGGAAAAGGTATTTATACCCAGTTCAGTTTCAATGACGTAGACTTTTTCCTGCTGGACGGGCGCTACTTTTCCAGCGGCTCCCGGATGCCCGACAGCATCGGCGGCAAACCGAACGCGGAAAAGAAAATGTACGGGGACGAGCAGATGGAATGGCTCCGCAACGCCCTGCTGCAAAGCAATGCCCGCTTCAAGGTGGTGGCTACCGGCAGCCAGGCGCTGAACGTGTATTCCCGGTGGGACAGTTTTCATCATTTTCCGGTTGAGTATCAATCGTTTATGGATTGGCTGAACGAGGTGAACATCCCCGGGATCGTGTTCCTCACGGGCGACAGGCACCATTCCGAGGTCGTAAAAATGGACCGTCCGGGCAATTATCCCCTGTACGACATCACGAATTCTCCCCTCACGTCCGGCGAAGCCGCCCCTTCGGGCATCGAAGTGAACAGCCCGATCCGCGTGGCGGGAACGTTGGTGGTGACGCAGAACTACAGCAGGATCAAGGTGTTAGGGCCGCAAGACGATCGCAGGATGCAGGTGGAGTTCGTGGACCGGAACGGCCAGGTGCTGGGGAAATTTGAAGTGGCGGCCAAAGACCTGAAAAAATAATTCGGGGAATGCTGCAACTTTTCTTGCAGCGGTTCGTCTTTTTGATGAAAGGCCCAAAAGGATGTTGGTAGCTTGACAAGTGCTGTTTGTACCGGAAAACCGGGGATTCGTCAAAAGGGCTTTTATTTCACCAGTTATTTTGTATTTTTAGGTCATTAAACTATTACCCTTATGAAAAAGCTGTTGTTTATGTTGGCAATCGGAACGGTGGTTTCATCCGCCGCGTTCGCCCACAACGGCGATAAGACTACCAATAACGGCGACAAGTCTGCCAATAATGGCGACAAGACCGAAAAGGGCGCTACCGTAACCGCTGCCACCGCCAAAGCCAAATCGAGCAACAGGCTGGAGGAGATCCTGTGGACCGTTCCGCAGTCGAAAGTGGAGAAAGTAGACGAGCTGGAAATGAACAAGGCCATGGTAGACCTTTATAAGTGGTATTTACAGAACGAAACCCGCATTCAGAACGATCCTTCCCTCAAGCTGGATCCGAAAGACCAAATCGTTGCGCCTTTCAAGGTAGACCCGAAAGTCCTGCAACAATACATGCAATTCATCAAGAAAAACTTCCCCGGTCTCAACGAAGATGATCTGAGCGACAAGCGCACGGCCAGCAAAACCCGCAAAACCGCGCCTGTATCCACTTGCGACGATCTCGACAGCCCGATGCCTTTGACGGCTTCGAAATAATTTCGTAAGTTCGTTTAATGCATCTGCTCCAGTTTACCTACAACAGGGAAGAAGTTATCAATGCATTACGGTTCCATTTTTTACGCAGGGGCGAAATCAAGGTTTTTCGCAATGCCCTGATCATATTGCTATTGGCAACCGTGATCGGATACGTGTTTCGTTTGGTGAATTTCAACGCCATGCTGGGGATCGTGCTCATGATGTTGGTCCTGGGCTGGGCGTTCTGGTACCTGCTCCCCGTTTCCACTTACAATAAAGCCGCCACTTTCAGGGATAACATCCGCCTGCATTATAACGATGAAGGAATGGCCATCCAGACCGGCGTGGGAGAACGCCAGCTGTCGTGGCGCAATTTCAACCAGATCGTGGAAACGGATTCATTTTTCTATCTCTACCGCGACAAACGGAGTTTCTTCCTCATTCCCACGAGTGCTTTCCAGAGCAGCGAAGCGCACCTGCAATTCCGTGAGCTGATGCAGCGCGCGATCCCTGATTATCACCGGAAAGACAAATCCTGATCAGAGTTTCCTGAACATTTCGACATGGTCGATGCCTACTTCGGTGAAAATTCCGCCGCGGGTGGAATAGCCGTTTTTTTCGTAGAAAGGCCGTGCGAGGTCGCGGGCGTGCATCATCAATTCTTCGAACCCTTCTTTCCGCGCCTGTTCTTCGGCGAAGCGGAGTACAAGGCTGCCGGTGCCTTTGCCCTGCTGATCGTCGTCTACCGCCATTTGCCGCAATTGCACGGTAGTTGCGGTTGCCGGAGTGAGGATGCAACAGCCCACGACGCGTTCGCCATCGAAGCAGCCGATGAGGATGTCGTGCATTTCCTGTTGCAGGTATTCCTCCGAAAAAGTGAGGCCCAGCGGGCGGCGGAGGATTTTGTCGCGCAGCGCGATCATGCTGTGATGGTCGCAACTGCCGTATTCGATGAGGCGGATATCGGGCATTGGACGAAGGTTTACCAAATGACGTTTTCGGTGTAGGGCTGACGGGCGTAATCGGGGAACGGGCGGACTTTTTCCAATAAAGCCGTTCGCACATTGAATTCCCAGATGGCGGCATCTTCCATCCACGGATCTTCGAGGATCAGCAGGGATTCCGGGCCGGATTGGCGCATGTCGAAAACGCCGACGCCATGGTAACGGTTGACGGTGCCGTTTCTGCTGACGGCCAGTCCATCATTCCCTCCAACGGCAGCCCAGTGGCCATTTTCAGCCAGTACGCCGCAGGTAGGGTTACCGTAAAACGAATCGATCAATATTGCTTTTCTGGCGTTGAAATCGAGCAGATAAGCTGCTTCGAAAATGCTGACCAGGCCGAATGATTCATTTTCTGCATGGATAACGAGATCCGGTCCCCCGCTTTCCTTCATACTTCGATACAACTGCTCAAACAATTCGGTTTCCGTAAACATGCAATGAATTTATACTGGATTACTGTTAAAATATTCAAGTATCACCGGCGCCACAGACCTCACTTCCAGCATGGGATCGTTGATCTGGAGGGCGTTGGGGTGCGTATCCGTGCAAACGAGCCGCGTGATGATGCCGCTGTCGCGGATACGGTCGAAGCCGTTGCCGGCGAAAATGCCGTGGGTGGTGATCACGGCGATGGAAGAAGCGCCCGCCTGTTGGTACGCCTGCGCGGCGTTGAGGAGCGAACCGCCGGTGCGGATCATGTCGTCGTAAATAATGACGGGCGTATCCTGCACGTTGGCGCTGATGGCGGTGACGTGCGTTTCTTCCCCCGAAATCCGCTTTTTGAACACGAATGCCGCGGGAACGCCAAGGTCGTTGGCGAGGGACTCCACCCATTTGGCGCGGCCGGAATCGGTGCTGGCCAATACGAACGGTTTGCCGCCGGCAATATCCAGCGCCGCCTGTTGGACGATTTTTTTGGCGTACAGATGCACGGGCCTCACATTGCTTTCAAAGTAATACGATATTCCGTCTACATGTAAATCTATCATGATCACCCTGATGCCGTTGGCGGCGGCGGGCAGGGCGGAAAACAGCGTGGCACGGGTTTTGGCTTTTACGATCTCCCCGTACTGCACGGCCCTTTCCATGGTGGAATAGCCGAAGTAGGGGATGACGAGGTTGACGCAGAGGGCACCGTACTGGATACAGCCGTTGGCGATGTCGAACAGTTCGAGGGTTTCCTTATCGTCTATCGTTCCGCCGATCAAAACCACTTCCTTCCCGCTAACGTTGGAGGTTATACGGTGATAATGTTCGCCGTCGGGGAAATCACGGATGGAAAGGAGCCCCGGTTCCCAGGTGTCTGGCGCGATGGCGAGCAGCCGCTCCCTGAGATATTGGTACCTTTGCGTGGAAAAGACGATTTTACGGGCCATGGCTTGAATTTCAGGAGTTTCCCGAAATTATGTCAAAAGCGTCAGGCTTATAAATTATTTTTAACGTTTCATTTGAGCCCGGAACGTTAAATTTGAGAGCATAGTATGAAGCAATTTCTGTTAAGATACGCTGTGGCGGCGGGTGTTTTATGCCTGATCGGACTGCAGGAAGCCAGCGCGCAGGCTGTCCGGCTGATGGGTATGATCACCGATGCCGACACGCGCACGGGGCTCCCGGGTGTTACCGTCTGGAACAAACGCAGCAACATGGGCGCGATCTCCAGTGAAACGGGCCGCTATTACATCGAGGCGCTGCCGGGAGACACTATCGAGTTTTCCAGCATCAGCTACGTGCGCACCGCCTATGTGGCGCCCGGCATTTCCGCCACCCGCAACGTAGAAATGAAGCGCCATATCATGGGGCTCCAGGGTATCAACATCCGTGGCCGCATCTACAAACAGGACTCCCTCGCCATCCGCGAAGAATACGAACGCTATTTCGGGTACAAGCGCCCCGGCGCGCTGGATGTGCTGAAAACACTGCCGTCTAACCCCATCACCGCGCTCACTTACCTCGTTCCCAGCAAAGCCCGCAAACGCCGCGAGAAATTCGGCGAACAGCTCAAATACTGGGAAGAGGAAAAACATATCGACTACCGCTACAATCCCGACCTGGTGGCCAAAATCACCAAACTGGAAAGCCCCGAGCTGGATTCGTTCATGCTCGCCTACCGCCCGCCTTACAACTTCCTGCTGAACGCCACGGAATACGATCTGCTGCTGTTCATCAAACAATCGTACGAACGCTGGCAAAAACAGCGCGGCGAATTGAGGAAGGATTCTTCCAACTAAGATTTTCCAACATAAGCAAACGCCCGTCCAGCTGCAAGCCGACGGGCGTTTGCCGTTATAAAAAATCCCGTCCGGCGGTAGCTGGACGGGATTTTTCGTTCATATCTGCTTGGGAGATTATTTCAGTAATCCGCCTTTGAGCCGCATGAGCTCCGTTTCGGCCACTTTCGTGTTGTAGCGCGCCTGGATGAGGCGGTAGGCGGCGAGCTCGAGGCTTTGCTGGGCTTCTTTCACTTCCAGCGTGGTGGAAACCCCTTGCCGGAAGCGTTCCAGCGCCACCATGGTGTTTTCGCGGGCGAGGTCTACGCTTTCCTGTTCCAGTTCCAGCGCCATTTTGTAGTACTCGTAATCGCGGTAGGCGTTGCGCAGTTGCAATTGCACCAGCGAAGCCTGGTTATCGAGGGCGAGTTGCTGGTATTCGATATCGAGCTTCGCGGCTTTGTATTGGCGATGTGCGTTGAGGCCGTTGAAAATGGGCACCGTGGCGGAAAAGCCGTAGTTGAAGCCGCGGTTCTGGTTGAACACGGGGCTGAACTGGTTGATGGCGGCACTCGCGCGCGACTGGTTGAAATTATACGCGGAGTTGAAAGACAGCACCGGGAAAAAATCCCCTTTTCTTTCCTTCAGCGTCAGCCGTGAAATTTCCAGGTTCTGACGGGAGATCTGCAGCTGGGGGTTCGTCTGGTTGACGTTTTCCAGGATCTGTCCGTATGTGTATTGGAGGTTCAGCGGAATAGTGTCGCGCACATCGTAGTTCACGCTTTCGTCGGCGATAGCGAGCAGTTGATTGAGCGCGGCTTTGCTTTGCTCGATGACGGTTTGCTGGCGGAGCCAGTTGGCACGTTGTGCGTTGTAGTCCACTTTCGCCTGGAGCCAATCCGTTTTCGGCGCAAGCCCGGTCTGGAACTTGGCGTCGGAAAGTTTCACGCGTTCGTCGGAAATGGACATCTGCTCGGCGAGGGCGCGCAGTTGCTGTTTTTGCTGCGCGATGTTGTAATAGCTGTTGATGATATTGGCGACGGTATTCTCGACCTGGTTGCGGACGGCTAGTTCGCCCAGGATCTCTATGGCCTGAACGCGCTGGCGCGTAGCGAACATCTTGAGGCCGTCGAACAGCGTCCAGTTGAGGTTGACGGCCGCCTGCAGCTGTTTGTTCTTGATGCCGGAGGTATCGCGTTTGGTGCCGTTGCCGAATTCCTGTTTGGTGGCGGTGTTGGTCCAGGTTTGAGCGGCGGTGCCGTTGATGCGCGGCGCGAAGGCGAAGTTGGCGTAGGCGTTATCGTTGGCCGACACTTCGGCGTCGTTGCGCGCCATACGGATATCGAAGTTGTTTTTCAGCCCCAGGTCGATCGCCTGTTCCAGCGTGAGCACCTGCTGCGCGCGGGTGGCGGTGCAGGCGAGGATCAGGGAGATGAAGAAGAATATCTGTTTCAGTTTCATTGTTAGCATGGTTTTAGGCGTGCGCGGCGGATGCTGCCTCTTCGGGTACTTTCGAATCGGTTACCGCGTCTTCGAATTCCGTGTTCTTCTTCCTGCGGCTGAGGAAGGTATACACGGCGGGGATCACGTACAGCGTGAGCACGAGCGAGAACATGATCCCGCCTACGATCACGATCCCCAGCGGGATGCGGCTGGTAGAAGCGGCTCCGAGGCTCATCGCGATGGGAAGCGCGCCCAACGCCATGGCGAGCGATGTCATGAGGATCGGGCGCAAGCGCATCACTGCGCCTTCGATCGCCGCGTCGGATTTCTCCCGGCCGGCGTCGCGCATGTGGTTGGCGAATTCCACGATGAGGATCCCGTTTTTCGTCACCAGGCCGATCAGCATAATTACCCCGATCTGCGAGAAGATGTTCCAGGTCTGGTTGAAGAGCTTCAGCGACAGGAACGCGCCCGCAAACGCCATGGGCACCGTCAGCATGATGATCAGCGGATCGATCCAGCTTTCGAACTGTGCGGCAAGCACGAGGTAAATGAGGATGAGTGCCAGCAGCAGCGCGAACATGGTGTTGGAGCCGGATTCGGCATAGTCGCGCGAGGAGCCGCTCAGCGCGGTGTCGAACGAATTGTCGATCACTTTTTCCTTTTCCAGTTTGGCGTAAATGGCGTGCATGGCGTCGATACCGTCGCCGATGGTTTTGCCGGGGGCAAGTCCTGCGGAGATGGTGGCCGATTTCATACGGTTATAGTGATAGATGACCGGCGGGCTCGTTTCTTCTTCGATGGTCACGAGGTTATCGAGCTGGATGGCTTCGCCGCGTGCGTTGCGGACGTAGATGCTTTGCAGGTCTACGGGGTCGTCGCGGTCGGCGCGGAACACCTGGCCCATTACCTGGTATTGTTTACCGTTGCGGATGAAGTAACCGAAGCGGCGGTTGGAAAGGGCGAGTTGGAGGGTGGAGGAGATATCTTCCACCGAAACGCCGAGTTCGCTGGCCTTGGCCCGGTTGATGTGGATGCGGAGCTCGGGTTTGTTGAACTTGAGGTCTACGTCAACGCCCTGGAAAACCGGGTTGGCGGAAGCTTCTTCCACGAACCGGGGGATGACGGCGGAGAGTTTCTCGAAGTTTACGTTCTGCAGCACGAAAGCTACGGGCAAACCGCCGCGGCGGCCTACCTGGATGGTTTGCTGCTCGATGGCGAACACCTTGCCCTGGGGGAACCGGTACATATTCCGGTTTACCATATTCACGATGTCTTTCTGCGAGCGGAGGCGCTCGTTCGGCTCGGGGAGCGTCACGAACGAGAAGGCCGTGTTCACGGAGCCCGCGCCGGAGAAGCCCGGCGCCGTCACGGAAAGGATCACTTTCTTTTCGGGGATGGAATCTTTCATGAAGTTCACCAGGTCTACCACGTATTGGTCCATGGCATCGTAGGCGGTGCCTTCGGGCGTGGTGATGGAAAGGCGGAACGTGCTGCGGTCTTCCACCGGCGCCAGTTCGGACTGGATGTTGGTGAACAGCACGTATATCATCCCGATACAGGCCGCAATGATCACCCAGGCGAACCAGCGGATCTGAATGAAGGAAGCGAGCGTATTCTTGTAGCTTCGTTCCATCCACTGGAAGAACGGCTCCGTTTTTTCGTAGAACCAGGAATGCTTGTGCGTTTTACGGGCGAGCTTCACGTTGAGCACGGGCGTGAGCGTGAGCGATACGAAAGCCGAGATCAATACGGCGCCGGCCACCACGATCCCGAATTCCCGGAACAGACTGCCCACGAACCCTTGCAGGAAGATGATCGGGAGGAACACGAACGCGAGGGTTACCGACGTGGCGATCACCGCAAAGAAGATCTCTTCGGAACCTTCCTTGGCGGCGCGCATGCGCGGCATGCCCAGCTCGATCTTTTTATAAATGTTTTCCGTGACCACGATACCATCGTCTACCACGAGCCCCGTAGCCAGTACGATGGCCAGCAACGTGAGGATGTTGATGGTGAACCCGCAGATGTACATGATGAAGAACGCGCCGATGAGCGACACGGGAATGTCCACGATCGGGCGAAGGGCCATGAGCCAGTCGCGGAAGAACAGGTACACGATGAGGATTACCAGCGTGAGGGCGATGATGAGCGTTTCCTGCACCTCATGGATACTCTTCTTGATGAAGGCGGTATTGTCCATGGCGATGTTGAGGGTGATGTCTTCCGGCACCTCCTGCTTCAGCTGGTCGTATCTTTTATAGAACTCTTCGGCGATGGCCACGTAGTTGGATCCGGGTTGCGGAATGAGGGCGAGGGCGATCATGGGCACGCCGGATTCCTTCAGCTGCGTTTCCTCGTTTTCCGGCCCGAGCACGGCCTGGCCCACGTCGCGGAGCCGGATTTCAGCGCCGTTGACGTTCTTGATGATGAGTTCGTTGAATTCCTCTTCCGTATCCAGCCGCCCGAAAGTGCGCACGGTCAGCTCGGTGGCGTTGCCGGCGATCTTACCGGAAGGCAGCTCCACGTTCTCGCGCTGGAGGGCCAGCTGTACGTCGCCCGGAGTGAGGGAATAGGCGGAAAGGCGCGCGGGGTCCATCCAGATGCGCATGGCGTATTTCTTCTCGCCCCAGATCTGGATGGCGGAAACGCCGGGGATGGTCTGCAGCCGTTCGAGGAGCACGTTGGTGGCGTACTCGGTGACTTCGAGCTGGTTGCGGGTGTTAGACTGGACGGTCATGGAAATGATGGCGTCCGAGTTGGCGTCGGCTTTGGATACCACGGGCGGGGCTTCCAGGTCGTTGGGCAGGTTGCGCTGCGCCTGGGAAACTTTGTCGCGCACGTCGTTGGCCGCGGCTTCGAGGTCTTCGCTCAGCTCAAATTCCACCGTGATGTTGGAGGAGCCCTGTGAGCTGAGGGAAGAGATATTTTTGATACCGGCCACACCGTTGATCGCTTTTTCGAGCGGTTCGGTGATCTGGGTTTCGATGATGTCGGAGTTGGCGCCGGGGTAGGACGTGCGGACGTTCACCACCGGCGGGTCGATGGCGGGGAAGTCGCGCACCCCGAGGAAGGTGAACCCGACCAGGCCGAAGATCACGATGATGATGTTCATCACGATGGCGAGGACGGGCCTTTTAAGCGATATGGAGGGTAAGCTCATGAGTTTCGTTGTTAAGTTCTGGGAACCGCTGTTGTTTCGGGCAGCGCACTATTGCACCTTATTATATTGAAAGGGCATTCCGGGTTTCAGCTGGAGGATACCGGTGGTGATGACGGTGTCCCCGATCTGGAGGCCGCTGGTGATCTGCACGTTGTTTTCGTTACGGATGCCGGTTTCCACGTTCACGAATTTGGCTTTGCCGCTATCGGCCACGATCACCTGTTTGAACCGGGTCCCGGGGATCACGGCCTGTGAGGGGATCATAATGGCGTTGGGATTGTCTTTCAGCTGGATGGAAGTGCGGGCGAACGATCCGGGGAACAGGGTGCCGTTGGGATTGGGCACGATGGCGCGGATTTTCACGCTGCGGGTTGCCAGGTCGATCTTGGGATCGATGGCGTAGATGGAGCCGCGGTAGCGGACGGTGTCTCCGGTCACGGAAAAAGAAACCGGGTCGCCTTTACGGATGGCGTTGCGGTATTTTTCGGGTGAAGCGAAGTCGATCTTCAGGGGATCGAGTTGCTGGAGGGTGGTCATAATAGTGGTGGGGCCTACGATGGCGCCTTCAGACACGTTGCGGAGGCCGATGGTGCCGCTGAAGGGGGCGCGGATCTCCGTTTTCTGGAGCTGTGCCTTATTATATTCGATGTCTGCGCCGTAGGCGGCCACCTGGTTGGTGGTCACGTCTACGTCTTGCCGGGAGATACCGTTGATCTTGAGGAGGGATTCCTGGCGGGAGAGGGTGGTTTTGGCGAGCTCGCGCTGGAGCTCGAGCTTGCGGAGCTGGGCGAGGATGTCGCCATCGTATAGCTTGATGAGCAGGGTGCCTTTGGCCACTTTGACGCCTTCTTTAAAATATATATTGGTGATACGGCCGGTGATCTCGGGTTTGAGCTCTACTTCCTCGTTGCTTTGGAGGGTGCCGGATGCTTCGATGATTTCGTCGAGTTTCACGGGTTTCACGACATAGGCGTCGGCCATGATGGGTTTGCCGGCAGGGCGGGCGCCGGCGGATGGCGCGCCGGGTTTGGCGTCGGTTTTTGCAGTCAGCTTATAAATAAAGAAGCCGGCAGCAGCCAGAACCAGGAATAGAATAATAATTCGTAAGGTCTTATTTCGCATGTTTCAGTCTATATAAAGTTTAGTAACCGCTTGCGGTTTTTCGGTCCGGGGATCGGGACGTGGAATCCTTCCCTCGCAAGTTAAGGGATTTCGAAGCCGGACAAATTTAATAATTGGACGTTATCGCGTTCCCGATCCGGTTTTAAATATGGTTAAGTGGCTGAAATCGGGGGCTGAATGGTCAACTTGTATGTCGTAACAGCTAATTATGCGGGATTTGGGGATGAGAGATGCGTTGTTGAGGTAAGTGGTGATGGAATGGGGAGGGATGGGAGGCGTGGCTCCGGGGGAACCGACAAAAGGGCAGTTGCCGGGGTAGGCGGGGTGTGGTGAGGGAGGATGGGGATGGGAGAAAAAAGGGGAGAAAAGCGGGTGAAAGCGGGGTTTTAAAGGATGAAAAAGGGAAGTCATATGTTTGGCCGTGAGTATGCGGTGAAAGCTGTAATTCAATGCTGTGGCTTATCTTGGAGTTCATTGTTGTTAAGCAAATGGAAAATCTGGGTTAAAATTCCACCGAATCCTTGGCAATTGAATAAAAATTATATTTTTGCAGTCAAGTTTTAAACCAAAAACACTTAAAATTATGTCAGACATTGCATCAAGAGTTAAAAAGATCATTATTGACAAATTAGGCGTTGACGAAGCCGAGGTAACTCCTGAAGCCTCTTTCACCAACGACCTGGGCGCTGACTCTTTGGATACGGTAGAACTGATCATGGAATTCGAAAAAGAATTCAACATCTCCATTCCTGACGAACAAGCAGAAACTATCACCACTGTTGGCCAGGCAGTAGCTTACCTGGAAGAACACGTAAAATAATCCAACAATCAGAACTGTTTTAATGCAACCAAGACGAGTAGTCGTTACAGGTTTAGGCGCGCTGACACCGCTCGGCAATTCCGTGGAATCTTTCTGGCAGGGATTGGCGAACGGTGTATCGGGCGCTGATTATATCAAGCAGTTTGATGCTTCCAAATTCAAGACCCGTTTTGCCTGTGAGCTGAAAGACTTCGATCCTACCCAATTCATGGATAAGAAGGACGCGCGCAAAATGGACCCGTTCACGCAAACCGCCGTCATAGCAGCCGATCAGGCAGTTGCGGACGCGAAAATCGACCGCAACTCCGTGGATGTTGACAGGGTTGGCGTGATCTGGGGTACGGGTGTAGGCGGGATGATCAACTTCTCGAATGAGTTAAAGGAATTCCATTCCGGGGACGGAACGCCACGTTTCAGTCCTTTCCTGATCACCCGGCTGATCCTGGATATTGCCGCAGGGCATATATCCATGCGGCATGGTTTCAGGGGGCCTAACTTCTCGGTGGTATCTGCCTGTGCATCCGCCACCAATGCCCTCATCGAAGCCATGTACACCATCCGCTACGGAAAAGCGGACGTTGTTATTTCAGGTGGTTCCGAAAACATCATCAATGAGCCCTGCGTAGGCGGTTTCAACGCCATGAAGGCGCTCAGCGAAAGGAACGACGATCCCAAAACGGCCTCCAGGCCATTCGATCTCGACCGCGACGGTTTTGTAATGGGCGAAGGCGCCGGCGCTCTGGTGCTGGAAAGCTACGAACATGCCATGGCCCGCGGCGCGAAAATCTACGTCGAGCTCGCCGGCGGCGGCGCATCTGCAGACGCACACCACATCACCGCTCCCCATCCCGAAGGGCTCGGAGCCATGAATGTGATGACACAGGCGCTCAAAGATGCCGGCCTCCAACCGGAAGAAATCGACTACATCAATGTACACGGTACTTCTACTCCGCTGGGCGACATTGCGGAAGTAAAGGCCATTCAACAGGTATTTGGAGAAGCTGCTTACGATCTCAACATCAGCTCCACCAAATCCATGACCGGGCACCTGCTCGGGGCTGCCGGAGCCGTGGAATCCATTACGATCATCAAGAGCATTCTGGAAGGTCTCGTGCCTCCCACCATCAACCACTTCACCGACGATCCCCAGCTCGACGCCAAGCTGAATTTCACCTTTAACGTTGCACAAAAAAGAGAAGTGAGAGCGGCGCTCAGCAATACCTTCGGGTTTGGCGGGCACAACGCCTCCGTTATTTTCAAAAAATTTGTTCCTTGATTGTGTGAGACTACTTCCAGGATTCCTATATAAAATTTTATACGGGAAAAAGAAACTGTACAAAGACCTCTACAACCTCCTCGGGTTCCACCCGGGCAATCTGGCTTTGTACGAAGTTGCTTTGAGCCACCGTTCCAGCAAGGAGAAATTCCTTGAGAGCAACGAGCGCCTGGAATATCTTGGTGACGCCATCCTCGGCGCCATTATTGGCGACTATCTCTTCAAAAAATACCCCTACAAAACCGAAGGTTACCTCACCGAAATGCGGTCCAAAATCGTGAACCGCCAGCAGCTCAACGATATCGCCATCAAAATGGGCCTCCGCAAACTCACGATCTACGACAAATACAACTCGTTCCTCAAAATCTCCCAGATCTTCGGCAACACGCTCGAAGCCCTCGTAGGCGCCGTTTACCTCGATCGCGGATATAACCAGACCAAACAGTTCGTCCACAAACGCATCCTCGTTCCCTACATCGACCTGGAAGCCCTCGAGATCGTGGAGATGAACCACAAGAACAAACTCTACGGCTGGGCCAACAAAAACGGTAAAACCCTCGAATTCGAGCTCATCGAAGAACAGATGGACAACGGCCGCCGCATCTTCACCGTTGGCGCCATGCTCGACGGCGAGCTCATCTGCACCGGCAAAGCCTTTAATAAAAAAGACGCCAGCCAGATAGCTGCGTCTCAAGCCATCGAGCTCCTCGGCATCGGCGGGGATGAAAAATAATCACCTCAAATCGTTTCAATAAAAAAGACGCCAGTCATTCCATGATCTTGCGTCTCAAGCCATCGAGCTCCTCGGCATCGGCGGCGACGAAAAATAATCAACTTCACATCGCTCCAATAAAAAAGACGCCAGTCATTCCATGATCTCGCGTCTCAAGCCATCGAACTCCCCGGCATTAATCACCCCGCCTTCACGTTCAGCCGCAGGATCGTTTTCAGTTTATCCGGCGGCGTTTTTCCCGGATCGTTCAGATAGATTTCATGATGCACGCCGTTCACTTCCAGGTGGTGCTGACGGATGTATTGATGCAACCTGGCCACGGAAGCTTCCTCTTCGAAATAGGAACCCGTATGCAGCAGCTGTACCGCCAGCGCCGGGGGCATCGCTTCGAAACGGAGCGCGTCGAGGAAAGGGAGCTTCTTGTTGCCCGCCAATGCCGCCGCCTGCCGGCAATCGCCCCGGCTCACGAAGGCCGGCATCTGGATCGCCAGCTTCCAGTTCCATTCGGTAGCCGTAACGTTCGGAAAAGGCTCGTCGCTCTTCGCCCACCAATAACTTTCCAGCGCGGGCATCCGGAAATCGTTGCCCTGCAATTTGGAAATCTTGCGGACGTTGCCCGCCGTAGCCAAAAGCGTCTTGATCTTGGAACGGAATTCCCCGGCATGGCAATCGCCCGTACCTTCCACGGTCAGGAACTGACCGGGCGCAATGGTAACCAGCTCCGGGGTAGACCGCGCCCGGTAATATTGTCGAAGTTCTTTGTTGAGATCTGTTTTCTGCATACCTGTCGTTTATGCAAAGGAAACAGGCCGGTGTGACAACGGTATGTCAGGAGTAATGTTCGCTTAATTCGGAAATCTGCTGGCGGATGATGATCTTCAGATCGTTCGGCTCCACGATTTCCGCATATTTCCCCAACATGAGCAGCCACCGCGCAAAGTAGGAAAGACTGCGGTACAGGAAATCCATCTCCACGTAATTCTCTTCCATCTTTTCCTGTACAAATCCGTAATGATATTTCTGTTGCCCCAGCCAGCGCGCCACATCGTGCGAAATACGCACCTTGATCAGGCTCGGTTGGTCGGGATCGGCCTCAAATTCCTTTGTGATGTATTGTTGTAAAGTGATCCGTTTCGATTTGTCGAACCCCTGGTTGGTGAGGTGCAGGGTCTTGATACGATCTGCCCGGAAATCGCGGTAATCGTTGCGGAGGCGGCACCAGCCGATGAGATGCCAGCTGCTGTTCATATGGAAAATACCGATGGGCTCGATCTCGCGGTGACTGGTGCTGTCGCTGTAAAAGGAGTAATATTCCACGGCCAGTACCTTCTGGTTGGCCAGCCCGGCCTGGATGTCGCTCAGGAAGCGGTTGGGAAACTCCTGTTCGTCGTTGCTCCGCCGGTCGTGCAGCACGGCGATGTTTTCGTCGAGCGATTCGAGGAAATCCTTATCGCTTCCCCGCAGCACGGCCCTGATCTTTTGCATGGCGGAACTGAACTGCTGGTGGTTGGAGCGGTCGCTGTGCTTTTCCATGAGTTTTTCGCCGGTGAGCAGGGCGGCGGCCTCGCTCCGGTCGAACATCACGGGCGGCAGATGGTACCCGTCCACGATATAATATCCCGTTCCCGCCTCGGCGCCGATGGGCACGCCGGCTTCCATGAGGGCTTTAACGTCGCGGTAAACGGTGCGCAGGCTGATGTCAAACCTGTCTGCGATCTCCTGCGCTTTCACGATTTTCTTCCCCTGCAGCTGTACAAGAATAGCGGTTAAACGGTCGATACGGTTCATGCTTCAAATGTAAAGACAAATTTTTCCCGGAAAATAGTCCCCCATTAAACTTTTCACCCTTTTTAGGCATCTTATTGCCATAAAGACTAAGATTCGGAGGTTTCGCCCCTTTTCTAAAAAAAAGATGTTTTAACACGCATGTATTTTTATAGTTCGACGTCTAACTAATAAACAGAGCAAGTTATCCCCTCAAAATATTCAAGGAACTAGTTGCTGTTACAGCATATAGTTAGGTTAAATGGTAAAGCCCTGGCAATTCCTTGCCGGGGCTTCTTTTTTGCCCGAAACCCCCGTCAGTAGCTCATTTCATTGAGTTTTACCTTTCCACGGAAGGTCCAGAACACGAAAATGGTGTAGGAGATGACGAGCGGCGTGCCGATTGCGGCCATCAATAACATGATTTTCAATGATTTAGGGGAAGATGCGGCTTCGTAGATGCTGATGCTGTACGCCGGGTTGGTGGTGCTGATGACGATGTTGGGATACAGCCCGATGGCAAAGAGGATCAATAAAATAGCCGTGATGCAGCTGGAGAAGACGAAGGCGGTGAAATACTTTCGCGCGTCGATGTTCCGCTTGATGTTGAGCACGGTGAGCACGGCCAGCAAAGGCAGGGCAAACAGCCAGGGATTTTTCTTGAACTCGTCGGTCATATGCGGAATGTAGATCAGCGTTACCATCGAGGAGAGGATGAAGCAGAGGATGAAGAATTTACTGCAGTTGTTGACCAGCACCGTCAGCTTGGCGTAGAGCCGGTTTTCGGTTTTCATGACGAGGTAAATGGCGCCGTGGAGCATGAAAAGCGACAGGGTCGTAATGGCGATGAGTAGGGCGTAGGGATTGAAGAACGACAGCAGATCGCCGGTGAACTCGTGTTTTTCGTTGATAGGCAGCCCGTGGATGAGGTTCCCCAGCACCAGGCCCAACAGGAAGGTGATCAGCGTGCTCGATACCATATAGCTCACATCCCACATCTTCCGCCACCAGGCCATGGGCTCCTTGCTGCGGAACTCGATCGAGATCGCGCGGAAGATCAATGCCACGAGGAACAGCATAAATGGTACGTAGAAAATCGACAGGATGGTGCCGTAAACGAGCGGGAACCCCGCGAACAGGGCGCCTCCCGCAATCACGAGCCATACCTCGTTGCCGTCCCACACCGGGCCGATGGCGTTCAGCGCGATGCGCCGGCTTTCTTCCTTATTGAAAAAAGATGGAGCGCCCCGGCGCCGAGGTCGAACCCGTCGAGCACGCCGTAGCCTGTGATCAGCCCCCCGATGACGAGGAACCAAAGTGTGGGCAGGTCCAGTCCTAAGATCGTTTCCATGTCTTGCGTTTTGAGGTGTTTAGTGTTCGGGGTTTTGCAGTTGCTTGATATTGCGCTTCGAGAATTCGTCGCTTTCCTCTTCTTCGTTGTGCGTCATGGCCGGACCGTGCTGGATTTTCTTATTGAGCAGATAAATGAACAAAATGAACAACAGCGTATACACGAGCGTGAAGAGGACGAGACTGAACACGACCTGGTTGGCTTTTACGTCTTTGCTCAGCGCGTCCGACGTGCGGAGGAGGCCATATACCACCCAGGGCTGCCTGCCCACTTCGGCCGCGTACCAGCCGGCCTGGTTGGCGATCTGCGGCAGCAGTACGGCCCAGATGAAGAGGGTCATGAGCCATTTTTTGTTGAACAGCCGTTTTCGCCAAAGGTAATAGACGGCCAGTAACGTCATGGCAATCAATATCATACCGATAGCGATCATGATGTGGTAACTCTGGAACACGAAGTTCACCGCGGTGGGCCGTTCCGTTTTCGGGAAGGCGCCCAGCCCGGTCACGGGGGCGCTGAAGGAGCCATGGGTGAGGAAGGAAAGGCCCCCCGGCAGGCCGAGCCCCGTCGTTTTCCCCTGTTCATTGTCGACCCAACCGAAAAGGTACATGGGCGCCACGGCGGAGCTGTCCCAATGCCCTTCCATGGCCGCAAGCTTGGCGGGTTGGTATTCGCTGACGTAATGGGCGGAACGGTGGCCGGTGAACAGCTGCGCCAGTGCGGCGATCACGGCTACGGAGAGGCCTACCTTGAACATGGCCTTCGCCGGCTCCACGAACCGGTTGCGGACGATGTAATAGGCGCCCACGCTCATGACGAGGAACGATCCGGCGAGGAAAGCGCCGATGATCACGTGGGAGAGGCGGTCCATGGAAGAAGGGTTGAACACCATTTCCCAGAAGTCTGTGATCACGGCGCGGGCCATGAGCCCTTCGCCTTCGATGACGTAGCCGGTGGGCGTTTGCTGCCAGGAATTGGCGATCACGATCCATACGGCGGAGAACATGGAGCCGAGGGCGACCATGATGGTGGAAAAGAAGTGAACGCCTTTGGAGACGCGGTTCCAGCCGAAAATAAGGATGCCGAGGAAGCCGGATTCCAGGGCGAAAGCGAAGATGCCCTCGGCGGCGAGGGCGCTTCCGAAGATATCGCCCACGTACCGGGAATAGGTGGCCCAGTTGGTGCCGAACTCGAACTCCATGACGATGCCCGTAGCCACGCCGATCCCGAAAATCAGGGCGAAAATCTTGATCCAGAAACGGGTGATGTCTTCATACATTTTGATCCCCGTGCGGAGGTACATGCCTTCCATGATAACGAGGCAAACGCCCAACCCGATGCTGAGCGGCGGATAGATATAATGGAAAGCGATGGTGAAGGCGAACTGAATGCGGCTGAGTATTTCGACTGACGGCATGCCAAGGGTTGTTTTAATTGCACAAAATTAGGATGGCGGAACGGGGGCTGTCCTGATGCGGGTCAGGCACGGTCCCTGATCTTTATCAATTTAATAAAATGCAAACACGTTAGTCTTCCTTACGATGTCAATAACAATCATTTAACACCTGTTGGCATTGCCCGACGCTAATTTTGGTGAACCATGGACGGGGTGTTCCGAAAGGGACATTCTTCCATGTAGTTAAATTGGAGCGTATTTAGCAGGTCTGGGGATCTCCCCGGACTTGTTATTTTTAAGCCCTCATCGTTAACGATATTTTAACAAAACCTACCGATGTGTGTCCTTAATTTCCCGTTGCATCCATGACCGCCGATACCAGTAAGTTCAATATAAATTTTGGAGAGTTATCAGCCCTGGCCCGATGTTCATCGGGCTAATTTTTTGCCGGACCGCGATTTGTTAATCGCTTGTTGCTGTTGACCGGGCGCAGATAAGGGCTGTACCGCAAAAGATTTAACCCCGGCCTGTCGGGAAAATTCCGTAAATTATAGAAGAGAGTTTTTTGAATGTTAACGGAGTGGTTCAATAAAATTAAACGTGTTGGCCTTCAACCCGACCACCGGGAGGGTGATGTAAAGCGTTTGATGGTGGTAAACTCATTCAGTTTTATCACCGCCCTGCTTTGCACCTTCTGTGGCGTGAGCCTCGCATGGATCTCGGGCGACTGGTCCATTCTCTACACCGCGCTCGGCTTCGTAGGCGGTTTTTTGTCGGTGCTCGCATTCAACCGCATCGGCCGGTACGCCACGGCCAAGTTCACCCTCATGCTCGTGTTTTGCCTCGTGATGCTCTATTATGGCGCCACTTTCGGCGAAAGTACGCAGGTACATTTCCTGGGGCTTTTCCTCATCGGGGTGCCCCTGCTCATTTGCACCCCGCACGAAAAAGAATTGCGCTGGTACTGCCTCTGCCTCATCCTCACCTGCCTCATCCTCCTCGAAACCAATTATTACTTCCAGGTGGTAACGCCCATGGCCATGACGCGGGACGAGCTCTATATCTTCCGGTGGATGATCATGTCGGTAGTGCTGGCCCTCAATTATATGGTGATCAGTTTCTACCAGATCAATATCTCCGGCCTCGTGAAACGCCTGCACAAACGCAACGAAACCCTCCTCGAGAAGAATAAACTGGTGAACGACAAGGAAGCCGAACTGAAAGCGGCGAACGTGAAACTATCGGCTTACAACGAACATCTCGAACAGGAGGTGAGCGACCGTACCAAAGATCTCCTGGCCAGCAACATCGCCATGGACGACGCCATCCAGCACCTCAAGCGCAGCAACCGTCAGCTCCGCGAACAGGATAAAATGCTCACCGCGCAATTGAAACAGTTGGAAGAAGCGCGGGAAGAGCTCACCAAAGCCCGCGACGCCGCGGAGAAAGCCAATATCGCCAAATCCGCCTTCCTCCGGGAAATCAGCCACGAAATCCGCAACCCGCTCAACGCGGTCATCGGGATGACGTACCTCCTCCTCAACGAAACCGACAACCGCAACCGCATCCCGCAGAGCGTGCTGGCCTATATCGAAAGCATCAGCACCAGCGGCCATAGCCTCCTCGAAATCGTCAACAACGTACTCGAGCTCGCCCGCATCGAAGCCGGAAAGATCGACCAGGTGCAGCCCGAGCCCTTCGACCTCCGCGAATGGCTCCGCGGCATTTCGACCATCTACCAGAACGCGGCGCAGGTCAAAGGCGTGGCCATCCAGTTGCAGATCGACAATCGCCTGCCCGGCATCGTTTGCGGCGATCGCCTCCATCTCACCCAAATCGCCAATAACCTCCTCGGCAACGCCATCAAATTCTCTCCCGAAAATAAAAAGATAACGCTCCACGTTTTCCGCCGGGAACCCGCACACTGGTGCATCCGCGTGTCCGACGAAGGGATCGGTATCCCGGAAGACAAGCAGCGCGTCATCTTCCAGCCATTCGAACAGGCCGATGCTACCATCCATGAAACTTACGGCGGCACGGGCCTCGGTCTCACCATCACCCGGCGCATCGTCGAAATGATGGGTGGCACCATCTCCGTTCGCAGCACGCCCGGCATGGGCACCGCGTTCACCGTCACCCTCCCGCTCGTGGAAGAAGCCGCCATGGCCGGCATGGAAGTAGCCCCCAGCCCGCTGGAAACACAGGCGGAATACCAGTCGTTCCCCTCGGAAACGCGCGTGCTGCTCATGGAAGACAGTGAGATCAACCAGCTCATCATGGAACGCTTTTTCTCACACGTGGGTATCAATCTTCATATCGCGGGAAATGGGGAAGACGGGCTACGCCTCGCCCGCGCTGTGCATCCGGACATCATTATCCTCGACATGCACATGCCGCGCATGAGCGGCCGCGAAGTGATCGTCCAGATCCGGAAAGATCCCGACCTGAAACATATTCCCGTCATCGCCATTTCGGCCGATGCGTTCCGCGAACAGCAGAACGAAGCCAAAGCCGCGGGTGTGAACGAATATCTCATCAAGCCCATCGAATTCGACCGGCTGTATAACGTCATCGATCAATACATCCGCGAGGCGCGGCAGCAGACGCCCTTCCCGTTGCGCGTTATCCGGGCGAGCTAGTTTCCCAATGAAAATTACAAAGCGGGCAGATCGGCCCAGGTAGTTTCGGCGATGACGGATTCGTCGTCAGGCTTCGCTTTGCGGACGGAGTTGACGGTCCAGTACGCCAGCTCGTCTGACGGGATGGCGTAAGCGAGGATGGATTTGATGCCTTCGTCTGTCAGATCGGGGCGCAGCCATTCCTTTTCCAGTTCTCGGGGGAGGATGAGCGGCATCCGGCCGGCGTTGTCGCCGCCGTTGTGGATGCGTTTCATGACATCGTTGGCTTCGCGGGTGATGAGGGTGAACGTGCCGGGGATTTCGCCGGTTTCCGGATCGGGGAGGTGCGACCAGGCGTAGAGCCCGGCGATGAAGAAGATATCGCGGTCTTTGACGTGGATGTAATAGGGGACTTTATTTTTCCATCCGGGCACTTCGCGGTGTTCGAAGAATCCGGTGGCGGGAACGAGGCATCGGTTTTTGCGGATGCGGTTCCAGTAGGCTTTGGTGTCGAGCACTTTTTCGGAACGGGCGTTTACCATCCATTTCCTTCCTTTTTTCACTTCTTCCGGTGTTTTCATGTAGTTGGGGATCACGCCCCATTCGAACCTTTTGAGCTTGAATTCCCCGTTATCCTGCACTACCACCGGCCATTTGGGGTACGCTTGCGCCACTTTGTGGAAAGTGGGCTCGAAGTGAAGGTCCAGCTGCCCCATGTCTTTGAGCTCGGGCAGATAGTCGAACACGGAGGCGATGCTGGCGGAGAAGGAAAGGTCGTAACACATGGGATCAGGTTTTTTCGATGTCGGAAAAGGGTATTTTGATTTCTTCCTGTTTCGTTTTCAAATTAAGGAAAAGTTCGCCAAACTGGATGAATAGCGACACGTGGAGGTCTTCCTTCCGGTCGGGCTTCCAGTTGGTATGTGCGCGGACGTACTGTTTGATAGCCGCTCCCGTTGCGGGATCGGGGCTCCATTTACGTTTGGCGAGCAGGCTCACGTAGATGGCGTATCCGTCGGGTTGTGCGGCGGCGGTGAAGAGGCGTTCGCGGTCGGCCGCGTCGTTCCCGTCATACACGCGCCGCTGCGGATCGGCGGCGATGGCTTCCAGGTGCGCCCGTGCTTCCCCGATATTCCGGTACGCCGAAATGAGGAACGCTGCCTTCAGCGAAGGGTGCATGCCGCGGGGGTATTGCTGCCTAACGAACCAGCGGTGCCCCGCTGCCAGGAGCCCTTCCAGCACCGCGGGCCGTAATATGGCGAGCGGGTTGTGCATCAGGTAGCGCTATGTTGGGTCATTGCTTTCATCATTGGGCGTATCTGTTAAGTATGTCGTCATTCATTCCGCTTTCGCTTTGATGATTTCCTCCAGGCGCGTGGTGTAGCATGGCGAAAGCCGCTCCTGCCGTAGCGCCCATTTCTTGTTGCCGCCCTGCACCGCGAAGCGCAGCACGGGTTTGCCGGCAAAGTGCCGCGTGATGCCGTCGAGCGCCTGCATGAGCTTGCGTTCCTTTTCGTGATCGGTAGATTCGAAGAGGTTTTCCTGCACCTGCGAATCCGGCACCAGGTCCATCGCTACAATACCGGTTTTCTTGTAATTATACCCCGGCTTGAAGATGCGGTCGAGCGCCAGGAGCGCCTGGCGGATGAGCTCCCGCGTGCTGCTGGCGGGTACGGGCAGCCGGAGGTTCACGGAGCGGTGATATTGCGCGTCCTGCCCGCGGAAATTATTCGTTTGTACGAACACCTGGATGATGCTGGCCCGCGAGCCCTGTGCCCGCAGCTTCTGCGCGGCCACGGCGGCGTAATTGGCGAGGGCTTCGCGGATATCGTCCTTTTCGGTGAGCAACTGCCCGAACGAGCGCGCCACGCACACCGCTTTTTTCGCCGGCGCCGATTCTTCCATCCCGATGCTCGGAATGCCGCGCAACTCATGCACCAGACGCAGGCCCTGAACGGTCAGTTCCCGCCGTGCAAAATCATCGGGCACGCGGGATAGGTCGAGCGCCGTGTGGAACCCTTTCTGGTGGAGCATGGCGGCGTATTGCGCACCGATGCCCCAGATGTCTTCCACTTGCGTGGCGGCGAGGACGGCCGTGGTTTTTTCGGGCGAGTCGAGGACGAGGAAGCCTTCGGGCAGTTTGGATTTTTTGACGGCGCGGTTGGCCATCTTGGCGAGGGTTTTGGTGGGCGCCACGCCAACGGAAACGGGTATCCCGACGTTGTGCAGCACGCCCGCGCGGATGGCCGCCGCCAGTGTAGCGGGGGAAGCATGGCCCGCGACATCGAGGAAGGCTTCGTCGATACTGTAGACCTCCATTTCCGGCACGAAGCCGGCGAGTACCTGCATCACGCGCTGCGACAGGCTGCCGTACAAGGTGTAATTCGAGGAGAAGACCGCGACCTGGTGCCGCTCCAGCATTTCTTCCATGAAGAAGGCCGGCGCGCCCATGCGGATGCCGAGGGCTTTGGCTTCTTCGGAACGGGAGATCACGCAGCCGTCGTTATTGCTGAGCACCACCACGGGCCGGTGAAGGACGGCGGGGTGGAAGAGCCTTTCGCAGCTTACGTAAAAATTATTGCAGTCAACCAGGGCGATCATAATGCTAAGTTCATTAGCAAATGTAGCTAAAAATATTGGCAAATCATCCGAAGTGCGCCACGATCGCATCGGCGATGCGGCCTACCAGCGCGGAATCTGGCGGAGTAGGGCCCTGGGAGATGGCGCGGAGGCTGTCTTCCTCGTCCAGCTCGAAGATCACCAGCCCGTCGCCCGTATCCACATGAAACGCCATGCCGTAGCCTTTCACGAAAGGCTTCACTTCGAAGCGGCGCTCGTCCACCGAAATGGTAAAAATATCCATGGGGCAAATATCCGCCTTTCCGGGTATAAATACCTGATGCCGGTTGGTACGGGGTGGATGATACAAATGAATGGGTGTATGAAGATGGAGTGGGGATTTCCTGACCGGCGCCGGTCACTTGCTGGGGGAGCCGTGACCGGAGGGCCGGGTGAGGAAAGAAAGAAGAGGCGCGTCAGTTCAACAGCGCCTGGATTTTTGTGGTCAACTCGAGTGGACTGAAAGGCCTTATAATGATTTCTTCCGCTTCCATGCCGAACCAGGAAGAAATACTGTCCATAACGAAATAGGCGGGCAGTATCATGATAACAGGCAAACTACGCCGCCCGCGCTGGGCGCGCAATTGCGCTGAAAGTTCATCTAAATGGGGGAAAGGCAGCTTCAGATCGGCGATCACCAGGTCGTAATCATACGAGCCCAATAACATAGCCGCTTCTTTTCCGTTGTATGCCAGATCTGCATGGTGTCCTTCCTTCTTAATGATCAGCTCTACTACATGGATCATTAACAAATCGTCTTCAATTACCAATATCCTTTTCATATACGAGTCGCTGTTACCCACTGCAGCGCAGGCATACGAAAGCCTGCCGCAAATAATACGGTACGTTTGGTACATGCTGCTAAAGTGGAAGTTTCAATAAAAATAGAGGCGAGTATACAGGTATACGTCTGAATCTTTTATATGGCTTTCCGGTAATATTCAATCTACTAGGTATAAGCCGGTCAGACCCATATTTGCACATACTGTGCCAAAGTTTTTATTGGTTAATGCGCATTAACAAGCCCGCTTGATAGGTTTTGAATGCGGACATTCCTATCTTTGGTCCCGAGTTCTTTACCCAATTCATATTTTCCATAGCGTGGTAGCCGGCGAAAGCCGGATTTAAAAAGGAACCGTGTGCAAATCACGGGCTGTCGCGCAACTGTAAGTAACTGCCAGAGTTACCGCCCAAGGCGTTCATTGTCCTGACCTGAACAGGATGAGAAGAACGGCGGTAATGTTACAAGCCAGGATACTTGCCCGCTATGAAAGATCTTGCTTTCGCGATTTGAAGCAATGGTCGGGACCGTCATGGGCAACATATGCCCCGCCGTTCCATGCCTACTCACATTTCCTGAAAGCGTACGAAAACCGTAAGGAGCATTAATCCACATTAATGTCTTAAAAACGTTTTTGCTATGCTGAAACACACCCTCGGCTACCCGCGCATGGGAGCCCAACGCCAGCTCAAAAAAGCTTGCGAAGCGTACTGGCAAGGCCGCATCGGCCGCCAGGAACTGACCGTCGCCGCTCAACGCCTCCAGGAAGAACAATGGCGGCTGCAACAAGCCGCAGGGATGGACCTCATCCCCTGCAACGATTTCAGTTACTATGATCATGTGCTCGACATGTCGCTGCTCGTCGGCGCCATCCCCGACCGGTACGCGCCCGTGGTCACAGACGTGCCGCAGAACACCGAAACCGATCTCGCATTCGCCATGGCACGCGGATGCCAGGAACATGGCCTCGATCTCACCGCCATGGAAATGACCAAGTGGTTCGACACGAACTATCATTACATCGTGCCGGAATTCCGGAAAGACCAGTCTTTCCGCCTCTTCTCCAACAAAGTGTTCAACGCCTTCGACGCAGCGAAGCACCAGCTCGCCGCCACACCGAAACCCGTGCTGATCGGCCCCGTTTCTTACCTGCTGCTCGGCAAGGAAAAAGAACCCGGGTTCCACCGCCTCAGCCTGCTGCCCCGGCTGCTCCCCGTTTATATCGAAGCCCTGCAACGCCTGCGCGACCGCGGTGCCGCCTGGGTGCAGCTGGACGAGCCCTTCCTCGCCACCGATCTCCCCGAAGGCGCGGCGGATGCTTACCATTACGCCTACACGGAGATTGCGAAACATTGCAAAGGCCTCCGCACCATGGTGACGACCTATTTCGAAGGGCTCCGCGACAATGCGGAACTGGCCGCCTCGCTGCCCGTGTGCTGCCTGCACATCGACCTGGTGCGCGACCCCGCGCAGCTGGAACAGCTCCTGCCGCTGCTGCCGCCGAAAATGTCGCTGTCGCTGGGCGTGATCGATGGAAGGAATATCTGGAAAAACGATTACCGCCGCTCGTTGCCATTCATTCAAAAAGCGGTCGGCCAGTTAGGGGAAGACCGGGTGATGATTGCTCCGTCGTGCTCCCTGTTGCACACGCCGGCCGACCTGGCGCTGGAAACGCAGCTCGATGAAGAACTGAAATCCTGGATGGCGTTCGCCAAACAGAAGCTGCAGGAAGTGGCGGAACTGGACAGGATATTCCATGGCGAGGCGGCCTTGCTGGCGGCCAACGAAGCGGCCATCGCCGCGAGGGGCGCATCCACACGCATCCACAAACCCGCCGTGAAAGCGCGCGTGGCCGCCATTTCGGAGCGCGATGCGCAGAGGGCTTCCGGCTTCGTGTATCGGCAAACATTGCAGCAGCAAAGGTTCGGGCTGCCGATGTACCCCACCACCACGATCGGTTCTTTCCCGCAAACGGCGGATATCCGCGCGCTGAGGGCCGCATTCAAAAAAGGCGATCTTACGCAAGCGCAATACGACGGATCGCTGGAATCCGCTACCCGGGAAACGGTGCGACTGCAGGAAGATATCGGGCTGGATGTGCTGGTGCATGGCGAATTCGAGCGGAACGACATGGTGGAATACTTCGGGGAAAAACTCGAAGGGTTCGCGTTCACGCAACATGGCTGGGTTCAGAGCTACGGCAGCCGTTGCGTAAAGCCACCGGTTATTTTCGGTGACGTGAGCCGCGAACAGGATATGACCGTTCGCTGGTCGGTGTTCGCGCAATCGTGCACCGCGCGGCCGATGAAAGGTATGCTGACCGGGCCGGTCACCATTTTGCAATGGTCTTTCGTCCGCGACGATCAGCCCCGTTCCGAAACCACGGCACAAATCGCCCTGGCGATCCGTGATGAAGTGGTGGCGCTGGAGCAGGCGGGGATCGGCATCATCCAGATCGACGAGCCCGCCATCCGGGAAGGTTTGCCCATCCGTAAGGCCGACCGGGAACAGTATCTCGACTGGGCCGTGCGCGCCTTCCGGGTTTCCGCGTCGGGCGTGCAGGACGGAACACAGATCCACACGCACATGTGCTACAGCGATTTCAACGACATCATCCGCCATATCGCGGAAATGGACGCAGACGTGATCACGATCGAAACGTCGCGGTCGCAAATGGAATTGCTGGAGGCTTTCGCGGATTTCAAATACCCGAACGAGATCGGGCCCGGGGTGTACGACATCCATTCGCCGCGGGTGCCGTCTATAGCCGAAATGGAATTCCTCCTGCGCAAAGCCGCCGAATACTTGCCGGCGCGCAACATCTGGGTGAACCCGGACTGCGGGCTGAAAACACGGAAGTGGCCCGAAACGGAAGCTGCGCTCCGCAATATGGTCGAAGCTGCGAAAGCGGTAAGGGCCGGTGTGAAGGAAACGATTTGACGATGATAAAAAAGAGCCGCGCTGGAAACAGCGCGGCCTTGTTTCGGCTTCATTGATAAGACCGGATCACGTTCCAGCCATACCATCTCTTCATAGAAGCGTCTTTAATAACTTATCGTGCGACGGAAAACATGTTGCATCATAATCCCCCCACCCCGCGATACTTGTGGAATGGCCGGTACCCCAGCCATTTCGCCAATAAGGCCAACATCCGGAACGCCCATTTCTGCAATGTGACCGGTACGCCGGCCATGTAGCAATGGTCCGGATAGCGGTGCAAAGTGGCCGCCAGCTGCAGGAAGCAGGGGATGCCCCTGCGGTTGAACGCGCCTTTCTGCGACAGCGACCATAATGTTTCGAGGATACTTTCCCACTGCATGGCCGGTGCGATCTCGTACGTGAAATGCAGCGGTTCCGTATGACTGCCGTTGCGCCATGCATGCGCGGTGCCGGGCGGTATCACTACCTGGTCGCCCGCGTGGTACAACCGCGCCGTGTTGCCGGATTGCATCCACAGGCTGCCGGAATGAACGATGAACTTTTCTTCCTGCAGCGGGTGGCGGTGGCGATGGGCGCCGCAGGCCGTTTCGCCGCCAGGGCCTACCACTGCGGCGATCTGGAGGTAAGCGCCACCGGTGCTGGCGTGCGTTTGGAGAAAAGTGAACTGCTCCTGGTTGTAAGGGTTGTAAATAACGGATCCCTGCCGTACCATGATCGCGCGGTTTTGAGGTCTTTGTACGGCAGCAAAAATAAGTGCGGCAAGAACCTTGCCGCACCGGTAGTAATACTTAATTATATGGGTAATGATGCTTAGGATTTGTCCATCGCGCGCCAAACGAGTGCCGCTGCGATGCCGCCAACGATGGGGGCTACGATGAATAGCCAGAGCTGCGATAAAGCGTTGCCGCCGGCGAAGATGGCGGGGCCGAGGCTGCGGGCGGGGTTAACGGAAGTGCCAGTGATGGGAATGCAGAAAAGGTGGATGCAGGTGAGGGTAAGACCGATGGCTACGCCGGCGGTGGTGCCGTTGCCCCATTTGCCGGTAGCGCCGAAGATCACGAAAAGGAAGAGGAAGGTGAGCACTGCTTCCGCCACGAACGCCGAAGCGGTGTTATATCCCGCGCCGTACCCTTCTCCCCAGCCGTTGGAGCCCAGGGCCCATTCGCCGAGTTGCCAGCCGGGAAGCCCTTTCTGGATGGTCCACAACACCCATGCGGCGATCACTGCGCCGATGCATTGGGCGATGATGTACCCCAGCGCGTCGGCCGCCTTGATCTTGCCGGCGGTCAGCATGGCGATGGTAATGGCGGGATTGATGTGGCAGCCCGAGATGCCGCCGATCGCGTAACACATCACCAGCACCGCCAGCCCGAAAGCAAAAGCGATCCCCAGCAGCCCGATGCCCGCAGGCCCGGAGGCACTCACCCCCGATACCACGGCCGCGCCGCACCCAAAAAATACCAGGGCGAACGTGCCGATCATTTCCGCAAAGTACTTGGTGGAAGACTTGATTTCCATGTGGGTTTGAATTTTGGTTACCATTAATACAAACCAACCCCCGAGATTGTTCTGCCCCTAAAACACCGGCTTGCTCCCGCCCGTAGCCTCGATGGCGAACCGCAACAGGCTGTTTTTCCCGGAAAGCGATAACTTCCGCGTAATGTTCATCCGGTGGTTGCTCACCGTTTTTTCGCTGATGCCCAGCTCCTCGGCGATCTCCCGGCTCGACTTGTAAGCCGCCACCAGGTGGATGATCCGGAATTCCGATGGCGTGAGCATGGCCATCATCTCCACCGCGCCGGTCGGTGATTTGTGCTTTTGCCGAAGCAGGAAAGTAGACATCTCCGGACTGATATACGCGTTCCCAGCCGTTACTGAATGAATGGCGTGGATCACGTCCACCACCGCGTTTTCTTTCAGCACATACCCCATGATGCCGATCTCCAGGGCTTTCATGAAAGCGTCTTTCACCTTGTGCATGGTCAGCAGCACGATGGGCAGCTCCGGTTGGTGGAGCAAAGCTTCCTCCGCCACCTGGAGCCCGTTCAGCTCGGGCATGTCGATGTCGAGAATGGCAACGTCCGGGCGTTTGGACCGGATGCCTTCTATCGCATCGCGGCCGTTGGCGGCCTGGTAGATGACGCGGAAATCGCCGCCGGATTCGATCACCTCCCGAAGGCCCTTGAGGAAAATCGGATGGTCGTCGGCAATGAGGATATCAAGTGTTTTCATGATACGAAATAGGAATGTTGACGGAGAGCGCCGCGCCCTTGCCCTCGCCGGGATGAATGATGAACTGGCCGCCCATGATCTGCACGCGCTCACGGATGCTCAGCAGGCCGAAGCCGTTTTCGTTCGCGTTCCCGAAACCGACCCCATCGTCCGTCACCACGATTTTTATCAGCCAAACGGCCCGGTGCACGCGCAGGGTACACCGCGTAGCGCCGGAATGCTTCACCATGTTGTTCAGCAATTCCTGCACGATGCGGTAGATATTGATTTCGTTTTCGGGGGAAAAAAGATGGTCGATATTGTCGATCCCCGCGTCCATCAAAACGTTGGCGCCGTCGCCGGTTTCTTCTGCCAGGCTCTGGATGCTTTGGGTAAGGCCCATCATATCCATCTGGTAAGGCCGCAGGGAGTAGGAAATATTCCGGATTTCCTGGATGGTATCCGCCACGTTCCCGGCGATGTCCCCGGAAATGGACTGCGCATCGTTTTCGGTTTTGTTGCGCAGGAGGAGCAGCCGGTTTTTGATGAGGATGAGCTGCTGGCCCACACTGTCGTGCAGCTCCGACGCGATGCGCTTGCGCTCGTGTTCCTGCATGCGGATCATTTCTTTGGAGAACGCGCTGCTTTGTTCCATCGCCTGGAGCTGGAGGGTTTCTTTCGCGCGTTTGTAAAAATTCAGCTTGCTGGTCAGCGCCCAGGAAAGGATGATCGCTTCCAGCGCCGTGCCGAATTGTGCCGAATGCCGCGTGAATGCGTTGTCGGGCAGCAATCCGTTGTCCCGCAGGTTATACACCACACCGAACGCGATGAGCAATCCGAATCCCGCCAGGAAATAAACGGCCGGCCTGAACCCTTTCACATACACCGAAATGCCCGCCGCCAGCCAATATGCGAAGGTGATATAGATCGCGGCTTCCAATACGATGTACATCACCGGCCAGGATACGAACAGGGCCATTAACGGGATGGCGATGAGGAACACCATCAGCGGAACACGCAGTTTGTACACCAGCGGCGCATGTTCCTTCACCCGTAAAAAAGTATTGGTAAACAGCACGCCGAACAGCATCCCGCCGGGCAGCACGGTCGTCATTTCGTTGAGCCAGCGTGCGCTGGGGAAAAAGACGGCGATGTAATTATTGAGGACGAGCGTGGACAGGCCGGAAAAGAGGATGTACAACACGTATAGCAGGTAGGAAACGTCGCGGAGGGTGATGAACGCGAAGAGGTTGTAGATCATCAGCGCCAACAGGATGCCGTAAAAAATACCGTGGATGAAATCATCTTCGTGCTGTGTTTCGAGGTGATATTCTATGGCCGCAACTTCCATGCGCAGGCGCATCACGGCGTTGCCGGTGACCCGGAGATAATAGGTGGTGCGTTTTGCCGGTGGCGCGTGCATGGGTAAAAGGGGCATGTTGGACTGGATGATGCGCCCGTCGCCCGCAGCGCCCGAACGGTAGCGGACGTTACTGAATTGCCCGGGAATGGTTTCATGGTAGAGATCGATCTCCTGCAGTCCTGCCGAAGCGATGGAGAGATACAGCGTTTCATCCACCGGATTCTCGACATCGAACTTCACCCACCATGCCGAGGAAGTGGCGCCGGGAACGGCTACCGCATCCGCAGACCGCTTGAAATCCCCGCTGCGCGCGGCTACGTCGGCGATCGTAAGCTGCTTCCCCGGATCTTCCAGCAGCAAAGGATACGCGATCTTTTGCGGCGGGATTCCCGGGCGCGGGGCGTCCGAAAAAACGGGGTGGAAAAAAGCAATCCCGGCAGGAGGAAAAATAAGCTGCGCAACATGTTGAAGCAAAATTACGATTGGTGTGTACAGGGGCTATAGGTATTGCTACCCATAAGGTACAAAGGTAAGCCGGGCGGGAAGGAAATGGAAATACTTGTATCGTGTTGAAAATCAATCGAAAATAGTGCATGATGGATGTCGGTACCGGCGCCGTCGGGAACGAATTGACGGCTAATGATTATCTTGCCGGAAATTCGATCTCCCTGTGCCTGAATTCAAAGTAAATCCTCCCGCCATGCAAGCCATGGCCCGAAAAATGTCTCTCCGGTTTATCGGCATCCTGTCGGTAGCGTTATTGTTTGCCTTCTGTATGATGTATTTCATGGACCATGCCGTCGATCCCGAAGTATTCCGGATAGAGCTGGTCATATTCCCCGTTGTGGCGGTGGCCATGGTTATCTGGCACCGGATGCGGCTGAAAAAAGCACTGGCGCCCATGGCGTCGCTCACGATCGTCATCACCGACACGATGATCATCCGCGAGATGGACGGGATGGAGATGCAGGGGATTTATCACCGCGATATCCGGTCGATCAGCAAAATTAAACAGGGGCATTTCGTGGTCCGTGGTAAATCTGCCACCGAGGTGCTGTACATACCTAATTACCTCGAGCGGCTCCCTGAGCTGGAAGCGGCGCTCCAGGCATTGCATCCCATCGATGCCGGCGCAGCGGTGAAGACGATGCAGGCTGGCGCGCTGGGAATCGCGGCGCTGCTTTTCGTGTCGATGATGGGCACGGTTGTACTGTCCGATCCCTGGCTGGCGGTGCCCAGCGCCATTGTTTTCGTTGCCGTGGGCATCTGGGGGATCAATTGGATAAGGAATAATAAAAACATCCCTGAAAAGACGCGGAAAAGAGCGTGGTGGATGCTGTTGCTGATCGTAGTGTTGCTGCTGAACATGGTAACACGCATCTGGTTCCTCAAATCATAACTTATCATGATATGATTCTTTTGCCGTACCAACCGGCAATCGTATTTTTACGGTATGGAAACCATCAGCATGCTGAAACAATCCCGCCCTGCCGGGACCATTACTGTTACCCGGAAAATCCCCCGCAACTACGATGAAAAAGACCGAGCGTTGTTCGAAGGCGCGTTTACCCTGGAAATCCCCCAGCGGAAAACCCTCCTGCTCCACCACGCCGCCGTCATCAAACACGCGGTTTTTAATCCGTCTGAATTCCGTTTTGCCAACGATTACACCCACATCCGCCCGTTTTCCAGGTTTTCGCAGTTCAAGAAACTGTATTTGTACGCCCTGCCCGGAAAACGTGTGGAAAAAGCCATCTGGATCACCGACGAATGGAGCGCGGAATATTACCATTGGCTGTCTGACGCCCTCACGCGGCTGCTGGCGGTAGAAGGCTTGAAAAGTTCGCACGTGGTGTTGCTGCCGGAGCGTTACCGCGAGAAGCCATACGTGGAAGCATCGCTGCGCATGCTCGGTTTCCGGTGGGAGTACTACAGCATCCGCCGCATCGTTCGTACAACGGAAATGGTACTGCCTGCGCACACCGCTCCCACGGGCCATTTCAGCGAATCGGCCATCAACGGTTTGCGCAATCGGTTTGTGCATCCGGGAGCAACACCGTTCCGGAAAATTTTCATCAGCCGGAAAAAAGCCATCCGCCGCAGGATCCTCAACGAAGCCGAAGTAACCGCCCTCATGGCCAAACACGGGTATGAAGTGCATTATTTCGAAGATTACGATTTCGCCACACAAATCCGTTTGATGTCGGAAACGAAAATACTGATGGGCCTCCACGGCGCAGGGCTCACCAATATGCTGTTCATGCAGCCCGGAACCCAACTCCTGGAAATCCGCAACGAAGGCGAATCGCACCTCAACTGCTTCTTCAACCAGGCCTCTGCATTGGATATCGAATATTACTACATGCTAAGCCAGGCCACCAGCGCGGAAACGCACACGGCCGATTTTACGGTAGACGTTGATAAGCTTGAAAAGGCGATGGTAGCGATGGAGGGCGATGTATGAAGAAAAGTATGCGCTGCCTCACATTGAAACTAGCGGAGCAATTGCGTACGTCGATCGGAGAAAGAAAATAAATTACCAGCAATAATCCTTGAAGCCTGTGCCGCCGCACGGGCTTCTTCATTTTCAGAACGCACCGATAATGGATTTCGTGGCCGGCGGCAATTCATACGGCATTTCCGCGGGAAGCATGGCCGCAGCGGCCTCCGCTTGTCCGGCCGTCAGCGTCTCCCGGATAGTCTGGCAATACGCCGTAATATCTTCCACTTCCACGATCCATTCATTTACATACGAACGGACGGACGAGCCGGAAAGCCCGATCTGGATGGAGCGGTACGAAAGTTCTTCGAGGTGGATGTTTTTCTCGGGGTCCCACTGCACGCGGACTTCCGTATTCTTCACCAGCGTTTGCCATTGCTCATGGTCGCGGTGAACATTGGCGTCGAAGTGCGACAGACAGGCGTTTTCCAGTGCGCGCTCGAAGCCGCTTCTTTTGAGCCGGATGGCGAGGATGCGCTCCTGGTTTTCTTTGGTGGCCCATCCGGAGCGGTACATCATCCACAGGAAAGATGGTTTGATCCACGTCATGCGCTCCGCTTTGAACGGGGAAACGAAGGTCTGGTGGCGTACGGCAGCCTGCGCGATGGCCGGGTTGTAAGCCTGGTAAACGGTGATGGTAGATTCGTCGAACCGGGCGCGGATTTGTTTGGATGGAATGGTTGGGTAGATGTTCGTGTTCATGTTGCGTTGGTTTGCAGGTGTAGGGTTAATCATAATTATATCGCGGCAAAGATAGGGCGTATTTCGATGGTCAGGCGCGGGGATGAGTGCGCTTCGTCAGCCGGAACGGCGTTTTCGTCAGATTTTTTATAGCCCCTGGTAAGTATTGACGGATTGGAATTCGGCGAGGTACGCACGCGGTGAACGGCCTTTCACGCTTTTGAACACCCGGTTGAAATTGGTGATGCTGTTGAAGCCCGCCTTGTAAGCCGCTTCGGAAATGCCGTCGGGGTTCACGGTCTGGGTGAGGCTTTTGCAGGCTTCGTTGATGCGCACTTCGTTGAGAAAAGTCACGAAACTGCGGCCCGTATGTCTTTTGAAATATCTGCAGAACGCCTGCGGCGTCATGTAGGCAACGGCCGCTACTTCGTCGAGCGTAACGTGGGTATGATACCGCTGCATGACGAAATGGAGGATCCTCCCCAGCCGCATGCCCTCGCTTTCAGACAGGTCCGCAGAATAATCCGCAGGGCACAGCCGCTCGGTGTGCCGCAGGTTTTGCAGCGAAGTGAAAACATCGAGAAAGCGGTGCAACGCATCGAGCCCAACGGCATCGTGCACCGATTTTATCAGCTTCGGCAATTCCGGGCACTGCGCAATGTCGGTTTTAAAACCATGCTGGTTCGCCTGAAGCCATGTTTTCAGCACTTTCATTTCCGGCAGGTTGAAAAGCCCGCCAATCGTGCCTTTGATGTTAAAGTACAATGACGATGCCTTGATGGATTTTCCACTGTCTGCCGCAAAAAATTCAGGATTGCTTTTGAACAGGTGCGGCAGGTTGCTGCCGATAAGGAAAACGTCGCCGGCTTTGAAGGCATGCATATTGTTCCCGGCCAGCAGCATGCCTTCGCCACGTTCCACAAGCGTGAGCTGGTACTCGTCGTGCCGGTGGAGATGCGGATAAAAATGCGGCTGCTCGATCCGCTCTGCGATCACGCTTTTGTTATCTGGATAGAGTATGGTGAATGGTAATACTTTCATAACCGGAATGCGTCTCTTAATTTACGCTTTTTACCCCATCCCTGGATTTGTAAACCAAAATCAGGTTAAAATCCGGTAAGTTATGGTCAAAATCGGTCCGGTGAGAAAGCGGAAAGGGAAATAGCAGCGGGTTTTTCCGTAACCAACTGACTGACAACCAATCCAGTAGCCGGGCCGAGGCTCAGCCCCATCATACCGTGGCCCGTTGCCAGCACGAGGTTTTTCAGTTTTTTGCTCAACCCGATGTAAGGCAGCCCGTCAGGCGAAGAAGGCCTGAATCCATGCCAGACTTCCGCGGCAGCGGGCATTTTCACGTTCAGGTTGGGGAAATATGCGGGGATGGAAGACACGATGCCTTCCACACGGTTCATGTTTATTTTGTCGTTCATCCGCCCGAGCTCCATCGTTCCGCCGAAGCGGATACGGCCGTCCATCGGGGTAACGGCCACCCGCGCTTCGCAAAGCAGCGCGGGCACTTCCACGATCCCGTTCGGGTTATGCTGTAAAAAAGAGTAGCCTTTTCCCGGCATGAGCGAAACGCCGATGCCCATTGTTTTCGCCACCTCCGGCGACCACGACCCCGCCGCCAGCACGAACCGGTCGGCGGTAAACTTCCTTCCACCGGCCAGTACCGATTTCAATACGCCCTTCTCAATTTCCACACCGTCGACTTCGTGGTGCTTCAGGACGGTAACGCCGTTTTCCGCGAGGTGTTTTTGCAGCGCATCCATGAGCGTCATGGGTGTGAGGTGGCTGTCGCAGCGGTAATGAACGGCGCCCAGCACGTCCAGTTCGAGCCTGGGCTGGAGGGCTTTGCATTCCGCGGGGTTCAGTACGGCCATGTCCAAACCCAATGCCCTGGCGTCTTCCACGAGGTGCGATTCTTCTTCGCCGGTTTTTTCCGTTTTGAAGAAAGCGAGAATGCCCCGGTGCCGCAGCCCCACGTCGAAACCGGGTTGCGCCGCGAGCTCGGTATACAACCGATGGCTCAGCAGCGACAGGTCGCGAAGGGGCGCGGCGGAACGTTTCACATGCTTCGCATTCGCATGTCTCATAAATTGTAACCCCCAGCCGATCAGCTCCCGGCTGAACGACGGTCTCACGTAAAAAGGACTTTTGCTATCGAACATCCAGCGGATGCCGCGGTTGATCATGCCTGGCGAAGCCATGGGCACGAAGTGGCTGGGCACGATCATGCCGGCATTGCCGTAGGAGCAGTTGCCGGTAATGTCGCCCTTGTCGAGCACGGTAACGCGGTGGCCGTCTTTGTTGAGATAATACGCCGAGCACAGCCCAACGATGCCTCCGCCGATGATAACGATATCTGCCATGGAATTGACTTAAATAACCTGAAAACCGAATGCGTAAGGGTCGTCTGCCTCGTCGATGCGGATGTTGTTGTACCCGTAAACCCGCGCCCAGCCTTCGATGGAGGGGACGATGGCGGGCTTGCCGGCGAGCTCGGTGACGGCTTCCACGCGACCGGTAAATTTGCTGCCGATGAAACTTTCGTGGATGAAGGGCTCACCCTGCCGGAGTTTCCCTTTCGCAAACCATTGCGCCATCCTGGCGGATGTGCCGGTGCCGCAGGGCGACCGGTCGATCGCTTTGTCTCCGTAGAAAACGGCGTTGCGGCCGGAAGATGCGGGGTCGATAGGCGCGCCGGTCCACTGGATATGGCTGCAACCGTTGATGGTAGCGTCTTGCGGGTGTACGAAGGTGTGCGCATCGTTGATCCGCTTGCGGATCACCTGGCTCCACGCCACGAGTTGTGCGGCGGTGTGATGTTCCAGCCCGCGGAAATTTTCCTGGGGGTCAATGATGGCGTAGAAGTTGCCGCCATAGGCCACATCGAAGCGGAGCATGCCCAGGTCCGGGCATTCCATCTGCAGATTTTCGGCGGCGAGGTAGGAGGGAACGTTGCGGAGTTTAACGGATTTCACTTTCCTGCCTTCCTGCTGATATTCGATGATGATGAGGCCGGCGGGGGCTTCCATGCGCACGGTGCCGGGGATTTTCGGCGTCAGCAACCCTTCCTCGATGGCGATGGTGATGGTGCCGATGGTACCGTGGCCGCACATGGGGAGGCAGCCGCTCGTTTCGATGAAAAGCACGGCCACATCGTTCGCGGGATCGTGCGGCGGGTAGAGGATGCTGCCCGACATCATGTCGTGGCCACGGGGCTCAAACATAAGCCCCGTCCTGATCCAGTCGAATTCCCGGAGGAAGTGCTGGCGTTTCTCGCTCATGCTGTTCCCCTGCAACAGTGGGCCGCCGCCGGCCACGAGGCGAACGGGGTTGCCGCAGGTATGCGCGTCTACACAAAAGAATGTTTTCGATATCATTTTCTTGCACAGGTTAAGTCGGTGATACGAATAATGTTGAGCGGATTGGCGGATTTCAGTTCATCGGGCAACAGTTCGTCTGGCCAGTTCTGCCAGGCCTGCGGGCGAACGAACCGGGCCACGGCGCCCTGGCCCACGGAGGTGAAGCGGCTGTCTGTGCTCGCCGGGAAGGGGCCGCCATGCTGCATGGCAGCGCAAACTTCCACGCCGGTGGGAACGCCATTGAAGACGATCCTCCCGGCCAGGTCTGCCAGTTGCTGAATGAGGATTTCATGCGCAGGCAGCTCGTCCGGTTCCGCTATGATGGTAACCGTCAGTTGCCCGCCGAGCACCGCTGCGGCGGATCGCAGTTCTTGCAAATCCTCCGCCACCACGATCATCGCGAACGGCCCGAATACTTCTTCCTGCAAATGCGGGTTGGAAAGGAAATTCCGGGCGCTGACCTGCGCGAGCCGCGCGCGTGTGGGGAAGTGGACCGTTCCGGAAGCGGAGGCGCCTTCGGCGAGGAGCGTCACGCCATCTGCTGCGGCCGTTGCGGTGGAAAGTTGATGATAATGTTGATGGATGCCCGCGGTGAGCATGGGCACGGATGCGGTTTCCCGGATGGCAGCAGCCAGCGCGGTGGTGAAAGTCTGGAGGGAAGGCGACCGCAAAGCGAGGATGAGCCCGGGTTTGGTGCAGAATTGCCCGCCGCCCAGCGTGATCGATCCGGCGAGTTGGGTGGCGATTTCCGCCGCGCGTTTTTCCAGCGCAGCGGGTAAAAGCAAAACAGGGTTGATGCTGCCCATTTCCGCGAAAACCGGGATGGGAATGGCACGTTCGGCTGCGAGCTTTTGCAATGCCAGTCCGCCTTTCAGCGAGCCCGTAAACGCGACCGCTTTCGTAGCCGGATGTTTCACTAACGCTGCGCCAACGGCATGTCCGTCATCAAACAATATGGAAAAAACACCTTCCGGCATGCCGCATTTTTCAATGGCGGATTGGATGGAAGCGGCTACCAGCACGCCGGTGCCGGGGTGCGCGGGATGTGCTTTCACGATCACGGGGCAGCCGGCCGCCAGTGCGGAAGCCGTATCGCCGCCGGCCACGGAGAACGCCAGGGGAAAGTTGCTGGCCCCGAAAACCACGACCGGCCCCAACGGCACGAGCATTTTGCGGATATCCGGCGGACCGGTATGGATCACGGGCTGTACCCAGGAACCTTCTTCCACGAGCCCGGCGAAAAGCCGGAGCTGGGTAGTGGTGCGCACGAGCTCGTTGCGCAGGCGCGTGAGCGGAAGCCCGCTTTCCGCCGAAGCCCTTTCCGTTATTGCATCTCCGCCGGATTCGATCTCTTCGGCGATAGTTCGGAGGAAACGGGCTTTTTCATCTTTCCCGGCGCGGCGGTACGCTTCGAAAGCGGTAACGGCGGCATGCATCGCTGCATCCACATCCGCGGAAGTTGCGCGGAAGCAAGTGCCTTCGAGCAGCGCGCCGGTGGCTGGGTTTACGGCCTGGAACGGATGAAGGCCGTTGCTATTGGGCGTTTGCATGGATGTTGAGATAGTCAGGTAAAATGGGGCGTGTTGCCAATGCGGTATCGATGACTTGCTGAACGGTTTCGCGTTCCTTGCCTTGCAGCTGAAGCCTTGGCGCGCGCACGTTTTCCGTGCCGATGCCGGTGCTGGTAGCGGCCAGTTTGATGTATTGGACGAGGCGGGGATGAATGTCCAGCTCCAGGAGCGGCATAAACCAGCGGTAGATTTTCAGTGCGGTGGCGATATCTCCCGATTTGACGAGCCTGAATATGGCCACGGTTTCGCGGGGGAAAGCGTCTACCAGTCCTGCCACCCAACCGTCTGCGCCGAGCACGAGACTTTCGAGGGCGAGGGGGTCTACGCCGGTGAGGATTTTATACCGGTCGCCGAAGCGGTTGATCATACGGGTAATGTTGATGACATCGCGCGAAGATTCTTTCACCGCCTGGATGTTTTGATAAGGCAACAGTTCCTCGAACATCTCGAGCGTGATGAAAATTTTATAGTCCACCGGGTTGTTGTACAGCATGATCGGCAGTCTGGTGGCGGATGCAACGGCTTTAAAGAAAGCGAGCGTTTCTGCATTGTCTGCGTAATACCGCATGGGCGGCAGGAGCATCAGTCCGTCTGCGCCCCAGGACTCGGCGTCGGCTGCCAGTGCGGTGGCGGCGCTGGTGGTTTGTTCGGCGATGTTGACGAGGATGGGGAAACCCTTCGGCAGAAAATCCCGCGCGGCCTGATACAGCTGCTTTTTCTCTTCGTTGGTGAGCGTGCTGGCTTCGCCGAGGGAACCGCCGATGATGATGCCATCTACACCCGCATCGAGCTGCGCGGCGAGATTGATTTTCCACATGTCGATGTCCAGTTCGTCGGACGGAGTGAAGGGAGTCAGAAGGGCGGGGAAAACGCCGTTCCAGTTAAACTTGCGCATAGACCTTTGTTTGGTCCAAAGGTAGGGGAGGCCGTGGGCGCGGATGTTACGGGATTTAACATGAAGTTGACGGATTTTGACCGGTTTGTGGATGCAGGCATCATATCCGGTGAAAATCGGCCGGATACGGCATTCAAATAATGATAATTGTTACCAAAACACCGTGTACAGCGCCGCCAGAATTCCGATGATAATGACCGCGCCCACTTTGAAGCCGGTGGTGGTGCGGAACATGGAGCGGTCGATCTCGATAGGCGTTTCCGTTTCCTGCCGGGGTTTCGCCAGGCTGATAACGACCATCACAGCGATGAGCAGGCCGAACGTGATAGACATCCGGTCGAGGAACGGGAAATCCGGGAACGCCCCGCCCGTCCATTTCGGGAGGAATTTCAGGACGGTGGAAATGGGAATGGTGAGCAACGCGCCGGCGAGCGCCGCGGAAGCGGTGGTGCGTTTCCAGAAGAACCCGAGGAGGAAAATAGCCAGTACGCCCGGCGAAATAAACCCGACGTATTCCTGGATGAACTGGTACGCCTGGTCGAGGGAGCGCAGGGCCGGGGTCACCAGCGCGGCGATGCCCATGGAAACGATCACCGCCCATTTGCCGGCGCGCACCAGTTGCCTTTCGGTCGCGTTTTTATGGAAGAATTTCTGATAAATGTCCAGGGAGAAGATAGTGGAAATACTGTTGGCCTTTCCGGCGAGGGAAGCCACGATGGCGGCCGTCAGCGCAGCGAACGCTACGCCTTTGAGGCCCGGCGGCAGGAGGTTCATGAGCGTGGGATAGGCGTGGTCGGGCTTCACGTGCCCGGCGGCATCGGTCATTTCCTGCTGGAACATGCCGTTTTTATGCAGCACGAACATCACGATGCCGGGCAGCACGGCGATCACGGGCACGAGGAGTTTCAGGAAAGCGGCGAAGAGAATGCCGTTGCGGGCGGTTTTCAGGTCGGCCCCCAGCGCCCGTTGCGTGATGTATTGATTGCATCCCCAATAGGCCAGGTTGTTGATCCACATGCCGCCGATCAGTACAGACAGGCCGGGAAGCTCCTTGTAATAGGGGTTGCTTTCGTCGAAGATCATGTGGAAATGCGTAGGCGCTTCCCGCCGCAACACGCCCAATCCCTGGAGAATATTCCCGTCATAACCGAACTTTTCCGACAATAACGACAGCGCCAGATAAGTAGTCACCAATCCACCGACAATCAATACCAGCACCTGTATCACATCCGTATAACCGATCACTTTCATCCCGCCCAGCGTCACGATGATCGCAAAAACGCTCAGCCCTGCGATGCACCATCCGAACGTAATCGTCGAAATGGAAGTGATGGCCAATGCGCCGAGATAGATGATGGACGTGAGGTTCACGAAAACATACACCAGCAGCCAGAACACCGCCATTACGGTGCTGACTTTGTCGTTATACCGCTTCGCGAGGAATTGCGGCATAGTGTAGATCTTGTTTTTCAGGTAAATGGGGATGAGCACCACCGCCACGATGATCAGCGTGGCCGCCGCCATCCATTCATAAGTGGAAATGGCCAGTCCCAGCGCGAAACCCGAGCCCGACATCCCGATGAAATGCTCCGCCGATATGTTGGACGCGATCAGGGATGCCCCGATCGCCCACCAGGTCAGCGATCCTTCCGCGAGGAAGAAATCTTTCGAGCTGGCGGCGGCGGAACGTTTTTTCCGGTAGATGTAAAATCCGTATGCGGCAACGATAATGAAATAGATAAAGAAAACTACATAGTCGGCGAACTGCAGTTTATTCATACGCGTGGAAAGGGTTTGGTGGTTGCGGCAGGAATCAGAATTTCAGGTTGGCGGGCAGGTATTTGGCCACCAGGTCTTCGTAATAGGGCCGCAGCTGTTTCCAATCCGGCGGTACGGGGTTTTTCGAATAAAGATCGTATGGATTAAAGAGTTTTACCCAACGGAGCATTTCGCGGTCGTGCCCGTCCAGCAGATCGCTGTACGCGCCTTCGCGGTGCCAGGCGTAGAAAGAATGGTACCGCAGCATGTAGAGGCCCTGCTCCGGCAGATAGTCTTTCATCATCTGGTACACATATTCGTCGTGCCCCCACGACATGTCCACATTCCGCAGCCCGCAGCCTTTTTCGTAAATGCCGGTGGGCGACTGGAAGCGTTCGTCGCGGTAGTCTGGGTTGTTTTTGAAGAATTCCGGGTACACGATTTTGTCGGAATAGGCGCATCCCACGGGGAAAGTATCGCCTACCACGGCCCATTGCGGCTCGCCGAAGAGGCAGAGCACCTTGCCCATGTCGTGCATGAGGCCTACGAGCACCATCCAGTCGGGGTGGCCGTCTGCCCGGATGGCTTCGGAAGTCTGCAGGAGGTGCTGGAACTGGTCGAGGTCCGTGTCTGGGTCGGAGTCGTCCACCAATTCGTTGAGGAAGTCAAACGCTTTCCAGACGGGCATTTCCTTCTTGTCGAACCGGAGATAATCGGCGCGTTTCTGCTGTACGAAATCGTAGGTCTGGTAAGTATGGTTGAGCCGGTAGAACTCGCGGACGGTGTCCCGTTCCGGGGTATCGTAATTCCGGTATTGGTCGGTCGTTTTATCTTTGGCGATGCTGTCTGGGTCGGGGTACCGGTTGAGGACGGCGTCTTCCCATTCATCGAGGTTGTTCAGGGGATTGATTTCCGAGGGTTTGAACGGTTGCTGGTTACCCATGGCAAAATTTTTTGTAGTTTGAGAGATGTGGAATCCATCCATAATTTCGGTTATTTTTAAGTGGTTGGGTACGTTTCCACTTTCTTTATTTACGAAACCGGTTTCGTAGAAAGATGCAGCAGATCACCATAAAAGCCCTGGCCCGCGAGCTTCAGCTTTCGGTTTCGACGATTTCAAAAGCGTTGCGGGACAGTCATGAGATCAGCGAAGCCACCAAGCGGCGGGTGCTGCAGCTGGCCGCGCGGCTCGATTACAAGCCGAATCCTTATGCGAGCAGTCTCCGCGGGCGGAAGAGCCGGAACATCGGCATCGTGATCCCCGAGGTGGCGGATAGTTTTTTTCGCTGGCGATCAACGGGATCGCGGCGGTGGCGAAGGAAAAAGGGTACCATTCCATCATTTGCCTGACGCATGAAGATTATAAAGACGAACAGGCCATCCTGAAGGATTTTCAAAGCGGGCGGGTAGACGGGGTGCTGATGTCCGTTTCCGGGACTACTGAGAACGGTGCGCACATCCGGGCGTTGATGGACCAGGGCGTTCCCGTAGTGTTGTTCGACCGCGTGCTGCCGGATGTTCCTGCGCCGAAGGTGGTTACCGATGATGCCGCGAGTGCAGGCAATGCCACGCAACTGCTGTTGAAGAACGGTTGCCGGCAGGTGGCGTTCCTGGGGCTTTCGCCGCAATTGTCTATCAGTGCAGACCGGCTTTCCGGCTACGAAAGCGCGCTCCGCGAAGCCGGCCATCGCCCGTTGGCGAAGAACGTGCTTTGCTGCGATGCCGACCCGCGCCGGAACCTCCTGGCGATCAAGCGGCTCCTGCGCCGGAAAGACCGGCCGGATGGCATTGTGGCGGCGGTGGAGAAGCTGGCGCCGCTGGTTTACCAGGCTTGCAATGAATTGTCGCTGCGCATTCCGCAGGATGTAAAAGTGATCTGTTTTTCGAACCTGGAGATCGCGGGGATGTTGCAGCCCTCGCTGTCGACGGTGACGCAGCCGGCGTTCGAAATGGGGGCGAAGGCGGCGGGGTTGCTCATTAAGCTCATGGCGGGGAAGCGGGTAGAAATGGAGGTGGTGGTGGGATCGGGGGTTGTGGGGAGAGCGTCGAGCGGGAAAAATTAGGAACATTTATACCTATGAATAAACTTATACTCAAGTATTCCCTTATTACGTTAGCGGGGCTCCTGGTGCAATGGTGGCTGTTTTTCTTCGCCCCGTTCGCCATTCCGGAGCGGATCCCTTCCACGCCCATCAATATCCATGGAGTGGTTCTGATCGGTTACCTGGTCTTGATATTGATCCTTTTCCAGAAGCGGTTACTGCGTGCGGCGCCGGACAGGGGGATCGGGTATCTGACTGTACAGGGAGCATTGATGGCGTTTTGGGCGGAACTGGCTTTCCAGCTCATCCGCATGCCGACGTTGGTGGCGGAAACCTTCGGGGAGCGCGTGTATTATTGTGGAAGGGGGACGATAATGGTGTCCGCTTTTGCTGCCGTACTCTCTTTCCTGGTTGCCTTTCAGTTGAAGACAAAGAGAACGGGATGGTTGATACTGCTGATTATCGGGGTGTTATTGCTGGTTGCTTTGCTGAAGCAGGTTTTCCCGGGATTGTGGCCGTAATTCGATTTCCCTTTGCATGATCTTAACATAGCCCGAATTCCGTTATTCCACATGGATCAATCCCATTTTGGCCGCTTTCCCGATTAATATGGCCGTATTCTTTGCATCGAACTTTTCGAGGAGGCTTCTGCGATGGGTATTTACCGTGGGCATACTGATGAATAATTTTTCCGCGATGGCCGCATTGGTGAGGCCGGCGGCGATGAGCTTCAATATCTCTTTTTCCCTTCGGGTAAGAATGGGGATTTGATGTTCGGAATCTTTCAAACTGGCGCTGGCTTCGATGCTCATATAGGTTTTTCCTTTGGCGGCGAGTAGAATGGCCGTCATCAGTTCCTGTTTACCGGCGTTTTTAAGGAGATATCCCGATGCGCCGTTATCGATCATATCCCTGATAACGGAATGCTGATTGAATGTGCTGAGCCCGAGGATCCCGCAGCCGGGATACATACCATGTACCCGCCTGCAAAGCTCGATGCCGCTCATGTCGGGGAGGTTGATGTCCATCAATATCACGTCTGGCTGCTGGTGTTGCAGGAAGCTGATGCAGCTGGCCGCATTGGTAGCATGCCCGAGCCATGCTATCGAAGGCTCTTGCTGCAAGAGGGAGCGGATACCTTCAATTACCATGTAATGGTCGTCAACTATGAACAGCTTTATTTGCATGCAATCCAGGAATTAAGCCGGCGGCGGCGCTAAACGTTTATTTCTACCAATACCGAAGTTCCTTTGCCTGGTCCTGTACTGATATCAATTCTTCCCCTTAAAAAATCGACCCTGTTCTGAATGTTATGCCATCCCATCCCCCTGGCATTTTTCAGGGACTGCACATCAAACCCACGGCCATCGTCTTCGACGGTAAGTGCAAACAGCTTTTCCGGCGAGGCATAATGGGATTGCACGAGCAGGTTTTGTGCGTTGCCATGTTTGACGGCATTACTGATGAGCTCCTGTGCAATACGGTAAATGGTGACTGCCGTGGTGTGATCTGCTGCAAAATCGTGCATGCCGATGGATTGATAGCTGAGCTTTACCACGCCACTGTTGTCAATTTCCATGCAGTAGTCTTTCAGTGCGGTATCGAGCCCGTATTTTACCAGTATTTCAGGCATCATGTTGTGCGCTACCCTTCGCATTTCGTGGATGGAAGAATCGAGCATGTCTATGCTGCGCTCAAAGGCCTGCGCATTTTCGGGTGTCATGATCACATTCCCTTTCATACTGCTCAATGCATGTTTGATGCCGCTGAGCATGCCGCCCAGGCCGTCGTGAAGGTCTTTGGCAAGGCGGCTTCGTTCCTGTTCTTCTCCCTTCAGCACGGCTTCGGTGGCGGTGAGCTGCTTTTCTGTTTCGAGCTCGTCGATCTTTGCCTGTTGCAATTTCTGGCGGTTACGGTAGTTGCGGTAGGTAAGCAATGAAATCGCCAGTAAAGCCGCCGCTCCGGCAATCAGGAAATAGTTGAGGATGTTTTTCTGGCGAAGCTGGAGTTGCGCGATTTCCCGCTCTTTTTGCAGGGAATTGATCTCCCGGTCTTTCCCGGCTACCTTGAACCGGGTTTCCATCATCGCCGTTTGTTCTTTCATTTCATCAGACATGATGGTGTCTGACAGCAAGAGCTTTTTATTCAGGTATTCGTTCGCTGTTTTCCAATCCGATCTGTTTTGATACCACATCGCCAGCAGCTTATAAGCATCCAGTCTGTATGTTTTCATTTGATAGGCAATGGATTTGCTTAACAGGGTGTCTAAATATAGCCGGGCCTCGGCAGGTTGTCCGGCCTCCATGAGGCATTGGGCGAGGGGGCCGAGAATGGCAAGTTGCTGGTATTTATCGTCGATCGCCAATGCATATTCGTTCGCCTGTTTGAAATTTGCAATGGCTTCCTTGAATTGCTTCTTTTCCTGGTATATCGAGCCTTTGCTTTCGCAAAAGAGGAAAAGTTGGATGGGCTTGTTGTTTTTTCTGACAACGGGCTCAACTTTATTCAATAGCATCTCGGCTTCGGTGAATTGGTTTCTGCCGAGAAGCCGGGTGATGTAGTTTAGGTATCTGCCGGCCACCGCAGCCGGGCTCCCGTTTTTTTCGGCGGAAGCGATAGCTTTTTTATCGTATTCCACCGACTTTTCCGTTTGCGACAGTTTGTTGTACACTTCTGCCATACCATCGTAAACGACCGACACCACCTGGGGTTTATATACCTCAAGAACCGTTGCTGCCTCGGTGTAATGGTGGATGGATTGATCATAATCCCCGATTTTGAAACATTCCATGCCCAGGTTATGGTGGAGGAACGCTTTTTCGATAATTGCCGCGCTGGATGTGTCTCCCTGGAAAGCCATGAATGCGGAGTCTGCATATAAAAACGCCATGGGAAAATCTCCGCGATCGGCATAATATATTTCCTGCGTACTGTAAGCGATCTGCAAGCCCCTCTGATAGTGTTTCTCCTTGCTGATGGCAATCATTTCGTTGATATAGGGCAACAGGAGGGTGGTGTTCTCGTTGATGGCGTTCTGGGTGTATTGTTGAATGAGGCGGACGCGCGCGGTGTCTCTGGAAGGATGCTTGTCGATTTCTGCCCTCAGACTGTCAAGATATTTGGTTTGTGCCAATGCCCCGACGCCGCCAGTAGCTTGTAAGATAATGAGTATCAGTATTAATTTTCTCATACTTCCGGTTTACAATATTCCATAACTACAAATTACGGAAAAGGGGAATAGCGCCCGCTCGTCTTTTTTAATGATTTTTTGAAAGGGGGAAAATCATGCTTTTTCATGATAACGGGAGCCGTTACCCGAAACTACATTTACATCACAAACTGCGTGCAGGCCGATGAAGGTAAAGTGCAGCCAGTGCCTCCCAGGCCGTAAAATGTCTATACACCTCAAATGCTCACCATGAAATACAAAAAGCAAATCCTGTTTCTCCTGCTGATCGTGCTGGCAAACTCCGCGGCCTTCGCGCAAAGGCCTTCCCCTGCGCAGATGGAGGCCGACAGAAAGCAACTGGCGGAAGCGCAGAAGCAGCTGGCAGCCCAACTTGCCAAAATGGACCCCGCGGCCAGAAAAAGCTACGATAGCATGTTGAACGTGTTCGGAGCGGGCACAAAAATGAATAATGCCATCCAGCAAGTGAACGATAATGCGGCCACGGCCGGGAGATCCGCCGGCCTGTCTATCGACAAAAAGAACAAATCGAAAGCATCCATTGCCGCGACCCCCACAACCGCCGCTATGGGCGCGTTCATCGGCACAGGGAGCAACGCCGTTTTCGCGGCTATGCCGCCCGCAGCAAAAAACAAAGCCGGTGAAATTTATACAGCATTGAAACAGAAAGGGGCGGACGCCGACGAAATCGGCAATGCCGCCGCGGCCTTGTGGATGGCGGGCCGAACGCAGATTGCGCTGGGCGTCATGGCCCAGGTATGCGGTAACGATGCCGGCAATATAGATAACCTCAGCAACTATGCCTCCATGCTTACCATGACGGGCGCCCCGGAATTGGCCATCCCCATCCTCAATAACCTGAACGGCAGGTTCCGGAAAAATACCACCGTCCTGAATAACCTCGGCCAGGCGTGGTTTGCCCTGGGCGAAACGGAAAAGGCCAGCCAATACCTGGATAGCACATTGGCATTGAATGCCGGCCATGCGCAAGCCAATGAAACAAAATGCCTCATCGCGGCGGGCAGCGGGAATAAAACCGCAGCAATGGCGTATGCAAAGGCCGCCTTCAAGCAGGGCGCTACCCAGGAACGGAAAGACAAGCTAAGGCAACTGGGATATTCCATCACCGGGAATGACTACAACAGTTTCCCGCCCGCCAATACGAATGACGACCTCCTGCAGCTGGGCGGCTTCTCCATGCCGCCGTTCCCGAAATCGGTGGAAGAATGCAAAGCACTGGAGCCCGTCTGGAAGCAATTCAGAAAAGATATCGACCAGCAAATGAAGCCCCTGCAGAAAATAACCGAAGAATCGAACAAAGGGATGGTTAAGCAGCTGGAAGCGCAGCAAAAGCAATTCATGAGCGCCATGAACCAGGCGGTGAACAATCCCGGATCGGTAAGCCAGCAAAGCGCGCTCGCCATTGCGGCGGTGCCCATGTTTTCTGAAGAAATGAATGCGCGGCAGAATATTGTATTGCAAAACCTGCAAAAGAAAAAGCAGGCCGTGTTGCGGATGATGTCGGAGTTCCGGAACGGAGAAGGCGCCGCCATGCGGAAAAAGTACGAGGACGCCATGCATAAAATCGACGAGAAATGGAAGGACGTAGGACAAGGCGGATCGGCCAACAATGAAGCGTTGTGCCTCGATGCGGTGAAGGCAGCCAATGAATTCCTGCAACCTTACAACGGTAAAATGGAAGAACTGTACAAAGCGTATCTCGACGCCGATAAACAACTGCTGAACGAACTTTCCTATTCCGCGCTGTATACTTCCTACCCTGAAATGTTGCCGGGCATTCATGCCGGATTGAAAATGCAGTGGCTGCGGGATTTGTCGCTGACGTTGAACGGCTTCAATTATGAATCCGTTACCCGATATGAATGTGTGGATGCGGGTGATGGCAAAGCCGGGAAGCTGGCCACGTTCAAAGACCCCCGGTGCAATATCAACAGTGAATTCAGCCAGTCGCTGGGCGTTGCGAACCTGGGGTTCAGCATAAAAATCGACTGCAGCGGCCTGAGTACTTCCTTCAACCTGCTGGCAATTGGCGTCAAGCTCAATCAAGACCTGGACCATGCCGGCTTCGGCGATTCGTTTAAAAGTTGTACGGTCAGCTTCGGCCCCAAGGTAAGCGCCGGTGGTAAGATTGGTCCGCTGGAAGCGAGTGCCAACGTGGGCGGCGGGTTTGATGTGGAGATAGACCGGACGGGCGTGAAAGATGTGGTCGTAAAAGCCGGGGCGGAAATTGAATCGGGGTTCCGTAATCCCGGGATCAAAGAGCCCGGGCTGCTGGGAACGGCCGCTTCAGGGTCTGTGGGTGTGGAAGGACGGATGAGTATTATATCGGGAGTAGGTGCTATTCAGGGTACGGGAATGATAGGGAAATAAATCAAAACAACCACCACTATGCATAGCTATCCAACGAAATTATTTGCCGTCTGCGGTGTGTTTTTGTTCTGCTGCCAGTTTGTGGTGGCGCAGAACGGATCCAGGATCACGGCGCCGCAGGTACCTTGCAGCGAAACCGCGGATGCAGTTGCGGGGATTTATACCGATCACAATCAAACCAAATACCCCACCAGTCTTAAAGGAACGGCGGCCGAAAAGGCGGCGATCCTGAAAACCCTGATCGCCATCGAAAAACTGGAGGAATCCAGCCGGAGGGATTTTAAACTCACGGGATGCGCCGCCAGGGTGAGCTTTTCCAGGACATCCAACAGCAACTATGGAAAATTGAACGTTGCCGGGTACGGATATCAGTTAGGCGTGTACCAATATGTTTGCCATGTTACCGAACATCTGCCTAAGATCGTAGATGAATACAGGACCGTGATGCGGGTGGACATAAATCCTTTCATTTTTATCGGGGCGAAGGCAGGCGGTATCGGCGAGTTTTCCGTCACCGGTCAGTTACGCTACGAGATCCCGGTGGAAGCCAGGATGGGAGCCAATTTTGAAAGCGACAGGAAGAATAGCCCCAGCAAGGTATCCCAATATATTTCTGAATCCATCATGCTTACCGGCAGGTCGAATAACTATAAAAACAAGCACGCCGATTTTCTGAAGATCATCAATGGAGATGGTTTTACGGAAAACTGGTTGAGGGGGGACAGGTACGATCAGCGCAGGCCGGATGCCTATAAATGGATAGACCGGCGTTATCTGATCACCCGGCCCGGGGTGCCCTTGCTGATCCCGGTGAGCAGGAAGCAATACCTGGAAGACATGCTGGAATACCTGGAGATCGAAAAAGCGAATTTCAATTTCGCCCACGATAAATTGACGAAAGACGTCGCAAACGAGACGGCAGATTGGGCTGTGAAAAAAAGAGCGTTGCTGGAGGCAGACAGGCAGGCCTATCCCAAATTGTACGAAGCGAAAAAGGCGAAGTTGAAGGAGTTGCTGTCCGCCAAAAAGGAAGACTGGCTGCAGAAGCCCGCGGTAGTAGACAACGACAATAAAACCTACGATGCAAACAAGCGCCTGGAGAATCTCGGGCAGTTTTATGATGAGGAAGGCGAGTATTCGTCGGCATTGTATGTTTTAAACCCGGCGTATTTCACTTCCACGAATGGACAAACAACGAAGCCGTTGTTCATGGAAGTGCAGTTTCGTTACGAGCTCGGCAAGGACGAGGGTTTTTCTGCAAGGCTTTTCCAGAATTTCCTGGAAAATTTCGATCTGGCCGCGTTGCGGAAAATGCTGGATTGAAATTGCCGGCACATTTTTTTTGAAAATTTTACAAAACGAATATATGAGGGAAGCATTATTTTTTACGATACTCCTATTCACCTGCACGACCATCGCTGCGCAGCAGCAACGTTTCGACGTTATTTCCTATACGATGCCCCAGGGTTGGCAGCAGCAGCGAAGTGAAGGCGGTGTGCAATTGTCGGTTTCTGATAAGCAGTCCGGAGCTTATGCCGTTGCGATCATACTGAAGGCAAAGGAGGCGGCGGCAGGTGCAAACGAAAACTTCAAAGCCGAATGGGCGCAGTTGGTAAAAGGTACGGTTCAGGTCAATGAAGAGCCGGGCATGCTGAGCCCCGAAAGGGTAAAGGGCTGGGAGGTAGTTTCCGGAACGGCCCACTATACCGACGCCGGCCAAAAGGGCCTGGCTACATTGATGACGGCAACCGGTGGCGGGAAAATGGCCAGTGTGGTATTGTTGACCAATACGGACAAGTATCAGCAGGAACTGCTATCGTTGCTGAATTCCCTGGATCTGGCGGAAGCGGCGGAAGCCGGTCCGGCTGCAAGTGCGCAAAGTGGTAGCAATGCGTCTATTGTAGGCTTATGGGTCCGCTATACCATTGAGACCAGTGGTTATGCGAATGGGTTTCCGCAGCCTTCGGGTGGTTATTTCAGGAAGGAATATGCATTTTATGGTGATGGTACTTATTTGTTCCGGATGAAGAACTGGGCGGTGTATGCAAAAGAGATACAGTACGTCTACGAAACCGGTTCCTGGAAGCTGAGCGGCGATAAACTTACCATCACACCCAGGCAGGGGAAAGGTGGATGGTGGAGCAAGGCGAAAAGCGGGAAGACCAGCGGATGGGGAGCCTGGTAAAGAACGGCAACTGGAAGCTGGAGCCGGTAACGTATACCATGGAGCTGCATTACTTTTCAGGATCGAATGAAACGCAGCTGATGCTTCAGTCCGATTCGGAAACGGAAAGGGAAGGGCGGCAGGAAAATAACAAACAATCGTATGCACCCCGCGCAGCTGGCGGATCGTTGATTGATGATCCTCCTGGTATTGAGACGGGTTTTGGGAAGAAAGAGATAAAGTAAAAAAGATTATCGAACCGAAGACATCAAGGAAAAGAAAAAGGGGACGATCATTTTTTGATGATTTGTCCCCTTTTGCGTGTTATCGAACTTACTTTTATTTTGACTAATTTTAGTAGAAGACTCCCAGTTTAACTCATCCCTATATGCATCTGAGAATACAAAAAGCAAAGTTGCCGAAAACGCTGGCATATCCCATGAAGTCGTCTTTTCTTGAACAAATAATTCTGGAATCAAAATTTGATATTGCCAAAATCGAATATGTTGATTATTTCCCGAGAAAGGGATATGACTATTTGTTCGGCGCGCATTACAAAGGTGAGAAAGAAAGACAGTTCGCCTCTCCAGGAACAATTAACATAAGTATCCACGCGGTTCCGTTGCCTGAATATAAAAGGATAAAAAATGATTTGACTGCCATAATAGCGAATGAGTTCAAGCAATGGTTAAACTCATTAGAGGAAAATTTGTATGAGCTGCGTGACAGGTCACATGGTTTCCATGTTTGGGTCCGCAATAATCAGGTAGTTGTAGATAAGTAGGCTTAGTAACGGCTTGAATTACGATGAATGGCAGGCCACATATAAAGAGAACATTGTGAGGCAACAAATGAGGTTACCTTTAAGGGAGTATTATCGTGTACAAGATAATGCTGATAATATTACAGGACTGCCACCTAGAATGTTGGATGCTAGTAACAATCCTATTCTTCCGACATGGGTTCCTTCAGGTTGGTAAACATAAATTTAATACAATGAAAATTGCTTTTATTATTTTGACCTGCTTCACATCTTGTGCAGTAATTAAACAAACAGACAAAGTGAGATTTGAATATTATAGTGGTACTCAAAGACAAAAAGTAGTTTTGAGCATTCCTAAGGGGGCAACGCTAGTCAAAATTACGGCTGGCGGCGAAGGAGAGGAGCACCGTTACTGGTATGCCGATTCTTCAGTAATATATATATCTAACCTCACTGGGAGTGCAACATTAAATGCGTTGCTGATAAATAGGGAACAGAGCGATTATAATAGAAGATTTATGTCTGATACCGCTTCTTTTACTGGTACCGATGAAAAAGGAAATTATTGGAAAGAGGTAAAGAATGGTAATTTGTTATACGGTTACTCAAATGTACCAATCAATAAAAAGGAAATCTTTAATTATGCAATAACCTCATTGCGATAAAGAACCCTTGCAGATTCTGAAGTACCCATAAAAGTTTGCAGGAAGCAGCGGCTAGCATATGTCGAAAGTCTGGTTAAACGATGCTAGTATAATAGATAGTAAAATAAATAATAATGCCAGGGTTTGCAAAAATACATATGACGCGAAGGCTCAGTTTAAGTATGGAGACACCTGGCAGCACCAGTATGCTGTTGGAGATCGGAACTTATGATATAGGCATCATGGGGGCATTGTAGGTTAAAGTATACAGGATACTTGAAACCGACATCTGTCCGGTTTGTAATCATTATAATTTAAACAATGAGTATGATATGTATGTGGAAGATGATGTTATAAGATATGTTTCCATTATGAAAGATACAGAAGATTATTTTGCTGCTGACGGAGATTTTAAAATGTTTGAATAAACAAACAGCTTTATTAGCTTTCTACGATCGCAAAAAACAGGGTTATCGAACCGAAAATATCAACCCGCTATTCGCCCGTATCGCCCAACTACAGCGGGATCTGACAAAAAACGAAAAAGGGGACAATCACTTTTTACATGATTTGTCCCCTTCTGCGGGCTGGGAGGGACGATTATCGAACTTTTGAATTTGAATTCAAATAAAAGAATAGGTCAAACACTTTTGTATCAATCGAATATACATTTTCATCCTTCAGAGAGTCAAAGAGACCAGATTGTGGCGGTCTCTTTAATCTAGAATCACGTTTATCATGCTGCGAGCTATTCTACCCATTCGATTTCTCGTTTATTTTGGGTTAAAGACGATGTTTTCAGCCATAGCGCCAGCTGCTTCCTGATCATCAAATAGGAAGAAAGCGGAGTTTGTTATTTGAATCTGGACTGTAGTGGTTTGGTGGTTATCGTCACACGGAACGTGTCATATACACGCTTATAAAGGCGCAAAGTTACGGGATTTTAACTTTCTGCGGGGTTACGCCGGGCCCAGTCGGAGTACGTGAGTTCGAACTTGCTTTCCCCGTTGGCGTAGCTGCCGGCGGGCGACCAGCCCTGGAGGGTGTAGAACCGTTCGGCCCGGGTATTGGGAGCGGTTCCCAGTACCAGCGTGCTTTGCGTTTGCCGGAAATACCATTCCAGCATCAGCCGGTGCAGCTCCTTTCCTATTCCCTGTTCAGCGTAAGCCGGGTCTACGAATAAGGCCCATACGCTATTCTCCTGCAGGTCTACAATGGAGAAGCCTATAACCTGTCTATCAGCCTCACAAACCCAGCCCTTCCCCTTTTCGGTGATATAATACGCCACATCTTTATCCGTAACAAGATCGGGGTTGCTGAGGGTGTTTTCTTTCACCAGGTGCCTCACTACCTGCATTTGTTTAATATCCGTGAGTTCCGCGGTTCTGAAGAAGGTATGCATAAGTTGTTTGATTGGGGCTGCCCTAAGATACATAGTTTCATGGGAAGCGGCAAAATCCGGGTTGAAAGGCCTTCATACGAAGGCCTTTCTGCTAAAAATGCTGCGGTACCGGGGGGAAGTTCTTAACGGGTTTTGTTTGTTTCAGATAACTGAATATGGCATTGAGATCTTCATCGGTCATTTGCGTATAGTTTGTCCAGGGCATTGGGGGAAGCAGTGTGCGGCCTTTTTCAGCTCCTTTCAGTTTACCATGCCGCATGGCGGTTTTAAAATTCTCAGGGGTCCAGTTGCCGATGCCGCTTACATCGCTGGTGATATTTAAAGCGAAACTAATACCCCATGGCCCTGCGGCGGCCGTCATATCTTCATTGAACTGCGCGATGCCTTTTTTAGCCAGCGCTGTGTCAAAGGCCGCAAGGGGGCGGCTGGAAGGGTAGCCGGAAAGTTGTGTCTCCGGAATTACTTCAGGCCCCATTTTACCCATCCGCTTGGGAGAATGGCAATCATTACATCCCCCGATGGTGACCAGGTATGCTCCCCGATTTACCAGGGCGGCGGAATCTGAAGCCACTCCGCCGGGGGGATCATTATTAACTGAATTGCAGGAAAAAAGCAACACTATTAAAGAGCACGCTGCAAATGCTGAAGCCGGGATTAATCTGTTCATATTTGTTTCCACGTTAGTTGATGCGCAAAATTATTTCATTACAAACTTAGCCGCAGGAGGAGGATGACGGAGTCGTAAGTTGTAGCGAGCCAACCGTGGAAATCTGTGCTTAAATGGGAACGGTGCTATTTGCCAATCCAGTCTTTGAAAGCTGATACCTTTTCCCTGCTTACAACGGAATCTTTGTCAAAAGCGGGGACAAGATCCAGGTGCAGCCTGTTTCCCGGGAAGTTCTCTATTGTTTTGACGGATTTTATGGATACTAACGTTGAGCGGTTGATCCTGTAGAAATCAGCCGGATCAAGCATTTCTTCCTGCAGTTCTTCCAGCGTATAATCAGTTATATACTTACTGTTGGTGAAAGTTTTGAAAAATGTGATCCTGCCTTCCCGGAAGAAATAAGCGATATCTTCCGTTTGTATGCTTACCAGTTTATTCCCGGATTTTACGAGGAACCGTTTGCGATACTGATGTTTGTCAAGGTTCTCCCGAAGGTCATTCAGCAACCGGGCAACGTTCAAATTGGGCGAAGTTCGACTGGCATAATGTGACTGAAGGGTTTTGTGCTTGTTTAATGCCTTTACCAGTCTTTCGGGTTCTACAGGCTTCAGGAGGTAGTCCAGACTGTTCACTTCAAACGCCCGCAGCATGTACTGGTCGTATGAAGTAGTGAAGATAACCGGACTGTTCACTGTAACCTGGTTGAAGATCTCGAAGCACTGCCCGTCTGCCAGCTCAATATCCATAAATATCAATTCCGGCGCCGGATGTGCTTTCAGCCAGTTTACGCTTTCTGATATGCTCCGGAGCGTGGCAATAATTTCAATGTTATTGTCTGTCCCGGCAATCATTTTTATCAGTCTTTTAATTGCGAGATTTTCATCTTCAATGATTATTACTTTCATAAGTAGCGGGATTAATCAGGGGAAGCGTTACGGTAAAATATTGGTCGCCCGGCGCTATGGCAACACTGCGTTGAGACAGTAGCTGGTATTTGCGTTGAATGTTCTTTAGCCCTATTTTGTTAGACTGTACGGAAACTGATTTCGCCTGCTGGTTATTACGGACAACCAACTCTTCGTTATCGTTGGTATATACCTGGATAATAAGGGGATTGGATTCCATAATTACGTTATGCTTCACCGCATTTTCGACCAGCATCTGCAGCGTGAAAGGCGGGATCTGCCAATTACTGTATTGATCTGGAATGTCAATATCCAGTTGGATGGCAGATTCATACCTTGTTTTAAGCAAATAATAGTAAGACTTCAGAAACGCGGCTTCCACATGTATGGCGGTAAGCTCATGTTCGTTGTTCTGTAGCAGGTAGCGGTATACCTTGCACATTTCATATAAAAATTCTTCTGCTTTCTGCTGGTCTTCGGAAATGAGGGCGGATAATGAATTCAGGGAGTTGAACAGGAAATGAGGATTCACCTGTGATTTCAGATTGTCCAGCTCACTTTGCAGGGAGGCCTTCTTTGACTTCTCGGCTTCAATGAGCGATGCTTTCCATTTCTTTAACAGGTAAGTGCCTTCGAATACAGCGGTGGCAATAATATTCAATATTATACCAGCTAAAGATATGCTACCGAATTTTTCAGGCATATACGGCCGCCCTGCCGCACTGCAACACATCACCAGAATAAGATAGTTTATGAAAATGGTTATGGGTATAAAGATGGCCAGGGTTACCAATACACGCGGGCTTGTCTGGTTTACTTCAGGAAAAAGCTCCGGATAATGTACCCTGCTTTTGAATGTATAAACCAGGATGCGGGCCAAACGCCCAATATGATGGCTGTGGTTGTAAGGAAAACGCCCGGATCGGTCACATACTCCTTCCCCCAGATGAGCATTGCAATGATAAAGTAATAAGGCAACACGATAAATAGTACGCTTACGTCATAACGGGTAAGCTTGTTGCCACGCAGTGCATTGGTCAGACTGAAAACGGTTTGTTTTGCCATGTCACGGCAAAAATAGGGAAAAGAAGATAGTTTGTAACCTCTTCCCCTTGTAAGGCTGGCACTGCGCCGATGGTAAATACAATGCCGGCAGTGTTTATTACAATTCAGGCATCGGAAGTTACAATTCGCGCATCAACCAAATTTCACCTGTCCGCCTTTTATTTTCCTTTGCATCCGGTATTTACCCCGAAAAAAACACAAGCACGCATTTTATGAAGCTAATTCATTCATTCCTTTTATTGACATTCATCTCATTGTTCATGGCCTGTAAAAAGTCGCCGGCTGAAATTGAGGACCAGGTTATCAAACCGGTTAAAAGAAACGCCGGTGTCATAGTGGGACCGGCCGTAACCAAAACCATTGGCACCGGTGGCGGTACATTGCAGGCAAACGGTGTGCAACTGGTCATCCCAGCGGGAGCTGTCAGCACACCCGTCAATTTCAGCATTCAACCCATTGAAAACACATTAACCGGATCATCCCGTAACGCATTCAGACTACTGCCGGAGCATATTCAATTCAAAAAGCCGGTAATAGTTGTATTCAGGTACGAGGCATCGGAAACCGCCGGCACCGCTCCTGACCTGCTGCACCTGGCATACCAGGATTCGACCGGCTTCTTCCGGATGGTCATGGATACGGAAAGGGACGAGGCTGCACGTACGCTTACGGCACATACCACCCATTTTAGTGACTGGACTTACGTTGAATCCCTAAAAATAGAAACGGATCGCAGTGAGTTAATAGTTGGTGAGCAGGCGCATTTAAAGCTGATGTATCATGAAATATTGCTTAACTCGCTGGAAAAAGATCCGCCGATTGGAGCGTATGTAGAATACAATATCCGGTCGCAGATACCGCGTATACAATGGAAAATGGGCGCGGGCGCAGGGAAACTGAAGCCGGACGGTATCAATTGCTTGTATACCGCTCCCACCGCACTGTCTGCCGTAAACCCGGAGCTGGTGAGTGTTTACGTTCCCGTCTGGAATACGGCGAAGAAAGATTACAGCAGGCAGGCCATCCTGACCGTTCCCCTGACTGTTATGGAAGACGAATTCCTGGTCTATACAATGGATGGCATCGTCTACAAAAACAAATCAGCTGATTGCACTACTAATGAATGTCTCAAAATGGAAGCGGATAACTTTTACATCAATGCGGAAATGAGCGGAGGTCAGTTTATCCTGATCCGGTTGTTGGGAGATTCTTTCGGGCAACGCTCCTACCCTTACGGACTGGATGACGATCAAAGCTATATGCACATTGGAGGAACGGAAGAATGGGACTGGGTTACCAGCAAAACGCCCTGTCCAACCTGCGAATTACAACATTCTTCCGGGGGGTAACCATTACACGGTACGATGCAGTTGGAGGTTATGTGGAGGGTAAATTTACCGCTGAAGTATGGTACCAGGATGGTAGTTACAACCCTCCAAAGAAAGAAATATCCGGCCAGTTCAGGATAAAAAGAAAATTATAAGCTGTCTGTTTCTACACCGGATGAATGAGGAAGGTACGGTCAACCGTACCTTCCTGCATTAAAGCCTGATAATTAACGCCGTTAGCGCACTGTCATGCAATTATTTCTTTTTCGGCGGAGGAGGCGGCATTTTGGGAGGCTGCTGCTCGTATTGGTACATCAGGTTGATCTTGCCATCTTTATCAAACCTCCATATTTCATGCAGTTCTTTAGTTGATTTCCGTCCTTTGGCATCTGTTGAAATCTCACGGGTCCATATCAATACCCATTCCTCATTATGATCCCTGCTCCTGAGCGGTACCCAGGCATGCACAGAATCAACCACCGTGCCCATTTGCCGCCTCACGTTGTTAGCCATCAGGATAAGACTGTCCCGGTTCCCGGTAAACATAGAACCATCGGAAAAGATCATAGTGTCTGTTTGTGCGAAATAGTCCTTTGAATTGTTCATGGTGTTGTTGTCCCAGTTCTTGTACATGTTGAGGAGCGTCATTGCGTTCCTGGGATCGCCGATTTCAAAATCGGAAGAGTAATCCGGCGTGAAAGGATAATTAACGACCTCCTTTTTTACCGGTTCGGTTACAGGTTCCTTTTCAGCTTCCGACTTCGTTTTGTCGGTGCCGGTATTGCAGGCTGTTGCCAATGCAATGACCGCGAAGAGATACATCTTTCTCATAAAAGAAATTTTCTTAGAGGTGAAGAATGTATAGGATAAGGCTAAAAAAGTGGAGGAGGAAGTACGGAGAGATGAGGTTGTTATAACTACTTGAAAGTTAAGCAATTTCAGGGTCAATTCAAAATGATTGGGGTTAGCTGAAATGTGCAGTCGATAATGTTGATTATCAATAGAATAATTAGCCAGATCCGCGCCTGATGCATTAAGTAAATAATATAGGGTATCCGTGTCCCCATCAGGAATATTCATTCAATATGGAAATAAACAAAGAATGTTATGATGAAGAAGACAGCTTTGCACATCATTTCCAGCGCCCGGAGGAGCGCCTCGTTCAGTAAGGGCTTAAGCTCGGCAATTGTTGACTGGTTAATCGGAAAGCAGGAAATCGATACCGTAATTGAAAGGGACTTAACCTGGGAAGCGCCGCCGTATTTGAACGGCACCTCATCGGCGCATTTTACAAAGATCCCCGCACAGCCGACGAGGAAGAACGGCGGTATTGCAGTATTGCAGAACTTCTGCTTTTTGAAATGCTAAAGCAGGTATTTAAAAAGCAGGTTTGTAAATGTTATTTATTTCAGATGAATTGTTAACCTCCGTAAAGAACATTGAAAACAAAAGGGAACTCGACTAAATACTCGACTAAAAACAGAAAACCCGCGCCTAGCGCGGGTCTCTTCTAAATCGTGCGGACCGGACGGGACTCGAACCCGCGACCTCCGCCGTGACAGGGCGGCATTCTAACCGACTGAACTACCGATCCATTCCGTTAACCGGGTTGCAAATATAGCGACAAGTCCCGTAATTTTACAAATCATTTTTTTTATGCCGCTTTCCGACACTTCCCACATCGCCCAGGCACCCCGCCTCACCCGACTGGCCCCCACGCCCAGCGGATTCCTGCATGTGGGCAACCTGCTGTCGTTCGCCGCCACCATTGCTCTGGCAGACCGTTTACATGCCAAGGTCCTCCTCCGTATCGACGATCTCGACCGCGACCGCCTCCGCCCCGCGTACCTCCAGGACATTTTCGATACCCTCCACCACATGCACATCCCCTGGCACCAGGGCCCCCGCGATCCGGAAGACTTCACCGGCAACTGGTCCCAATCCCTGCGGATGGCGCGCTACGCCGAATTCCTGGACGCCCTCCGCGCAGGAGGCCACCTCTTCGCCTGCGATTGCTCACGCACGCAACTGGTAGACGGCAACTACCCAGGCACCTGCCGCCATAAAAACATCCCGCTCGATCAACCAGGCGTAGCCTGGCGGCTCATCACCAGCCCGGATGCGATCATTCCCATGCGATCCATCGGGAAGAAGCGCCCACCCATGCGGCTACCGCCTTCCATGTACGACTTCGTGGTGCGCAAGAAAAACGGAGAGCCCGCGTACCAGCTGGCTTCCGTGGCCGACGATCTCCAATTCGGGGTAAACCTGGTGGTGAGGGGCGAAGACCTTTTGCCTTCGACCCTCGGCCAACTCTATCTCGCGTCGCTGTTGCCGCCCAATCCGTTCCCGCAGACCGTTTTCTGGCATCACCCCCTGCTGGAAGGCCCTTCGGGCCACAAACTCTCCAAATCCGCAGGAGACACTTCCATCCGGTTCATGCGCGAACAGGGGATGTCGCCCGCCGAAATCTGTACCGCAGCAGCCAGGATGATCGACCCCGGCGCAAGGCCACAAAATGTACTGGAACTGGGAAATTGGCTCCTGCAGCGGGAAGGAGCGGATGATCGAATTATTTGACCGGCTCCCGCAAAATCGTTTTCAATTTCTCCGGGGCGGTTTTCCGGAAGTCAGAAAGGTAGATTTCGTGATGTAGCCCGTTGTGGGAAAGGTTTTGAGCCACCATGTACTCATGCATCACCTGCAGCGACTCACCTTCACGGCTAAACGGCCCTTTATGCAGCATCTGCAGCGATTTCCCTTCATGCATGCGAAACAACCGTACGTCTTTCGCTTTTTCTACCCCTTTTTTCGACGCCGCGGCAATACCGGCGGCAACATCTTCTTCCGTTACGAAATCGGGAAGCCGGATGAGCAACCGGTACGACCATTCGCTCCGCGGCACCCTGGCCGGCGCATCCGCCATCGTAAGGCCGGGATGGGCGTCCATGTCGAACCACCACTGTCCCTCGAGTTTGGCTACGGTAAAGTCGTTTTCACGCGTTTTACAGCGGAATTTAATGGCATAGGCCACTGGATAGAGGGTGGCGATGTTGGCGGCGAACGCTTCGCCGGAAGGGTCGCCGGAGCCCGTCAGGGAAAGGTATTGCGCCGGGCCGAAGTCCACGATTTCCGGTTTGGAAACGGCGTTGTAATAGGTTTTGAACTTTTTTGCAAGGTCCATTTTTTCCATGGGAACTAATTTTGATGCAAATAAATAATGGGGTGAGACAACCTTATGTCAGTAGCAATGATTGTTTATTTTTATTAACTTTCGAATCAACTAAAACAACATCCTATGAGTAAATTTGTCATCACCAAAAGATCGAACGGAGAATTTCAGTTCAATCTGAAAGCCGGAAACGGCGAAGTTATCCTCACCAGCGAAGGATATTCTTCCAAAGCAGCCTGTCAGAACGGTATCGATTCCGTTCGCAACAATGCCCGGCAAGACGAGCGTTTCGAGCGGAAAACGAACGCCGGCGGGAAATTCTACTTCAACCTCAAAGCTGCCAACGGCCAGATCATCGGCACCAGCCAGCAATATTCCTCGGAAGCGAGCCGCGACGGCGGGATCGATTCGGTGAAGAAAAATGCGCCCGATGGCGAGGTGGACGATCAGTCGGCGGCATAATACAATATCTGGATTTTCCACATAAAAGGGCCTGTTGCGAACAGGCCTTTTTTTATGCCTGGTAGTGGCCGTTTCCCGGCAGGATGTTCCATTTAAATCCCCATACTTTCGTACATTCATTTTCGCATAATCCGGACTTGCCCATGACCGTACACACGCAAAATGTTACCGACTATCCCAACAATAATACCTGGTTCCTGGTTTGGAACTTCAGGGAAAACGTTCCGGCGGAAAAAGTAACCGCCGTTTTCCGAAGGATCTGTGCCCTGGTGATCAATCTCAATAATTCCGCCCTCGACCGTTTCCCCGATGCAAAAGCGAGCTGCGTGCTGGGGATCGGGTACGACGCCTGGCTGAAACTGGGCCTTCCCCAACCACTGCCGCGCGAACTGAAAAACTTTGAAACCATTGCCGGTAGCAAGCATGCGGCTATTTCCACAAAGGGCGACCTGCATTTTCATATTCGGGCGGATGAGAAAAGCCTTGCCTACGACATGACTTCGGTCATTTCCGCGCACATGAAAGAAATCGCTGATTGCGCCGTGGAAGTGCAGGGCTTCCGGTATTGGGACAGCCGGTCTATCCTGGGATTTGTGGACGGAACGGAGAATCCGCATGGAGCGGACCGTGAATTTTTTGCGGTGGTAGGAGAGGAGGATTCGGCCTACAAAGGCGGGAGCTATCTTTTCGTACAAAAATACCTGCATGATCTCGCCGCCTGGAAATCGCTGCCCGTCGAAGAGCAGGAAAAAGTGATCGGCCGGTCGAAGGAAAATGACATCGAAATGGACGACGACGTGAAACCGAAAAATTCGCACATCGCGCTGGCCAATGTCGGCGACGATTTCAAGGTCGTGCGCGACAATATGCCATTCGGCAACGTTTCTTCCAATGAAATGGGGACTTATTTCATTTGCTATGCCAGTACGTTTTCAACCGTGGAAAAGATGCTGACGAATATGTTCATCGGTAATCCTCCAGGCAATTACGACCGGATCCTGGATTTCAGTACGGCGCAAACAGGTACGTTGTTTTTCGTGCCTTCGCTGGACATGTTGGACGGGTTCGGGGGATGATGAATCGAAACCGGCATATGGAAGTATTGTTGCAGGAAACGCCCTAAAACCAAAAATGCCCAAAGACCGAAGTCAATGAGCATTTAAAGCTTGCGGAGGAGAAGGGATTCGAACCCTTGATAGGCTTTCACCTATACACACTTTCCAGGCGTGCCAGTTCAACCACTCCTGCACTCCTCCGGCGGTTGAATTATTCAATTCAGGGTTGCAAAGATAGACTTTTGTTGAAACTTTCCAATTTATTTTTCGGATTTATTGGCCATTGTAGGCCATCCGCATATAAACCCCGCCTTTCTTCAGCTCGTCGAGCATCTGCCGGAGGCGCTTTTCGCGGGTTTCTTCGCGAACGGCGCGGGTGATCCAGGACAGGTAATCGTTTTGCTGATAAGCTGGCCGGGCTTCGTATTTTTCCATCAGCCCCTCGCGCTGTAAAGCTTCCGCAATATATTCGGGCATAGGCTGAAGTGGTCTTTTGAGATTGCTGAAATCGCGTTGCATGGTTAAATGGTGAAGGTTTTAGCAAATATAAGGATACCGCAAAAACCGGCCGCTACTCAATCACCGGCTCAGAAGGCGTCAGTTCCCCGCGCAGCGGCACTTCCAGCAGCCGCTTTATCTCTGCGGGCGGCAGGTTCTGCCCCAGCAGGAACATCAGTTTAGTGGTGGCCGCCTCAAACGTCATATCGTGCCCGCTCACTACGCCGATCTTCTGCAGGTGGGTCGACGTTTCATATTTGCCGAGCTCCACGGAACCACCGTCGCACTGCGTAATGTCAACCATAATGATCCCCTTGTCTGCCGCTTTCTGCAGGCATTCGGTGAACCAGGATTGCGTGGTGGCGTTGCCGCTGCCGAAGGTTTCCAGCAACAGGCCCCGCATGCCGGGCGTGTTCACGATCGCTTCCACCGCGCGGCGGGTGATGCCGGGGAAAATCTTCAGCACGCCGATGTTGTTGTCCATGCTTTTGTGCACCTTCAACTCCTTCGTGGGCGCGGGAAGCATGAAATTCTGCTTGTACTTGATATCGATACCGGCTTCTGCGAGCGCGGGATAGTTCATGGAATAAAACGCTTCGAATTTTTCGGCGTTGTACTTCTTGGCGCGGTTGCCGCGGAAGAGCATGAAGTCGAAATAAATGCAGACTTCCGGCACCATACAATGCCCGTTCGCCTTGGTGCTGGCGATTTCCATGGCGGTGATGATGTTCTCCTTGGCGTCTGTCCTGATCTTGCCGATCGGTAACTGGCTGCCGGTGAGGATCACGGGCTTGGAAAGGTTCTCCAGCATGTAACTCAACGCCGACGCGGTAAACGCCATGGTATCGGAACCGTGCAGGATCACGAAACCATCGTATCGCTCATACCGGTCTTCGATAATACCGGCCAGCTCAGACCATACTTCGGGATGCATATCCGATGAGTCCATCGGCGGATTGAATGCGTACACGTAAAAATCAATTCCCATCCGGTAAAGCTCGGGAAGATTGTTCCTGATCTCGTTAAAACCGATGGGCCGCAGCGCGGTCGTCTTTTCGTCGTAAATCATCCCCACGGTGCCCCCGGTATAGATGATGAGAATCTTCGTCATGTAATGCTATGGAATTGCATGCAAATGTACCGCGGAATCAGTTAGAGCATTTTGAATAATTGTTGTGCATTGGCAGTGGTAATCGAAGCCACATCCTCAATTTTTAGATTTTTTACATCTGCGACCGTCTGCGCGATCAGCGGAATGTAACTGCTTTCGTTCCTTTTGCCGCGATAGGGGACAGGCGCCAGGTAGGGCGCATCGGTTTCCAGGACGATGTGCTCGAGGGGGATTTGTGCCACAATGGCGTCGAGGCCCGACTTTTTAAACGTGACCACGCCGCCGATGCCGAGGTAGAACCCCAGGCCGATGATCTCCTCCGCCTCCTCGCGCGTGCCCGAGAAACAATGGAACACGCCGGTAAGCCGCCCGTCGTGCAGCTCTTTCACCACGTCGATACAGGCCCGCGTGGCCTCCCGGCTGTGAATGGCGATAGGAAGGTCGAACTCCAGCGCCATTTGGATCTGGCTGCGGAAAGCGTGGTATTGCTGCTCCTGGAGCGACTTATCCCAGTAAAAATCCAGCCCGATTTCCCCTACGCCCCAGAATTTCCGGGCTTCCAGCCACTTCCGCACAATAGCCAGCTGCTCTTCGACGTTTTCTTTCACATAAACGGGATGCAACCCCATCATGGGAAGGCAATGTTCCGGGAAAGCCGCTTCCAGCGCCAGCATCACCCCGATGGAATCTTCGTCGATATTGGGAAGCAACATCGTCCCAACCCCCTGCCGGATGGCGCGCTGCACCATCTCCGGCCGGTCAGAGTCGAAGTTATCGGAATATAAATGGGCGTGCGTGTCAATCCAGTTCATTATATATTGTTTTTTTCAGTTAATTGTTTATCTTTAATTTCGAGAAAAATTTAATATTTGAGGCAAACCGTCCGTCAAAGGTAAGTCTCACTATGCCAATACCTATAAAAAAACCTCCTACGATGAAACACTATTTTAACACGAACAAGGTGCTGTCTGTTACTGCGCTCGCCATCGGCGCCATCACCATTTTCTTCGCCTGCAAGAAAGATGACGCCAAATCCGGGGCAGACGACAAGAAAGACAACAACACCATCTCCGCCGCTGTTTCCGAAGCCAACGTCAACGCCATATATGAAGATGTGTTCAACGCATCGATCGACTATAACCGCCGCGAATTGCCTCCCGGGGGCCGTAAGGCGCCGGAACAGGCAGACACCGATCCCAATCCGAACGTTTGCTACGGCGTTTTCACCGCCGAACCGGGCGATGTGCTCACCTATCCCAAAACGCTCACGATCGATTTCGAGAACGGTTGTACAGACGGCCGCGGCATCACCCGCAAAGGCAAACTCAAAATCAAGCTCACCAGCATCCTCTGGCTGCAAGACGCCAAAGCCACCGTTACCTTCGAAAACTATTTCGTGAACGGCATCAAGGTGGAAGGCACAGTTGTTATTACCACCACCAGCTGGCTCTCCGCGAAGAAAACCTTCACTTACGCGGTAACCGACGGCAAAGTGACCTATCCCAACGGCTACACCGCCACCTACAGCGGCACCCGCACGGTAGAATATAAAGACAACAACACGGTAGACACGAAAGATGATCTGTTCGAGATCACTGGGAACGCCCTGCTGAAAGACAGCCTGGGAACCGCTACCGTAGCCATCACCACCCCGCTGAAACGCGGCCTCATCTGCCCCTGGATCCAGTCTGGCGAAGTAACCGTTACCCTCAACGGCCACAGCGGCAAACTGAACTACGGCAACGGCGAGTGCGACAAAAAAGCCACCCTCACCGTAGGCGACAAAACCAAGGAAATTACCCTGTAACCCGTAATCGGGCCCGATAATAGCAACGCCGCATGACCCTCCCGGGCATGCGGCGTTGCCGTTTACAATATCTCCCCCTACACGATCGCCCTCACCTCCCAGCCCTGGCGCTTACAGTGTTCCAGCACCCGCGGCAGCGCATAACTCATCCGGTCCCAGGCCTTCTCACTATCATGAAAAACCACGATGGAACCGGGTTGTAGCTTAAACACCACATTCTGGACACAGGCCTCGCCCGTGATCTCCGTGTCGAAATCCCCGCTGAGCACGTCCCACATAATAATCTGGTATTCCTTCTTCAACTCCTTGATCTGGAACGGTGAAATCCGGCCGTACGGAGGACGGAACAGCTTGGTACGGATGTATTGCGCCGCTTCCTTGATATTGGCGAGATACTTGTCTGTAGCCGTTTTCCAGCCATTTAGGTGGTTATGGGTATGATTGCCGACCGCATGCCCGTCCAGCAAAATCTGCTGGTAGATGGCAGGATGCTCCACCACATTCTTCCCGATACAGAAAAACGTGGCCTTCGCATCGTATTTTTTCAGCTGTTCGAGCACGAAAGGCGTGGCTTTGGGATGCGGGCCATCGTCGAACGTCAGGTACACCGCCGGTACGGCAGGCGAGAAATTCCAGGTGCAGCTTTTGTAGAGCGACTTCAGAAAGCCGGGTGTTTTCGTAAAATAGAACATGTTAAGCGGATTAGCGTGATCGTTCCCTGCCCCGAAATTATTATTTTTGCGCCGTATGAGTCACAATAAAGTAAGGGTGCGCTTTGCGCCGAGCCCTACGGGCGGACTTCACCTCGGCGGCGTACGCACGGTGCTGTTCAATTATCTTTTCGCCCGTCACCACAACGGTGAGTTTATCCTCCGGATCGAAGACACGGACCAGACACGCTTTGTGCCCGGCGCCGAGGAATATATCGTGGAATGCCTCCGCTGGTGCGGGCTGGAGCCTGATGAAAGCCCCCTGAAAGGCGGCCCATACGGCCCATACCGCCAATCCGAGCGCAAACCCCTGTACCGCCAGTACGCCGAACAGCTCGTCGCCTCCGGTAACGCCTATTACGCGTTCGACACCCCCGAAGAGCTGGAAGCCATGAAGGAAGTGGAACGTGCCCGCGGCAACCATTCCCCGCAATACGGCCACGCCATCCGCGGCCACATGCGCAACTCGCTCAATATGGAAGCGGCCGAAGTGAAAGCCCTCCTCGATAAAGGGACGCCCCACGTCATCCGCATCAAAATGCCGACAAACGAGGAAGTGACGTTCACCGACATGATCCGCGGAGACGTTACCTTCCAGACCAATATCGTTGACGATAAAGTGCTGCTGAAAGCCGATGGAATGCCCACCTATCACCTGGCCGTGGTGGTCGACGATTACCTCATGAAGATCACCCACGCCTTCCGTGGCGAAGAGTGGCTCCCCTCCGCCCCGGTGCATATCCTGCTCTGGCAATACCTGGGATGGGGCAACGAAATGCCGCAATGGGCGCACCTTCCGCTCATCCTGAAGCCCGATGGCAACGGTAAACTGTCTAAGCGCGACGGCGACCGCCTCGGCTTTCCCGTTTACGCCATGAACTGGACCGATCCCAAAACCGGCGATCTCACCCGTGGCTTCCGCGAAAATGGCTTCCTCCCCGAAGCGTTCATCAATATGCTGGCCATGCTCGGCTGGAACGATGGCTCCGGACAGGAAATCTTTACCATCGAGGAACTGATCGGAAAATTCTCCATCTCCCGCGTCCACAAAGGCGGCGCCAAGTTCGATTACGACAAGGCGAAATGGTTCAACCACGAATGGATCATGCGCACACCGAACGACCGCCTCGCCGCGCTGCTCTTCCCCGTGCTGGAAGCGAAGGGCGTATCGGCCGATGCGGATTACGCGGAAAAAATCGCCGGCATGGTAAAGGAGCGTTGCCATTTCGTGAATGAAATCTGGGACCATGGGTTCTTTTTCTTCATCCGCCCCGAAAAATATGACCTCGATGCCGTGAAACCCAAGTGGAATGCGGACAAACAGGCTTTCTTCGGAGAATGGACTGCCGCATTGCTCAGCCAGGAAGACTTCTCCGCCGCCGCGCTGGAAGAAGGTTTCAAGGCGCTGGCCGCCGCCAAAGGCATCAAGCCGGGAGAATTGCAACTGCCTTTCCGCATCATGCTTTGCGGTGGGAAATTCGGCCCTCCCGTATTCGATATCGCCGCTACCATCGGCAAAAATGAAACGATAGACCGTATCATGATCGCGCTGGAAATGCTGAAATAGTATAACACGACCGCATAAACGAAAAGGCCATCCGCAGTGGATGGCCTTTTTCTATTTCGGTGAAGTCCGGTTATGCTTTTTTGGCTTCTTTGGCCCAGGTGTCTTTCAACGTTACCGTGCGGTTGAACACGGGTTTTCCGGGCGTAGACTCGACGTCGGCCACGAAATACCCTTTCCGCAGGAACTGGAACCGCTCGCCGGGCTTCGCATCGGCCAGGAACGGCTCGATGTAGGCCTTTTCGATGATTTCGAGGGAATTGGGATTGATGAGGTCTTTGAAATCGCCTTCCGCGCCAGCCGGGTTTTCCACGGTGAAAAGCCGGTCGTACAAACGAACTTCGGCCGTTTTGGCGTGTGCCGCGCTCAGCCAGTGGATGGTACCTTTCACGCTCATGGCGCTGCCTTCCGCACCCGATTTGCTTTCGGGGATATGGGTGGCGTAAACCGTGGTCACGTTGCCGTTCTCATCCTTGTCGAAGCCCGTGCATTCCACGATGTAAGCGTATTTCAGGCGCACCTTGAGCCCCACGCCGAGGCGGAAGAACTTCTTGGGCGGATTTTCCATGAAATCTTCCCGCTCGATCCACAGCGTATTGCTGAAGGTCACGTTGCGATGGCCGGCGGCCGCATCTTCCGGGTTGTTTTCTGCCTGCAGTTCCTCGGTTTGCCCTTCGGGATAGCTCGTGATCACCAGTTTGATCGGGTCGAGCACGGCCATCACGCGCGGCGCGGTTTTGTTCAGCTCTTCGCGGATGCAGAATTCCAGCAGCCCGAGCTCGATGATGTTGTCGCGCTTCTGGATCCCGACCCTTTCCGCGAAGGTGCGGATGCTCGACGGCGTGTAGCCGCGGCGGCGGAACGCAGCGATCGTGGGCATGCGGGGATCGTCCCATCCGCGCACGATGCCTTCGTTCACCAGCTGCAGCAGCTTGCGCTTGCTCATCACGGTATAGCTGAGGTTCAGCCGGGCGAATTCGTATTGGTGGGACGGGAAAATGTCCAGCTGCTGGATGAACCAGTCGTACAGCGGCCGGTGCGGGATGAATTCCAGCGTGCAGATGGAATGGGTGATATTTTCGATGCTGTCGCTCTGCCCGTGCGCGAAGTCGTACATGGGGTAGATGCTCCAGGCGTCGCCGGTGCGGTGGTGATGCGCATGTTTGATGCGGTACATGATAGGATCGCGCATGTGCATGTTGGGGGATGCCATGTCGATCTTGGCGCGGAGCGTTTTGGCCGCGTCGGGGTATTTGCCGGCGCGCATGTCGGCGAAGAGCTGGAGGTTTTCCTCCACGCTGCGGTTGCGGTAGGGGCTGTCTTTCCCCGGCTCCGTGGGCGTGCCTTTCAGCGCGGCGATCTCGGCGGCGGAGGAATCGTCTACATACGCGAAGCCTTTCTTGATAAGCTCCACGGCGTATTGATATAACTGTTCGAAGTAATCGGACGCATATAACTCTTTGGCCCATTGGAAACCGAGCCATTGGATGTCTTCCTTGATGGAGTCTACATACTCCGTGTCTTCCGTAACGGGGTTGGTGTCGTCGAAACGGAGGTTGGTCTGGCCGCCGTATTTCTGCGCCAGCCCGAAATTGAGGCAAATGCTTTTGGCATGGCCGATATGGAGGTAGCCGTTAGGCTCGGGAGGGAAGCGCGTGAGCACCCGCCCGCTGTTTATGCCCTTGGCAATGTCTTCTTCTACGATCTGTTCCAGAAAATTCAGTGATCTTTCTTCGCTCATATTTGGCAGTTTATCCGAATTGCAAAGGTAATATAATTGAAAACACGCTTTTGCCGCACTTTCGGGGAAAATACTACATTTACAATCCAATTATAGGAATTATGGTCAACCCGAATCAACGTCCCATTCGCGTACTGGTAGCCAAAGTTGGGCTCGACGGCCACGACCGCGGCGCCAAGGTGATCGCCTCCGCCCTCCGCGATGCGGGGATGGAAGTGATATATACCGGACTGCGGCAGACGCCGGAAATGGTAGTGAATGCAGCCTTGCAGGAAGACGTGGACGCCATCGGCGTAAGCATCCTGTCGGGCGCGCACATGACCGTATTCCCGAAAATCATCGCCCTGATGAAGGAAAAAGGGATGGACGATGTGCTGCTGACCGGCGGCGGCATCATCCCGGACACGGATATGCAGGAACTGTACGCCCTCGGCGTGGGAAAACTCTTCCCGCCCGGCACCCATACCCGGGAAATTGCCGACTATATAGATAGCTGGACGCGGGAGCACAGGGAATTTTAAATTTTTTGAAACTTTTCACAAACACGTTCGTCTTCTTTACGGACGGCAGCATAACGATGGCTTTCCGGGGCAACCAAAACGGAAAGCCCGGCCGGATGATAAGCGGCTGTCCCCATCCTTAACCAAGTAAAGTTGAAACCATCATGAAAATTGTCCGCTACACAACACTGTGCCTGGCCCTTACCGCCTCCGCAACCACTCTCCGTGCCCAGGAAGACACCACGCCCACTACCAGAGACACGACCATCGTGAAAACAGAAACCGAGACCAAAAAGAAGGTAAGCTTCCATTTCCACATCTACGCACCCCCGAAACCGGGTAAAGGGTACATCACAGCCGGCGGCAACGGTCCGCTGCTATCCTTCGCCAATGTGAAACTGAACGACGAACGGATGAGAAACATCCCCCGGTTCACGGTTTTCTTCAACATCGGCACCAACTACAACTACGACTTTAATAATAATATCGGTATATTTAGTGGATTGAATATCAAAAATATAGGATTGATCACCAAGCCGAGCGACAATGTAAAACTGAAGCAGCGGGTATATACGATGGGCGTGCCCGTAGGTTTGAAAATAGGCGACCTCCGCAGCGGGACCTTCCTCTACTTCGGTGGGGAATACGACCTGGCATTCAATTATAAGGAGAAATATTTCCTCGACGGCGATAAGAAATCCAAGTTCAACGAATGGTTCAGCGACCGGACGGACCTGTTCATGCCGTCGCTCTTCGCCGGTTTCCGTTTCGGTTCCGCATTCGGGGTGAAAGGACAGTATTACCTGAACAATTTTTTCAACAAGGATTTTACCGAAACGAGGGACGGTGTGAAGACGCAACCGTATAAGGACTTGAAAGCCAATCTGATGTTCGTGACGCTGAGCTATAATTTTGGGATCAAAACCAAAACGCATAACAAACACACCACCACCACTACTACCGAGTATCGCAAAGGCACGAAGGTGATTATCGAGAAAAGAACGGAAATAGTTGATTAACAATATATTAGCCAACAATAGAGAAAGGCGCTGCCATTAGGGCGGCGCCTTTTTTATTTCCCGTATCCCTTCATTAGGCTTAAATTAGCCGGATCATACCGAAACAAAACATCTTGCCATATGTACAAAACCCTTAGCACGCAAATCAATGACGGCATTTTGGAGATCACGATCAACCGGCCGGACAAGCTCAACGCCCTGAACCGCGAGGTGATGCACGACCTGGCGCTGGCGGTGGACGAAGTATACAAGAACAAAGACGTGTATGCGGCCATAATCACCGGCAGCGGGCCCAAGGCGTTTATCGCCGGGGCGGATATTTCCGAGTTCCTGGAATTGTCGCCCGAGCAGGGGATGGAGCTGGCGAAGAAGGGGCATACCATTTTCCAGCGGATCGAGGATTGCCAAAAGCCCATTGTGGCGGCGGTGAACGGTTTTGCGCTGGGCGGCGGTTGCGAGCTGGCCATGGCCTGTCATTTCCGGCTGGCGAGCGCCAATGCGAAGTTCGGGCAGCCCGAAGTGAACCTGGGGATCATTCCCGGGTATGGCGGGACCCAGCGGCTGACGCGCCTCATCGGGAAAGGGAAAGCCCTGGAGCTTATGCTCACGGGAGACATGATTTCGGCGGATGAAGCCTTGAAATGGGGGCTCGTGAACCACGTCACCTCCCCGGAAGAACTGCTGCCCAAAACCCGCGAACAGCTGGCCAAAATCCGCGAAAAAGCGCCCCTGGCCGTGGCGCGCGTCATCAAATGCGTCAATACCTACTTCAAATACGATGAAAACGGGTTCGAGACGGAAATCACCGAATTCGGGGCCTGCTTCGCCACCAAAGACCTCACCGAAGGCGCTTCCGCCTTCATCCAGAAACGTAAACCCAATTTCAAAGGAGAATAAACCGCAGGTTCTGTAACTTTACGGTCCAAAATTTCAAGTATTATGGATTTCAGGATAGAGAAAGACACGATGGGCGAGGTGAAAGTGCCTGCCAACGCATATTTTGGGGCACAAACCCAACGTTCCATCGACAACTTCAGGATAGCCCAGGACATTAACAAAATGCCGAAGGAAATCATCAAAGCCTTCGCTTACCTGAAAAAAGCCGCCGCCCTCACCAACCGCGACGCCGGCGTACTGCCCGCCGAAAAGGCCGAGCTCATCGGTAAAGTGTGCGACGAGATCCTCGAAGGCAAACTCGATAACGAATTCCCCCTCGTGGTTTGGCAAACCGGCTCCGGCACCCAATCCAACATGAACGTGAACGAAGTGGTAGCTTACCGCGCACACGTCATCAACGGCGGCCAGCTCACCGATAAAGACAAGGTATTGCATCCGAACGACGATGTGAACAAATCACAATCCTCCAACGATACCTTCCCCACCGCCATGCACATCGCGGCGTATAAAATGCTCGTGGAAGTAACCATCCCCGGCATCACCAAACTCCGCAACACCCTCGCCGCCAAAGCGAAGGCATACATGCACATCGTGAAGATCGGCCGCACCCATTTCATGGACGCCACGCCGCTCACGCTGGGCCAGGAAATCAGCGGATACGTTTCCCAGCTGGACCATGGCCTGCGCGCCATCAACAACACGCTGCCCCACTTGTCTGAACTGGCGCTCGGCGGCACCGCCGTTGGTACCGGCATCAACACGCCCGACGGGTACGACGTGAACGTAGCGAAACACATCGCCGCACTCACCGGCCTGCCTTTCGTGACCGCAGAAAATAAATTCGAATCCCTCGCTGCGCACGACGCCATCGTGGAAGCGCACGGCGCGCTGAAAACGGTAGCCGTTAGCCTGATGAAAATCGCCAACGACATCCGTATGCTCAGCTCCGGCCCCCGCTCCGGCATCGGCGAGCTTTTCATCCCCGACAACGAGCCCGGATCTTCCATCATGCCCGGTAAAGTGAACCCCACCCAGTGCGAAGCCCTCACCATGATCGCCGCACAGGTGCTCGGGAACGACGTGGCCATCAACATCGGCGGCGCCACCGGCCACTTCGAACTGAACGTCTTCAAACCCATGATGATCTATAACTTCCTCCACTCTGCACGCCTGCTGGGCGACGGCTGCGTAAGCTTCAACGACAAGTGCGCGGAAGGCCTGGCGCCCATCGAGGAAAACATCAAAAAGCACGTAGACAATTCCCTCATGCTCGTAACCGCCCTCAACACGAAGATCGGTTACTACAAAGCCGCCGAGATCGCGCAGAAAGCGCACAAGGAAGGCACCACACTGAAGGAAATGGCCGTGAAACTGGGTTACGTAACGCCCGAAGAATTCGACGCCTGGGTGATCCCCGCCAATATGGTCGGCAAACTCGGATAAGCGAAACCGAACGATAAAAGAAAAAGGTTGTCTGCAGATGCGGACAACCTTTTTTTATGTTCGTAAAGAATCAGGCTATTTCATGATGGTGAGGATGATCGTGCGCAAACTCATCGCGATCACCAGTATGGCTACCATGATCATGAGCGGCTTGCGCTTCATTTTTTTGACGAGGATGGCAGCAAAGGGAGATGCGATCACACCGCCCAGGATGAGCCCGATGATCACCTGCCAGCTGTCTACCCCGTTAAAGAAAAGCAGTGTTCCCGCGCTGGACGCGGCGATGAAGAATTCCGCCGCATTCACTGAACCGATGGTGTAATTCACCGTACGGCCTTTCGCGAGCAGGGTGGAGGTTACGATCGGGCCCCAGCCCCCTCCGCCGATGGAATCCATGAAACCGCCGAAAAACGCCAGCGGACCGAGGCGCTTGGTCTTGCTCTTGGGCTTGCGTTTCTGCAGTGCCTTGCGGAGGATCAGCACGCCGAGGATCATGAGGTATGCGCTCATGAAAGGTTTGATGACATCGCCGTCGATTACGTCCGAAAGCAGCCATGCGCCTGCGATAGCGCCGATCATGCCCGGGATGAGGAGATGCAGGAATAATTTCTTGTTGACGTTGCCCAGCTTGAAATGCGCGATGCCGCTGGCGCCCGTCGTGAACACTTCGGCCACATGCACGCTGGTACTCGTCATGGCCGGAGACACGCCCAAACCCAGCAGGAGAGAAGAAGACGTGGCGCCGTACGCCATGCCCAATGCCCCGTCGATCATCTGCGCCATCAGCCCCACGCCCATGAAAAACAGGAGCTTGCTGGTGAAAATATCCTGTACGGTCTGCGAAATCCGCGTCTGCGCATCAAGCGAAATGGCATAGTGATACGTGAACCACAGGCCGGCCGCCACCGCCAGGATAGACAGCCCGATCGTCACCCATATCCAGTAACTCTTTTTATTGTCCTCGTTCACGAGGTCTATGAGCACTTTCTGGGTGGCATCGGTAGCTACACGCTGTTCCGCCTTATCGATCACCTCATTATGCGACATGACTAATTATTAATTAAGTCTACAGGAATTGTGGACTAAAAATAGAAGTAATCCACGGTTTATCCAAATATTTCTGTCCTTAATTCTAAAAAAGGCGGAGGCCGCTGAGGCCTCCGCCGGACAGGTTGGTTTTTGTGTAACAGGGTTTCCAATAGTATGGTAAAGCGGCCGCAGCAGGCTGCGGCGCGCCTTCAGTTATTTGGTCAGCAGGCCTTCGATGGTGAAGGATGCGTAGTATAAAGCACCGATGGTCGGGCCCGCCGCGTATTGGATATAGCGGTGGTTGAACAGGTTGGAACCGCCCACTTTGATGGTGGTTTTCGCCTTGGGAATGCGATAGTTCACCTGGGCGTCTACCGTGCTGAATGCCGGCACATCTCCATTGGCCAGCGGGCTTTCCCAATAGAACGTGTTCTGCCAGCGCCACACCACGTTGAACCCGAAATTCTTCAGCAGCTCGCGGTTGCCGAAGCTGATGTTGCTCACCCAATCGGGCGTGTTGAACCCGGTAGCGAACACGTCTTTTTCCTTGTTGTCGACGATGTCGTTGTAATTCAGGTTACCGGCAACGGTCCATTTCTTGTAGAAATTGTACGTCAGACCCAGCGATGCGCCGTAGTTGTCGTAGGTATTCTTGGCGTTGGTATACACCCGGTAGCGGGTTTGCTTGCTGCGGTTGGCGGCGAGCATGTCCAGCACGGAAGCGTCTGTCCCCACTTTATCCGTTGCCGGCACCGCTACTTCCACCTGGCCGAGGAAGCCGTCGTACCGGTTGTAATACGCATCCGCGTCTACCACGAATTTATTGCCCAGCAGCACGCTGCGGTACCCTACTTCGAAGGAGTTGATACGCTCGGGACGGGTAGGGCTGAGCGCGGTGATATCCAGCAGTGCCTTGTTTTTCAGGGCGGCGTCGTTGGCGGAAAGCCCGTCAGCCACGTCTTTGTTCACGGCGTTGTTGAAGTTGTTTACGGAGGCGAGGGTGTAGGAATTCTCCAGGTAGCCCAATCCATCGTTGATATAGGAAAGGCCGCCCACACGGCGCACGTTGCCGTTGTTTACGAACGAAAGTGCTTCGAACAGCGCGGGGAAGCGGAAGCCGTTCTGCCAGCTGGCGCGGAAGTTATGTTTCTGCGCAAGGGTGTAAACGGCCGCCAGGCGCGGGTTGATCTTGGGATCGAACTCGGGGTTGTAATCTACGCGGATGGAGCCTACCAGCTTCAGTTTGTCTTCGAAGAAAGTTTTGCTCACCTGCGCGAAGCCGCCGAATTTCTTGTAGTGGACGTTCTTCCCGCCCGGTGTGGTCCTTTCTTTCACGGGTTTGGTGAAGTCGACGAAGTTATTGCCGTCGGGGATCACTTCGTATAGCCGGCCGTCTGTTCCCACCAGCAGGTTGAAGAGTTTTACGTGGCGGCTAAGGTCCCACTGGGCATCCACGTGATACACGCGGCTATGCTGATCGAGCCAGGCGCCGCCGGTGGCGGGCGCTCCGGCAACCGCGGCGGCGTGGTCCCAGTTGTTGATGCCGATGATGGTTTGTTTCAGGGCGTCGAACTCGGGTGTTCCGGGCTGAACGCGGCCCTGGTCGGCGGTTGAGCGCGCGCGGCGCATGGCTTCGGCGAGCTCGGTGCCGGCGTTGATTTCCGACTGGAGTTTGGCTTTGAAGGCGTCTCTCCAGGCGTTGTTGCTTTTATTGGTGAGGTCGAGGTTGTCGGTCAGGGGTTTGAGGTTGTAGGAGTTGCCGGTATTTTCCAGCATTACATATCCGCGAACGAAATAATCCGCGCCGCGCAGTTCCAGTTTATGGTTCTGCACTTTCACACCGTCCAGCTGGATCTTGTTCCCGCGCTGGAAGAGGCCATCCATTTCACCGAAACGGTAAGTATAGCTCAGTTCCGCCTTCGGCGTGATGCGCCAGTACAGGCCCAGGTCGGCTTTGATATTTTCGACCGTGGGGTTTACGAGGTCTTTTTCCCAATAACCCGTGCGACGAACGTTGAAGGTTTCGTTCTTGCCGTTCAGCGTCACGCCTACGGAAACGTTGTTGTTATTTTCGTCGCCATATTTGTTCCAGGCGTCGTACGCGGGGTTGTTGGCGGCGCCGTTGAGCGCGGGGAAGCGGCTGTTGGCGGCGGCGTTCTGGTCTTTGGCGGTGCTGGCGCGCCAGTCTGTGCCGCGGAGGTAGCTGACGTTCACCTTGAACGCGACTTTATCTTTCCAGGCGTGGGCGTAGCGGATAGCGGTTTCCGTGAGCACGCTGGGGTCATAATCGATCCCGTCTACGTGGTTCACGCCGATTTTCTGGTAAACGCTGAGGCCTTTATATAGGAAGGGGCTTTTCGTCTGAAGGTTGGCCATACCGTTGATGGCGTTCATGCCGTACAGTGCGGAAGCCGCGCCGGGTGTGATTTCCACGCTCTGGATGTCGAGCTCGGTGGGGCCGATGGCGTTGCCGAGGGGCACGCCGAGGGTGGCGGCCTGCATGTCTACACCATCCACCAGCTGCATGAAGCGGAAGTTATTGGGGATGTTGAAGCCCCGGGTGTTGGGGACTTTAAACGTGAGGCTGGATGTGGTCATCTGCACGCCTTTCACGTTTTCGAGGGCATCGTAGAAGCTGGGCGCGGGCGATTCCTTGATGGCGCGGATATCGAGTTTTTCGATGGCCACGGGCGATTTGAGGGCTTCTTCCTCCACGCGCGATGCGGTTACCACTACCTCCTTGCCCAGGAGGGTTTGGGTGGCCAGCCCGATGTCGAGCCGGGAACCGGTGCCGGTTACTTCGAATTCCTGCGATTGGAAGCCGAGGCTGGAGAACACGAGCGTAAAGGGGAATTTGAGGCGGGATTTCAGGACGAAGTTCCCGCTATTGTCAGTAGTGGTGCCGGCGATGGTGCCTTTTACCTGTATGCTGACGCCGGGAATGGCCTCGCCGGTGGTCTGGTCTTTTACCTTACCTGATATCTGCACGATGTTGCTTTCCTGGCCGCTGGCAAAAAGCGCAACCAGCAGCAGGGGCAAGGCGAGCAAGAGTCGGAGGCGATTGTAAACTGTTTTCATATAGTTTTTGGCTTGATAAATACTATTAGTCTATAGGAATTGTAGACAAATGTAGATGGGAAATTGGAAATTTGCAAGAAAGGAGGGAAGGAATTTTTTAAATCGGCCATGGGAAAGGGTTTCAGGATGGGCTCGCCGCGTCCGCCCCGCAGCCGGTAGGTCCCCGGCTTACCGCCGCTGCGCCTAAACCGCACCCGTCAAGGAGTGATTTTCCCCAAAAACGGTAACAAAAAAAGGCCGCATCCCGGAGGAGCGGCCTTTGAAATATATAATACTCGGATAATTTATGCTACGGTATCGTCCAGCGCGGGTTGCGTTCCGACGGGCTTCTGATTCTCGTCGCCCGGCTTGTGGAGGAATCGCTTCTGGAAGATGAGGATCGCGATCACGCCCACCGAAATAGCGGCATCGGCGATGTTGAAGATCGGACGGAAGAAAATGAAATGTTCGCCGCCCCAGAACGGCATCCACTCCGGGAAATTACCGCTGAACAGGGGGAAATAAAGCATATCCACTACGTTCCCGTGCAGGAAAGTACCGTAGCCGCCGCCTTCGGGAAGGAATTGTGCTACCGTCAGATCCGTGCTGTCGGAAAAGATGAGTCCGTAAAACATACTGTCGATCAGGTTGCCCGCAGCGCCCGCCAGGATCAGCGCACCGCAAACGAGCAGGCCGCTGTGGTATTTTTCGCGCACGAGCCGCTTCATATAAAAGAAGCCCACGATCACGGCGATGAGGCGGAACATGGTGAGGGCGATCTTTCCGAATTCGCCGCCGAACTTCAGGCCATATGCCATCCCTTCATTTTCAATGAAATGAATCTGAAACCAGCTCCCGAAAATGGGGAAACTCTCGTTCAGCGCCATATTCGTCTTGATCCAAAACTTCAAAACCTGGTCTATGAAAAGGATCCCGATCACGATCCATACAATGTGACGATACTTCAAAACTTCAAATTTTTCCAAAAATAATGTATTATTTCAAAGTTGCCCCCCTCCACTGCTATTCCTGGAAATAAACCCGTTTCACGCGTTGGGAAATTCCGGTCAGGATCTCGTAAGGTATGGTGCCGGCCCATTTCGCCACGTTTTCCACGGGCAGGCCTTCTCCGAACACGATCACTTCGTCGCCCTCCGCTACGTCGGGGATGCCGGTTACGTCGAGCATGAGCATGTCCATCGCGATGACGCCGGCCACAGGTGCCAGTTTCCCGCGGATGAGCATTTTCCCGTTCCCGTTGCCCAGGGCGCGCATATATCCGTCTGCGTACCCGATGCGCACGGTAGCGATGAGCGAGGGCGCTTTGGCCTGCCAGGTGGCGCCGTAACCGACGGTGTCACCTTTGGGAATGCGCTTCACCTGCGCCACGGTGGATTTCAGGGTGCTGACGTTTCGCAGTTTGTCCTGGAAATCATGGGCGCTGTCTACCCCGTACATCCCGATCCCGAGCCTTACCATATCCAGCTGCATCTGCGGCAGGCGGTGGATGGCCGCGCTGTTGGCGATGTGGCGGATGACGGGGTACCCCAGCTGCTGCTGGAGCGAATGGCTCATTTTCTGGAACCGGTCGAACTGCGTGTTGGTGAAATCGTCTTTCTTCGGGTCTTCGCTGGCGGCGAAGTGGCTGAAGATGGACTGTACCCTGAAAAGCCCTTCGGCATTGAGCCGCAGCGCCAGCGCGGGGATGTCTTGCTGCTCGAAGCCCAGGCGGTGCATGCCCGTGTCCAGCTTGATGTGCACGGGGTAATTGGATTTATTCGCATAGCGGACGGATTCCTCGAACAATTCCAGCAGATGCATGGAATACAGTTCGGGCTCCAGGTTCCACTGTAAAATGGCGTCGAAGCTGCTGGGCTCGGGGTTCATCACCATGATGGGCAGCGTGATGCCGGCGCGGCGAAGCTCCACGCCTTCGTCGGCATACGCCACGGCGAGGTAATCGATGCCGTGGAACTGCAGCAGGTTGGCGATCTCGAAGCTGCCGCTCCCGTAGGCGAAGGCTTTCACCATGGCCATGAGCCGGGTGCCGGGCTTGAGGATCGACTGGTACGCTTTCACGTTGTGCGCCAGCGCGGTAAGATTGATCTCGAGGATGGTTTGATGGGCTTTCTGTTCCAGCAGTTTGCCGATCCGTTCGAACTGGAATACACGGGCGCCTTTCACGAGGATGGACTCGTTCTGGAAATCCGCGGTGTTCACCTGCTGGAGGAATTCTTCGGTGCTGGCGTAAAACTCGCTCTTCACCCGCGCGAAGCTTTTCTTCTCGCGCGAGATATTCTTCCCGATGCCGATGAGCTTGCTGATGCCTTTGCTTTCCAGCATGCCGGCCACTTCTTCGTACAGCGAGCCTTCGCTTTTCCCGGATTGCAGGATATCGCTCAGGATGACCGTTTTGGTAGGATGCTGGCGCTGCTGCTGGAGGAATTCCAGGGCAATGGCGAGCGATCCGAGGTCGGAGTTGTAGCTGTCGTTGATGATGGAGCAGTTATTGATGCCCTGCTTCATTTCCAGCCGCATGGCGATGTTGCCGAGGTGGTCCATCCGCTCCTGGATGGTTTCCTGCGGCTTGCCCAGGTACAGCATGAGCGCCCAGCAATGGATGGCGTTTTCGATGGAGCCCTCGTCCACAAAAGGAATGCGGATGAAGACCGGCTCCGATTTGTACAGCGCATCGATGCGGGTGTGGTTATCGTTCTTGTCGACCGAAATGATCCGGAGATCGGCGTCTGTCTTGCGGCTCCAGGTGAGGAGCTGCAGGGCGTTTTCGATCTCGCGTTTGCCCACGAGGTTATGGAAATTGTTGACGCATTCGTTGAGCGCGAGGTAATCCTTGCAATAGATCAGCACATCGCTGCGGGTGAACAGCACGAGCTTTTCGTTCACTTTCTGGCGGATGTTGAGGAAGCCTTCGTTATGGGCTTCGCCAATATTGGTGAAAATACCGATGGTGGGGCGGATGATCTTTTCGAGGTTCACCATTTCGCCGGGCTGTGAAATGCCGGCTTCGAAAATGGCGAGGTCGTTCTCGGGTTTCATCTGCCAGACAGACAGGGGCACGCCGATCTGCGAGTTGTAGCTTTTCGGGCTGCGGACGATGTTATTGTCTTTTTCCAGCAGCTGGTACAGCCATTCCTTGACGATGGTTTTTCCGTTGCTGCCGGTGATGCCGATCACGGGAATGTTGAACTGCTGGCGGTGCCATGCCACGAGGGCGTGGAGCGCCTGCAGGGTGTTTTTCACTAAAATGATGTTCGCTTTCGGGTAGAGGCCCTGGGCGATGGGCTCGCTGACCACGAAATTGCTGACGCCTTTTTTGTACAGATCATCGATGTACTGATGTGCATTGCGGCGTTCGCTCACAAGGGGAATGAACAAGGATGTTTCGGCAACAAGCAATTTCCGGCTGTCCAGCAAAATGTGTTCGATCTCCGGATGCCCGGTCTGTTGCAACAATTCTCCCTTCAGGATCTTACTGATACTCTCTGCTGTATACAATGTTATATGGTTTTAATCGAAAAGCGCCCGCAGACTCTCATGTACGGGCGCTTTCAGTTCGGATCAACTAACTCTCTTTGGACTCGGTCGGTTTAACCGGTAATTTCTTGTCGAACAGTATGGAATACACAATGGAACCTGCCAGGCAAAGCACGATCACTACGAGCGATACCCAAACAGGAAGTTTGAAATGCCAGATTTCCGCCAGCATTTTCAGACCGATGAATACCAGCACGATGGCGATGCCCTGCTGCAGGTAATCGAACTTGTCTACCGCACCTCTCAGCAAAAAGAAGAGGGAGCGAAGGCCAAGCACGGCGAAAATGTTGGATGTATATACCACAAGCGGTTCTTTTGAAATGGCGAATACGGCCGGAATGGAATCCAGCGCAAAAACGATGTCGGTAAACGCGAGCATCACCACTACCACGGTCAGCGTCGTGAAATACACTTTGCCGTTCTGCTTGATGGTGAACTTGTCGACATTCGGCTGGTTGGAGATCCGCAGGTACTTCTGCATGATGCGGTACGCGAAATTCTCTTCCGGCTTGAACTCTTCGTGCTGGTCTACCATGAACATCTTGACGCCGGTATATACAAGGAACGCGCCGAAAATGTACAGGATCCAGCCGAACTGGGCAATGAGGGCCACGCCCACGGTAATGAAAATGGCGCGGAACACGATGGCCATGAGGATACCGATGAGCAGCACCCGCGCATAACTGGTTTCCTTGATCTTGAAAAACCCGAATATGAGAATGAAAACGAAAATATTGTCGATGGAAAGCGACCACTCCATGAGGTACGCGCTGAGGAATTCGACCGCCAGGCGGGAGCCGTCTTCGTACCAGATAAATGCACAGAAGCCCATAGACAGCGCCACCCAGAAACAGGTTTGGAGGAGCGCCTTTTTGATGGACATTACTTCACCTTTTTTACTTAATAACCCCAGGTCGAAGATCAGGGCCAGAACGATCACAATCCCGAAAACTGCATACGTCCATTGTTGCGGTGTCATGTAAAGCGGAAAAATTTAATGAATGGCAAAGATAATGGATTCCGGCAGCTTTTATCTGGCATACTTGCGCTGCCTGAAGTACTGGAACGCCATGGCAAACAGCAATACGGCCCCGATGGGCACGGCAAATGCGATGATCTGCCATTTCGTTTTATCGCGGCGCACCTTTTCACCGTCCAGCAGCCTGAGCGTCAGCTCCTTGTTGCGGGTTTCCATGACAGGGCTCTTGCTGGCCAGGTAATCCATCCCGTTGAGGAAAAATTCTTTATTGGCGAACTGGTAATCCGGGTTGAACTCGTTGACCCCCATTTGCAGCGGGCCGCTTTTCCGCGTCACCGCATTCAGCACCAGGTCTGCATCTCCCGCCACGATCATCCTGCCCGCGGTATCCGCTTCCGGCCGGAAAGGCCTGTGGGCCGAGGTTTCCCACTGCCGCTGCCCCTCCACGCCGATCCGGTGGCGGAACAGCGACGAAAAACGCCCCTCCAGCAACACGGCCACCGGAACGTTCCGCATCCTGAACTCCCGCGGATTGGGCTGCTGCTGCACGCTTTCGAGCGTGATCTGCACAGGGCTGCGCACCAGCCGGCTATGTTCCGACGAGGTGAGCAGCACGGTTTTATGAATGTCGCCTCCCGCCATCGTATCCACCGATCCCGCGAAGCGGCTCATCACCAGGTCCAGGTTTTTGACGATGGAATGGCCGTTGGTGGAATTAAGCAAAGGGAAGTAAGGGAACGGCACAGGCTGGATCTGCGGTTTGTCGCCGATGTTGCCCACCACGAGCGGGATAATGTCTGCCCGGAGGTCCTGGATAAGATCGGGGTTCACCCGCGCGCCGTATTTGAACAGCAGGTCTTCCAGCTGGAGATTGCGGTCGAACGCCACGAAATCGCGCCCGCGCAGACTGTCGGTGGAAGCGGTCAGGTTATCGAGGAACCAGGCGATGTTGCCGCCCTGCATCACGTATTGGTCGATCTTCAGTTTGTCGGCGTCGGTAAACGTCTGCGTAGGGCGGACGAACAGCAGCGCGTCGAACTCGTCGGGGATCGCAGGCGTGGTGGCGAGGTTGACGGTATCCACTTCATACAGTTCATGCAGCGTTTTCAGCGCGTCGTAGACTTCGGGGCCTTCCGGTTCGCCATGGCCGAGCATGTAGCCCACGAGTGGACGATGGTTTTGCTGCAACTGGTAAATGGCGTTGGCGAATTTGTATTCGAGGAGGGCTTCGGAGCTGTTGAGCGCCTGCATGGGGTCCATGCCGCCCTGGCTTTTCAGGAGGTTGACGGCCGTTTCGCGGTCTTTGTATTTGATGATGGCGCCGGGGAAGATGAGCTTCTCGGCGTAGGAATCCTTCCCGTCGTCCTGCACCTGCAGGTTAAAAGGCAGGATGCCCCGTGCCATGAGCGTATCCTGGAAAGCGGCGCGCATGGAATCGGGGAGGTCGGAGCCGGGGTTCAGGAAGCTGAAGCGGACGTTGTTGCCGCCGAACTGCTGGAATTCCTCGAGCAGCTCACGCGTGGCGTTAGACAGCTGGCGGAAGCCGGCGGGATATTTTCCCTTGAGATATACTTCGATCTGAACGGGCGCGTCGAGCCGGCGGAGGAGATCGCGGGTGGAAGGGGCGAGGGTATAGCGCTTCTCGGCGGTGAGGTCGAACCGGGTATGGAGGAACCCTGCCGCCGCGTTAATGGCCACGATCACAGCCAGGAGCCCCAGCGTCCGTTTCAGGTATTGTTTTCGTTTGTCCTTTCTCGTTAGTTCCATAATCAACCCTGCCAGATTTTCCTTTCCAGCGATATTTTGGTAAGATATAACATCAGTCCGGCCACACTGGCGAAATACACGAGGTCGCGCGTGTCTATCACGCCGCGGCTGATGGAAGTATAATGATAGCGGATGCCGGCCATGGCGAGGTAATAATCCGCCCCGCCTTCGAATACCGCCAGTTTGCTGAGGGCATCGAACCCGGTGTAGAGGATGTAGCAGGTGAAGATGGCCACCAGGAAGGCTACCACGGCGTTAGCGGTGACAGACGAGGCCCAGAGCCCGATGGCGGTGAACACGCTCCCCAGCAGGAAAAGCCCCAGGTAAGACCCCAGGATGCTGCCGGTATCGGGCCCGTTTCCCGCCGCGGCCAGCTGCGAAATGGCGAGGTAATACACGGCCGTGGGCACGAGCGCAATGGCCACGATGAGCAGGCAGGCCCAGTATTTACCCCAAACGATCTGCCAGGGCGTCACCGGCTTGGTGCTCAGTAGCTCCATGGTGCCGCTGCGGTACTCGTCCGATAAACTGCGCATGGTGATGGCGGGTATCAGCAAGAGGAATATCATGGGCGCCAGCTCGAAAAGCCCGTCCAGGTCGGCGTACCCGGCCTCGAGGAGGCTCGTGTCCCGGAAAATGAACAGGAACAGTCCGTTGGCGAGCAGGAACAAAACGATGGCTACATACCCCGTGATACTGCTGAAAAATTGGTGGATGTCTTTCTTGAAAATGGCATACATGACGGAAGCAAATATAATTCAATTACGTTTCCACAATATTTGAATTTTTAATCATCCGTAAACGATTCAATAAAAAAGCCGTCCGGTTACAGGGAACCGGACGGCTGGATTGCGAATGTGTGTGCCGAAACCTTACACGGCGAAGCTGTCGCCGCAGGCGCAGGTGCGGGAAGCGTTGGGATTATTGAAGTAAAACCCTTTCCCGTTGAGCCCTTCGGAGAATTCGAGGACGGTATTGCAGAGGTACAGGAAGCTTTTCAGGTCTGTCACCACTTTAATGCCTTTATCTTCGAAAACCTGGTCTTTCGGCTTGGTTTCGTTGTCGAAATCGAGTTTATAGCTGAGGCCGGAGCATCCTCCGCCCACAACGGACACGCGCAGGAAGTAATCCTCGCCCAGGGTCCCTTCGGCCCGGAGCGCATCCACTTTTTGCTTGGCTTTATCACTGATATAGATCATCTTATCCGTATTTACTGGTTATATATTGCGTGCAATGAGCGCACGGTATGGTTGACTGTCTCAATGGCACGGTCTACGTCCGCTTCGGTCGTAAACCTTCCCAATCCAAACCTGAGCGAAGAATGTGCCAGTTCTTCGGAAACCCCCATCGCCATCAGGACATGACTGGGCTCGGGATTGGCGGAAGTGCATGCCGAACCCGAAGATACGGCTATTTCCCGGGTTACCCCGCGCAGGAGGTCGGCCCCCCGTACGTCGGGGAACTGCAGGTTGCTGACGTGCGGCAGCCTGGGGGCGCCTTCGCCGTTTACCCGGGCCCCGGTTTTCTCGATCAGCGCTTTTTCCAGCCTGTCGCGGAGCGCCGCCATCCGGAGGGCTTCGCCTGCCATTTCGTCGGCCGCAATGGCGCAGGCCTTGCCCAGGCCCACGATTCCCGGCACGTTCAGGGTACCGGAACGCATCCCGCGCTCGTGGCCGCCGCCGTCCATCTGCGCCGCCAGCCGCACGCGCGGCGATCTGCGGCGGACGAACAATGCGCCCGCGCCCTTGGGGCCGTACAGCTTGTGGGCCGACAATGCCAGCATCCCGATGCCTTCGCTGGTGGCGTCCAGGGGTATTTTGCCCGCGGCCTGCGTGGCGTCGGTCAGCAACAGCACCCCGTGTTCCCCCAAAATCCCCGAAATATCGGCGATGGGCTGGATAACGCCCGTTTCGTTGTTGGCGTACAGCACGGCGGCCAGCACCGTGTCTGGCCGGATGGCGGCTTTGAGGTCGTCGGGGTTTACGGTCCCGCGGCCGTCTACCGGCAGGTAGGTAACTTCCGCACCGAGTTTTTCGAGGTGGCGGCAGGTGTCGAGCACGGCTTTATGCTCGGTTTGCAGGGTGATGAAGTGTTTCCCTTTTACGGCATATGCTTCGGCAGCGCCTTTGAGGGCCAGGTTGAGGGCCTCGGTGGCACCGGAGGTGAACACGATTTCCTGGGGCTCGGCGCCGATGAGCGCGGCCACTTCCTCGCGCGCCTGCTGTACCGCTTCTTCGGCCGTCCATCCCCAGGCGTGCGCGCGGGAGGCGGCATTGCCGAAATGGGTGGTGAAGTAGGGCAGCATGGCTTCCAGCACCCGCGGGTCGCAGGGCGTGGTGGCGTTGTTGTCGAGGTAAACGGGCAGTGTCTGCATCTATGCAAAATTACGGTTTAAGTTCTACTTTTACCCGGAACCGCCCGGGCCGCGGGTAACCGCAGGGTCATCTTTCCGGGCATTAAATCATACACCGCTATGTTAAAAGTTGAGCACATCGGCATCGCCGTGAAATCGCTGGCCGTTTCCGTTCCCCTGTTCGAAAAACTGCTGAACGCGGAATGCTACAAAACCGAGGAAATCGCCTCCGAAGGCGTGTCTACCGCGTTTTTCCGCCAGGGCGAAACAAAGATCGAGCTGCTGGAAGCGTTATCTCCCGCCAGCCCCGTCGCCCGATTCCTCGAAAAAAAGGGCGAAGGCGTGCATCACCTGGCTTTTGAAGTGAAAGACATCCGCGCCGAAATGGCCCGGTTGCAAAGCGAAGGTTTCGAGCTCCTGTCTGCCGAGCCCAAACCGGGGGCAGATAACAAACTGGTATGTTTCCTTCATCCCAAAAGCACGAATGGCGTGCTGGTGGAGTTAACACAGGAACGGACCGAATAGAAGGAAATCAGCCTGTTATAAAAAAAGCGCGAAAAAAATGGCGGTATTTAAACCTTTTATTTTGTCGCGCGTTGATAATGGTATAACACAGCACAAATGCAAGCCGCTCAGGCTTCATCACAATACTCTAAAGTTGGCATAGGTTATGAAAACCTGTGGGTTTTTTAACTCGCAGGTTTCTTTTTTTACCGCATCCGTGAATGTTTCCGGACGTTTGTTCAGGTAGCCGGCTTCGGTAAAAATCCCGGCCGCCGTTGCGTCGCACACTTCGGCTTTTTCGCGGGGGATCGAGGAATAGTGTAGGGATTACATTAATTTCCGTTACCTGTTTCCCGCTAAAAAAAATGTTGTCTATGATCCGTCCTGTTTTTATCGCCCTGATGTTTTTCCTGCTAACGGGAACGACCGTAGCCGCCCAGCAGCGTATGATGGTGCGCATCGCCGAACTGGAAATCGATTCCGTTTCTTTACCGGCCTATAAGGCGATCCTTGCCGAAGAAGCGGCCGCTTCCATAAAGCTGGAGCCGGGCGTTATCGCCATTTTCCCGATGTTCGACAAGGCGCGGCCCGCGCAGGTGCGGATTCTTGAAATCTACGCCAGCCGCGAAGCATACGAAAGTCATCTGAAAACGGCACATTTCATCAAATACAAAACGGCAACCGCGAAGATGGTGAAATCCTTGCGGCTGCCGGATATGGAGGCCATCGATCCGGCCACTATGGCGGAAATGTTCAGGAAGTTGCCCGCGGGGAAGTAAACTCAGTTCACTACTTTTTCCATCCCCACGCTCCGCGAGCCTTTTACGAGGATGTGGGTGTCCTGGAACTGTTGCTGTTCCAGCCAGGTGCGGGCTTCATCGGCCGTTTCGAACCAGATGTAGGGGTGCTGGGTTTTGGAGAATTCCTTTCCTACGAGCACAACGGCTTTCCAGTGGCTCAGTTGGAGAAGGTCGGCCAGTGCCTGGTGTTCCTTTTCGCTGTCGGGCCCCAGTTCCTTCATGGCGCCGAGGAGGAGTACTTTCTGCTTCGCATCGAGCCCCGCGAAGTTTTCCACGGCGGCTTTCATGCTGGAGGGGTTTGCGTTGTAAGCGTCCATCACGAAGGTGTTGGTACCTTTTTTCACGACCTGGGAGCGGTTGTTGGAGGGGGCGTAGGCTTCCAGTGCGGCGCGCAGTTTTTCTGCCGGCACCTTGAAATGGAGCCCCGCGGCGATGGCGGCCATGACGTTCGGAAAGTTGTAAGCGCCTACGAGCTGGGTGCGCACATGCCCCGCGCCCACGGATTCCAGCTCCAGCAGGGCGGTCCCGGGGAAGGGCGCGCCGGCGAAATCGGCCGGATCGTGACCATAGGTGATCACCGTGCCGATGCCTTTGCTCATTTCTACCAGGTAGGGATAATCCTTGCAGACGAACACGGTGCCGCCGTTTTCGCGGAGGTAGTCGTACAGCTCGCCCTTGGCCAGGCGCACGCCTTCTTCGCTGCCGAACCCTTCCAGGTGGGCCTTTCCGATGTTGGTGATGATCCCGTGCGTAGGCTCCGCCACTTTGCAATATGCGGCAATCTCGTGGCGATGGTTGGCGCCCATTTCGATCACGGCCATCTCCGCGTCCATAGGGATGCGCAGCAGCGTCAGCGGCACGCCGATATGGTTGTTGAGGTTGCCTTCGGTGGCGTATGTACGATATGCGGCGCCCAGTGCGGTGCGGAGCATTTCTTTCGTAGTGGTTTTGCCGTTAGTGCCGGTAATGGCGATGAACGGAATGTAGAACTGCCGGCGGTGATGCCTTGCCAAAGCCTGCAGGGCCGCCAGCGCATCATCCACCAGCATCATCTTTTCCGGCTGGGTGAAAAACGCAGGATCGTCGACCACCGCGAAGCTGGCGCCGGATGCCAGGGCCGCGTCGGCATACTGGTTACCATTGAAGTTGGGGCCGCGCAGGGCAAAGAAGATATCGCCGGATTTGAGCTGGCGCGTGTCTGTTTGCACGGAAGGGTGCTGGCGGTAGATGGTATATAGCTGTTCGATATTCACGTGTTGCTGATTTGCGTACAAAAATAAGGAATGATGGCCCTCATTTTCTTTATTATCTTTCGCAGGCAACCTATGAAGGCCCGAACCCGTAATTAACGCTATGCAAACCCGTCAACTTATGCGCAAACGCAGGAAACATTTATGGACGATGCCGGCGCTGCTGGCCCTGTGCATCCTGGCCGCCTGTACGTCTGAACAGGCGCCGGAGCCCACTACCAGCGCCGATTGCTCCACCGTGAACGTCACCACCGCCCGGATGTACGAGATCGTTCAGCAGAATTGCACCAACCGCAACTGCCATCCCGGCACGGGATCGCCGCTGAACGCCGATTTTTCCACGCCGGCCAAACTGAAAAGTTACATTTCCGCCAACGGCGCATCATGGACGTTCCGCGTTACCGGCGCCGGCGCCGATATGCCGCAAAGCCAGGGCTATCCCCCGCTGCCTAAAGCCGTGCGCGATTCCATCGCCTGCTGGGTAAACAAGGGAATGCCGGATTGATCCACCAAAACAGCCACGCATGAAACGCATTTTCGTCATCATCGCTTTCCTCGGTCTCGCCATTTCGGCGGCGGCGCAGGATGTACAGTCGTGCCGCTCCGTGCGCCTCCGTTTCTTCTCCAGCGCACCGCTGGAAGATATCGAGGCCGTGAGCACCCTGGGCGTATCGGCCATCAATCCCGCCACGCGCGTCATTTATTTCAAAGTGCCCATCACCTCGTTCCAGTTTAAAAAGAAGATGATGCAGGAGCACTTCAACGAGAATTACCTGGAAAGCGAGAAGTACCCGTACGCCGAATTCAAAGGGAAGGTCCTCGGCACCACAGACCTCACCAAAGACGGCACCTGGCCGGCGGAAGTGGAGGGCGACCTTCAGATCCACGGCGTCACCAAATCCTACCGCGTGTCCGGCACCATCACGGTTTCGGGCGGTAATCTGGCCGCCGAAGCGAAGTTCAACGTGCGGGTGGCCGATCATAACATCAAAATCCCGAGCCTGGTGGTAAAAAATATCGCGGAAGTGGTGGAAGTGACCATGAGCGCGCAATATCAACCGGCCGTCAAACCTTAATCTAAAAAGCTTCAAACCAGCGAATATGTTGCATCTCCGCTTGATCACCGCCCTTCTGCTCACGGCCCCGGCGGCCATGGCGCAAGACGATCTGGGCGCCATTTTCGGGAAGGACTCCGTCCGCCGCGATCCCGTGACTTCCACCTTCAAAAGCACCCGCATCATCAACGGGCAGTCGAACGAAACCCTGGCCAAGGGCGACCTCGACTTCCGGGTGGCGCACCGTTTCGGGGACATGGGCGGCTCCGGCGGCGGCTCGTCCACCTTTTTCGGGCTCGATAATTCTACAGACATCCGCATCGCCTTCGAATACGGCATTACCGACCGCCTCACGGCCGGCCTGAGCCGTTCCAAGGGCAGCGGCAACTTCTCGCAGATGTGGGAGGTTTTGGGCAAATTCAAACTGCTGCAGCAAACGCACGATAACCGCGTGCCGGTCGGCGTTACGCTGTTCGCCAACGCGGTGGTGTCGTCCATGAAAAGCAGTCCGGACAAGGCCGATCCCAATTATTTCGACAAATTCTCCGACCGCGGGAGCGCCGTGGCCCAGGTGGTGATTTCCCGGAAGTTCGGGGAAATGGTGAGCCTGGCGCTGCTGCCCTCGTTCGTGCATCGTAACCGCGTGGGTTTCAAGGACATGAACAACATGTTCGCCATGGGGCTGGGCGGCAGGCTGCGGTTCAGCAAGCGCGTGGCGCTGGTGGCCGATTACTTTTATTCGTTCCGCGACGAGGAAAGCAAGGATTATTACGAGTCCCGCGGCACGAAGTTCTACAACTCGCTGGGCGTGGGCGTGGAGATCGAAACGGGCGGGCACGTGTTCCACCTGAATTTCACGAATGCCACGGCCATCCTGGAGAACCAGTTCATCCCTGAAACGGTGAGCACCTGGACGCATGGACAGTTCCGCTGGGGCTTCAATATTTCGCGCCGGTTCTCGCTGGGCGGGCGTTAAGGCCGTTAATGGGAAGTGAATGGGTACGATTGTGCTGTTTTTGGCCCGAAGCCGTTAAATTGCGGATATGTCAACATTGAAATGCCGTATCCGGGAAGGCTCCATGGTGGCGCGGATAGCCGCCTGGAAGATGGGCTCGGGCAATATCGCGATCGTTTTCGGGAACGTCATTCACCTGCATGGGGTAAGCCGGGAGCGGTTCCTGGCCAATACGGCGTGGGTGCGGCATGAAGTGCGGCACGTGCGCCAGTACCGGGAAGCCGGCTTCTGGCGGTTCCTTTGGCGCTACGTGCGCGACTGGCGCCGGTATGGCTATTACAACATCCCGTACGAAAGGGACGCCCGGCTGGCGGAAGCCAATCCGCGGGAGCTGGAAGGGGTGGAGATACGATAAAGATTCGTTAAAACGAAGGGGGTGGGGATAAAAAATGTTGCAACGCGGTTATTTTCCTTATTTTTACGGTAAAGGCTGATTAATATGGTTAAGAAGGTCACAGAGGGAATCACGATAAGCGTGGAAACGTTTTACCAGCCGGATTACTCCAATCCGATCGGCAGTGAGTTCATGTTCGCTTACCGTATCACCATCGAAAATAACAATACCTTCCCCATCAAACTGTTGCGCCGCCATTGGTATATCATCGATTCCAACGGCTCGCACCGCGAAGTGGAAGGGGAAGGCGTGGTAGGTGTGCAACCGCTGCTCGCACCGGGCGAAAGCTATCAATATGTTTCCGGCTCCAATCTCCGCACGGAAATCGGTAAAATGTACGGCACGTATCAAATGGAAAACCAGCTGAACAAGAAGCTCTTCGATGTGAAGATCCCCGAGTTTCAGATGGTAGTGCCGTTCAAAATGAACTAGGGCCGGTATTTGGCCCCGTTGAAGATGAGCATCGCGTCCTGCGTGCCCATGAGTTTTTCCAATGTATATTCCGGATGGCGCTCCATGAATGCCCGTACGATCCTGTACCCGGTAAATGCGCCTATTTTACCCGGCGCCTCGGCTGGCATGCCCTGGGTCGATGGCCCGTCACCGATATACCGTGAGATCGTTTGTCCTTCACGGTTATACAGTAATTTGTTCTCCACGAAATATTGCCAGATCATCTGCTCGTTTTCTTCGCAGAATTTCATTTGCCCGCTCGTGTAGCCCATGCGGATGTGCGCGTCCGTTTCCGGCAGCACCTGCTCCAGGAAATATTGCTGCTTGCCGAGGTATACCAGTTGCTCAGCCAGGGAAGCGCCTTCGCGGGGCGCGTCCAGCTGCTGGTACAGCACGGTCATGACATTGACGGGTATGTTTTCGGGGGTGAAGCGGCGGACCATGTATTCCGGCATGTCGGGCACCAGCTTGTACACGTTGAAATCCGCGCCCATATACATGTCTAGCCCGATCCCCAGCACCGAATCGATCGTGACGGCACCGAAATTGTTGACGGCGGAAATGAACGTGAGCACCTGGGGCGCGCGGAACTTCGGTTGGTAATATTTCGCCAGGCGGAAAGCTTGCGTCAGTTCCTGTTCCAGCGGCCGGATATCGGCGAAATGCGCGCCCACGGAGTCGTTCAACGCGCGGATGTCTTTATTGGCGAGGAAATCATGAACGGAACGCGTTAATGCAGCGGAATCGCCGGTGTTGGGAAGGTAGAGGATATGCGAAAGATAGTCGTTCATGAAACCCGGGTACATTTCCTGCAACAATTTTACGCCCGTTGCGACGTTAGTGGTATCAATACCGGAAAATGCCCGGTCGAACCGTTCTATCTTCACCGTGATGGGGATGTGGCTGACGTCGGGGATCTGTTTTTTTCGTCCGCAACCCGCCATGATGGCGACTGTGAGGATCAGGATAGACAGGGAATGTATTTTCAGGTAACTTTGCATCGCCTATAATAACTTTAGAGATGGTAAAAATATTGTTTCGCAACGTATTCCGGAAATCCTTTCTGATGGCTGTGGTGCTTCTCGCATCGGCCGCATCGCTTTCTGCACAGTCTTTCAGTGACCGCATGTCCGAAAAAACCGGGCGGAAGGTGCGTTTCGGATTCAAAATCGATCCCGGCGCGTCGTTCCTCAATCCGCAGGAAGCCGGCGTAACCCGCAACATCGGCCGTTTTTACTTTAGCTACGGCGTCCTGGCCGACTGGTTCATCGACGACGAGGAACGCTATGCCCTGGCTACCGGCGTGCAGGTGACGCACTTCGGCAGCGTGATGCAGTACGAGGCCGGGAAAGGCCTGTCCGACTTCCGTTCCGCATCTTCGGAATATGACATCCGCCTGCAATACATCGAAGTGCCGGTGGCACTTAAGCTCAAAACCGCCACTGCCAAAGGGTTCGACTTCTACGGCCAGTTCGGCGGTTTCGTGGGCATGCCCATCCGCGCACGCGCCAATGTGATCAGCAACATGCAGCGGTTCGACAAATTGAGCGTCCTCCGGCAGATACAGCCATTTTCGGCGGGAATGCTCCTGGGCGCGGGCGTCGAATATCCGCTCACGGAAACACTGACCGGCGTGGTGGGCATCAATTACCAGAATAATTTCGTGGACATCACCCGGAACGGCAAGTGGAACGATGGCCGCGTAACGGGCAATAGCTTCATTTTGCGGCTCGGGGTTTATTTTTAACCCTGTTTAGTCCGTACATTTGCCAGACAAAAAAGTACGGATGAATATTTTCCTCGCCCAGCAGAATTACCATATCGGCAACTTCGAGGCCAATACGGCCCGTATCATCGAATCCATCCACGCCGCGGAAGCCCGCGGGGCCGACCTGGTCGTGTTTTCCGAACTGTGCGTGTGCGGATATCCGCCGAGGGATTTCCTGGAGTTCGAAGACTTTATCGCCCGGAGCTACGCCGCTATCGACGAAATCCGCAAACATACGCTCAAAACCGCCGTGCTGGTGGGCGGTCCGCAGCGCAATCCCCACCGCGAAGGGAAAGACCTCTTCAATGCCGCTTTTTTCCTCTACGAAGGCGAAATCAAGCAGGTGGTGCAGAAAACGCTGCTGCCAACGTACGATGTGTTCGATGAATACCGCTACTTCGAGCCGGCGTTCGAATGGAACGTCATCCCCTTCAAAGGAAAGAAGCTGGCCGTAACGATCTGTGAAGATATCTGGAACCTCGGCGATAACCCGCTGTACCGGATTTGCCCCATGGACCGGCTCATCCTGCAAAATCCCGACGTGATGATCAACCTGTCTGCCTCGCCGTTCGATTACGACCACGACGAAAGCCGCCGGGAGATCATCCGCGAAAATGTGAAAAAGTACGGCCTGCCGATGTATTACTGCAATACGGTGGGCTCGCAGACGGAGATCGTTTTCGACGGCGGATCGATGGTGTTCGACGCGGAAGGGCAGATCATCAAGCAGCTGGCCTTTTTCGAGGAAGATATGGCCGGCGTGGAGCTGGATGCGCTGGGCAAGAAGAAACCCAATCCCGAAACGCCCACTACGCCCAATTCCGTGATGGAGGAGCTGGTGTTCGACCATAATATCGCCCGGATCAAACAGGCGATCGTGCTCAGTATCCGCGATTATTTCAGGAAGATGGGCTTCAAACAGGCTATCCTGGGCTCTTCCGGCGGGATCGACAGCGCAGTGACGCTGGCTTTGGCGGTGGAAGCCCTGGGCAAGGAGAACGTCCGCGCCATCCTCATGCCGTCGCCCTACAGTACGGAACATTCGGTAGACGATGCCGTGGCGCTGTCGAAAAACCTCGACAATCCGTACGACATCATCCGCATCAACAATATTTACGAGAATTTCCTGGAGACGCTGGAACCTTACTTCAAGGGGCTGCCGTTCAATGTGGCGGAAGAGAACACGCAAAGCCGCATCCGGGGGAACCTGCTGATGGGGCTGGCCAATAAATTCGGGTATATACTCCTGAACACGAGCAACAAGAGCGAGCTGTCTACCGGTTACGGGACCTTGTACGGCGATATGGCCGGGGGGCTTTCGGTGCTGGGGGACCTGTACAAAATGCAGGTGTATGCCCTGGCGCGGTACATCAACCGCGAAAAGGAGATCATCCCGGTGAATATCATCGATAAGGCGCCTTCGGCGGAATTGCGGCCCAACCAGAAGGATTCCGACAGTTTGCCGGATTATACGATACTGGACCGCATCCTGTATCAGTATATTGAGCGGCGGCAGGGGCCGAAGGAGATCGTGGCGCAAGGGTTCGACGAGGCGCTGGTGGCGCGCACCCTGAAAATGGTGAACACCAACGAATACAAGCGGAACCAGTTCTGCCCCATTATCCGGGTGTCGTCCAAAGCCTTCGGGATCGGGCGAAGGGTGCCTATCGTGGGGAAATATTTGAGTTAAGGGAGAACCCCGTTATCTTTGTCCAAATTTCAATATTCATATTAAAATGTTACAGGTACAATTTATCCGTCAAAACAAAGAGCTGGTACTGGAAAGGCTGGCCGTGAAGCATTTCGCGGACGCGGCTGCCGTCGTAGACGAAGTACTGGCGCTTGACGATCAGCGCAAGAAGCTGACGCTCGATTACGATGAAACGCAAGCCAAGGTGAATTCCGCATCAAAAGAGATCGGGAAGCTCATGGCATCAGGCGATAAGTCGGGCGCGGAGTCTCGCAAGCAGGAGGTGGCCGCCTTCAAGCAGGCGCTTGGGCCCATCGACGAGCAGCTGCGCGCGACGGAGAAATTGCTGCACGACACGCTCGTCCGCCTTCCCAACCTGCCCGGGGCAGACGTTCCCAAAGGCAGAACGGCGGAAGACAACGTGGAAGTGCGCCGTGGTGGCGATATCCCCACCCTGGCCGCAGGCGCAGTGCCCCATTGGGACCTGGCCAAAAAATACGACCTGATCGATTTCGAGCTGGGCAATAAGGTGACCGGCAGCGGTTTCCCCTTCTACAAGAACAAGGGAGCCCGCCTGCAACGCGCCCTCATCAGCTATTTCCTCGATTTCAATACATCCAACGGCTATACGGAATTCCTGCCGCCGTTCCTGGTGAACGAAGCATCGGCATACGGTACCGGGCAGCTGCCCGATAAGGAAGGCCAGATGTACTACATGCCGGAAGACAACTTCTACCTGATCCCCACGTCGGAAGTACCGCTGACCAACGTTTTCCGCGACGAGATCCTCAAGGAGTCGGAGCTGCCGGTGAAAATCACGGCCTACAGCCCCTGTTTCCGCCGTGAAGCCGGGTCTTACGGAAAAGATGTGCGCGGCCTCAACCGCCTTCACCAGTTCGAAAAGGTGGAGCTGGTGCAGATCGTGCATCCCGACAAATCGTACGATACGCTGCAGGAAATGGTGGCACATGTGGAAAAGCTGCTCCAGAGCCTGCAACTGCCTTATCGCATCCTCAACCTTTGTGGTGGCGATATGAGCTTCGGTTCCGCGCAGACGTTCGATTTCGAGGTATGGTCCGCCGCGCAGGAAAAATGGCTGGAAGTATCGTCCGTTTCCAACTTCGAGACGTTCCAGACCAACCGGATGAAGGTGCGCTTCAAAGACGAAAACGGCAAGAACCAGCTGGTGCATTCGCTGAATGGCAGCTCGCTGGCGTGCCCGCGTATCATGGCTACATTGCTCGAAAATAACCAGTCGGCCGACGGCATTTTGCTGCCGGAAGTACTGCATAAATATTTCGGGGGAGACAGGATCGCGTAGGCGATTTTTCTCTCATCAAAGCGAAAGCGCACGGAATGTTTCCGTGCGCTTTTTTTATGCGGCAAAGATCAATACAGGTAATTGAGCGCCACGATGTCGTTGGCGTTGAAGGTGCGGTTGCCGCCGTTGGAACAGGCGAGCATCCAGGACGCTGCGTCGGGGCCGGTGGGCGTACCGGGGATGTGAACGGCCCCTACATTGGAGGCGCCTTCGTTGCCTGCGCCGCTGGCACCGCAGCTGAATGCGCGGTTCATATAGTCGGTGTGGCGGAAGCCGATGCAGTGGCCCATTTCATGCTGGATCACGGAACCAACGTAGTCTACGTTCGGGTTGGCGCCATAAGCCTGTTCGTGCGTATTCATGGAAATAGTGCTGTACGGGCTGCCGTTGCGGGTAGGGAAACCTGCGGAGCCGAGTGTGATGAAACCGCCGCTGGGGCCCTGGTAGAAGCCTTTGATGGTAATGTCTGCCTTGCCGCTGGTGATCCGGCGGAAAGTGAGCTGCAGGTTTTGCGCATTATAGCGGGCAATGGCGAGATCGGCGCCGGAAACGAAGGCCGGGCCCAGGTCCATCACTTTAACAGTGATCTGGCGTGGCAGGCTTTTTACCAGGTTGTTCGTTCGGTACTGTTCTGTTTCAGCGATGCGCAGATTGGCCGATGTGGAGGCCTCGCTGAGATTTTCGGCGGTCAGCAGGATATCGCCTTCTACCAGCCATCCGCCTTCCGCTGCGCGAACGCCGGACGATGAAAAGCCGAGGGCCTTGATTTTGGCGATCACATCTTGCGGAACGGGCTCCGTGTCCTTTTGCTGGGGAGCCCCATCTTTCTTACAGGCGTAAACAATGAAGGCGAACGTGGCGCCCAGTAGCAGGGCTGCAATGGTGTTCTTTCTCATGGAAGTTTAGATTTTGTAGATTTTGGAATTAAAAATGAATATCGTTAAATGGAGCATGGAAAGGCCTGTCCGGAATCCGGGCTCCCTTTCATCGGGCTATCAACAATGCAATGGCACGCACACAATGGCGCGGCACGTTTACAATATGCTGTTAAGGATGCTCTCTATACAGGTTTTTTTTAGATGTTCAATAAAATACGGAGGACGTAGCGTTTAACGGAATAAATGTGCTCGTTAAGATTCGGTTAATACAGATTGCTCTTGTTATGCTCTTCGTTCAGATCTGGGCTTTTCGATGTTCCAATAATAGGTATTTTTTTTCACGCAGAAAAAAATTATAGATTAGATATATGTCCGCCCGTTATGTTTCCCGGATTTTATCGCTCGTCGCCATAATGGCCGCCATATTGCATTTGCGGCTACCGGCGCAGGAAAGCCGCATCGTGCAGCGATACGCTTCCGGCACTGCGATGACTGCATCCGCCCGGCAGGGAGCACCGGATGGCGGGTTCTTTCTCGTCAGGTTTCCTAACGTTCCGGAACAATCGGTACTGGATAGTTGGGGATGGATAAAATCCCTCCACCCCAGGTACCATATCGTCAGCAAACTGCTCCCCGATTCAACCGTCCTGATCTGGTCATCGAATCATAACTGGAAAGCATCAACGAAGTTGATAGACCGGCTTTATGCTTTGCACGATCAGGATAGTGTTACTCTTATTGCCGATGCAGCCGGAACGGCGCACGTCCTCCGTCAAGCCGCCGCAAACGTTTATGAGATAAGGATCGCCGTGAAAGACTGGCCCGCATTCGCCGCCGATCCGCGGTTGCACCTGGCCGATGTGCTCCGCCATCCCCATACGGAATCCGCTTCCGCGAATGCCGACCTGTCTGTTGACCGCGTCAACGCCCTCCATGCCGAAATGCCCGCCCTTCGCGGAAATGGCATGCGGATTTCATTGAAGGAAACGTTGTACGATACGCTCGATATCGATCTCCATCCCCGGCATATACGCCATGGCGGCGAACCTGCGCGCACGGAAACGCACGCCACGCTCATGGCCACGCTCATCGCCGGAAACGGCAACAGTGGCCCCGGATCACTCGGGGCCGCACCCCGCGCGATGATCGCTTCTTCGGATTTTTCGCGCCTGTTGCCAGACGATGCCGGAATTTTCTCCACGCTGCAAATCCACGCCCAGAACCATTCCTACGGGACCGGTATCGAAAATTACTACGGACTGGAGGCGGTGGCATATGATGCGCAGGTCAGGGAACTGGATACTTTCCTGCACGTTTTTTCATCCGGGAATATTGGTACGGATGCGCCGGCGGAAGGTATTTATGCCGGCTTGACGGGTTTCGCCAACCTGAGCGGAAGTTTCAAACAAGCGAAAAACATATTGGTGATCGGAGCCACGGACGGGAACCGTACCGCAGCCCCCGCAGCAGCAGGGGCCCCGCTTTCGACGGGCGTATTAAGCCGGAACTGGTGGCGTATGGTGAAGGCGGCACCTCCGACGCGGCGGCGCTCGTGTCGGGGATCGGGCTGCTGCTGCAGGAACAATTCCGGCTGCAATCGGGCGCTGCGCCTTCCGCTGCGCTCATGGCCGCCGTGCTGATCAATTCCGCCACAGACCTCGGTGCGCCGGGCCCCGATTTTATTACAGGCTTTGGTGCGGTGGACGCGCGCGCCGCGGCGAGAACGGTCGTTGACCGAAGGTACGCCACAGGGCGCGTGGGGCAAGGGAATGCCTTCCAGATGCCTGTTCCGGCAGGAACGGGAACACTCCGCGTGACGATGCGGTACACCGACCTGGAAGCGCCGGCCAACAGCGCCCGCGCCCTCACCAACGACCTCGACCTGTGGCTGACCGACGCGGCGGGAAACCGCTTCGGTCCCTGGACGCTTTCCGCGTTTCCGCATAAGGATAGTCTTACCCGCACCGCGATCCCCGGTCGCGACAGCCTCAACAATACCGAGCAGGTACAGGCACGGTCTGCTGCCGGTGGATTGACCATTCACGTTCAGGGCCGCAAAGTGAGCGGCCTGCAAACCTTCGCCCTGGCCTGGCAATGGATACCCGACAATTATTTCGAATGGGACGCGCCCGCCTTCGCCGAAACGCTGGATGCCCGCGCACGGGCTACGTTGCGCTGGAGTACGAACATCGGCGGCCCCGGGAAAATTTTTTACCGGCAGGGAGATTCGGGCAACTGGCAGCCGCTGGCCAACGTACTGAATGTGGAAGAAGGCCAGGTGGGGTGGGAAACGCCCCCGGCATTCGGGCCCATGCAATTGCGGATGGATGTTGCCGGGAAATCGTTCACGGGCCCGCAATTCCTGGTAGCGCCGCGCCTCCGGCCCGCAACCGGCTTCATCTGCGAAGACAGCGCCCTGGTTTGGTGGGCCGCGGCCCCGGGCGCTTCCCGGTACCGGGTTTACGCGCTGGAGAACGATGCTTACCGTCTGCTTGGCGAAACAGTGGATACGACATTCGCTTTCCGTCCATCTACGGTTGTTTCGGGCATCGTAGCCGTGAGCGCCGTTGCGCAACAGGAAGGCGCCCGCAGCGCGGCGCATCGCTTTTCCGCCAACGCGCCCGGTTGCTACGTCCGCAATTTTACGGCCGATCTGGATGCTGCCGGGGCCGTGCAATTGCAGCTGGAGCTGGGAACGCCCGTCGGTTTGCGGAATATCCGCTGGTTCAGACAGGGAATGGTGTTGGGAAGTGCAACGCCGGGGAATGGTTTCGTATATGCGGCAACGGATGAACGGCCGCCGCAAGGGATCGTATATTATTATGCAGAACTGGAGCTGGCGAATGGCCGTAGAATTCTGACAGACGCAGTGCCCGTGGCGGTTACCGGCGCCGAAGAATACATCCTCTTCCCGAACCCCGCCGGCGAATGGATAAGGCTCCTGGCGAAAGGGCTGCGCGGGCAGCAGATCGTAGTGACGGACATGCAGGGCCGGGTGCGGAAAAGCCTGCGGATGGAAAGCCTCCAGCAGGAAATTCCCCTGGGCGGGCTCCCCGCCGGCAATTATTGGATCGGCGTGTATGAAGACGGGAAACGGCAGTTCGGCGCGCGCTTCGTTAAAGTGCGTTGATCCGTTACAGAAAAAAATACTTAACTTGTCAACAGGTCAAACATGCAAATTATGAAAACACTCATCCAGTTATCACTCATCACCGTTGTGTTATGGGGATGTGCCGGTGGCCTCAACCCCAGCAATACAGCCAAGGTGGACGCCGCGTTCGCCAAGTACGAAGATTCCCAGGGAAAGGCGATCTTCCGCGAGAAATGCGCGAAATGCCACAATTACAGACTCCCTGAAATGAAGACCGCCGAAAAATGGCCCGGCATCATCGACCGGATGGCGAAAAAAGCAAAGCTGAACGACGATCAGAAATCCGATGTGCTGGCGTTCGTAACCAAGCACGCCAAAGCATCCTGATCCCTCTCCGTATGTAATGGACCGGCGGCCGAAAAGCCGCCTTTTTTATGCCCGGAAGCCAGACCTGTACCTTATATTTGCGGGAATGCGACACTTCCTTCCCAATGGCAAACAACTGATCATCCGTCCTCCCCAGGTCATGGATGCGCAAGCTTGTTTGACGACCTTTCAAACGGTTACGCGGGAAACGGATTTCCTGCTGTACACCCACGAAGAATCCCTGCTGTACAACCTGGCGAAGGAAGAGGCGTTCATCCGTTCTTACATCGACAATCCGAACAACCTGTTCCTGGTGGCCGATGTGGAAGGGGAGATCGCCGGGATGGTGAGCCTCAACCAGGGCCGCACGCGCAAGCAGCACCATATGGCGCTGCTGGGCATCGCGGTGTTGCATAAATACTGGAACATGGGCATCGGACGGCGGTTGCTGACATCGGCCATCCGATGGGCGGAAGGGCATCCCCGCATCGCAGTGGTCCATTTCGAAGTGCTGGCCAATAACGAACGGGCCATCCAGCTGTACCGGAATTTCAATTTTACAGAACATGGCCGCATCCCCGGCGGTATCATCCAGCCGGATGGTTCGCTGGTAGACCTGGTGGTCATGAGCAAACGTATCAAACCCATACAAGACCGATGAAAACTTTTCAGGGTTATTACTCCTATGAAACGCCCGACCATATCCAGGGTGCAGACATCACAGTTACGAACAAACGTATCGAAATCCATTTGAAAGACGCCCACGGCAATCCGCGCATCGTGCACTGGTACTGGGAAAACGTGGTGCGGGGCGAAGAGCGCCCCGGCGGCTGCGTGCTCCATCACACCGGCCTTCCCCTTCAAACGCTGATCGTTCCCAACGGCGAATTCGCTGCCGAAGTGGATGTGCAGATGAAAAAGAAACGCCGCAATTTCCCCACTGCCTGGGTCACCTTTTTCACGACGGGGCTCATCATCCTGGGGCTGATCGTGGCCGCGTTCGTATGGATCGTTCCGTGGCTGGCCGGCAAAGCGGCCAACGCGCTGCCGGTGGAATACGAAGTATCGATGGGGGAGGAAGCGTATAAATCGCTCATCGCCGAATATAAAATCCTGCCGAAACAAACCGAACAGGTCAATAAATTTTACAAACAGATGGGCGTGAAATCCCCCTATCCCATTCAAATTACGGTGGTGGATTTCGACCAAACGAACGCTTTCGCCGTTCCCGGCGGCCACATCGTGGTGTACAGCGGCCTGCTCAAGCGCATGCAGCATCCTGAAGAGCTGGCGGCGCTGCTGGCGCATGAAAGCTCGCACGTCAACCTCCGCCATACCACCCGCTCGCTCATGCAGAGCCTCGGCACCTTCACCGCCGTAAGCCTCATTTTCGGCGACGTCACCGGCATCGGCGCGGTACTGGTGGAAAACGCCAGCTCGCTGAAGAACCTGGAATATTCCCGCCGGCTCGAAAAGGAAGCCGACCTCAACGGCCTGAGCATGCTCAAAAACCAGGAAATCCCCGGCAACGGGTTCGTGCTCCTGTTCAAAACGCTCGGCCAGGGCGGCGGCTCCGCGCCCTCCGAATGGCTCAGCTCGCATCCTGACCTGGAGCGCCGCGCGGAATACGTACAGGAAAAGTTGTCTAACCCCGAACCCGCCGTTCCCGCTCCGCTGAAAGCAACGTGGGATCAGATCAGGGCTGGTTTGAAATAGAAAAATTCACGAAATTTAAGGGAGAAAAACGGAGGGAAAATGAATCGCTACGACAGACAGATCAGGCTGGAAGGCTTCGGCCCCGAGAAGCAGGACATGCTGCGCAACGCATCCGTGCTGGTGGTTGGCGCCGGTGGCCTCGGTGTGCCGGTATTGCAATATCTCACCGCCATGGGCGTGGGCCGGATCGGGATCGCGGAAGAAGATACCGTTTCCGTCACCAATCTCCAGCGACAGGTGATCTATACCACGGCCGATGAAGGGAAACCGAAGATCGGCGCGGCTATCAGCCGGTTGAGCGCCCTCAGTCCCGACACCGTTTTTACCCCGCATCCGCATTATCTCAGCACTGCCAACGCGCTCGGCATCGTGGCGCAGTACGACCTGGTGGTGGATTGTTCCGATAACTTCGGGACGCGCTACCTCATCAACGATGCCTGCGTCATCCTCCAAAAACCTTTCATTTACGGTTCCATTTTCCAGTACGAAGGGCAGGTGAGCGTACTGAACCACAACGGCAGTGGTACCTATCGCTGTCTTTTTCCCGAACCGGGAAATGCGCCCGATTGCAACGATGTGGGCGTGTTGGGTGTGTTGCCCGGCATCATCGGTTGCTACCAGGCTTCGGAAGCGGTGAAAGTGCTCACCGGCATCGGGGAGCCGCTCGCCAACCAGCTGCTGACCATCCAGTTGCTCGATAATACGCACCAGGTCTTCACTTTCCAGCCGCAACCCGGCAATCATGATATTACCGCATTGGAGGACAGCTACGGCAACTCCGTTTGCGACGCCCGCACGCTCCAGCTCCTTTCCGTACAGGAATTGAAGGATTGGCTGGACGAAGGCCGTGATTTTCAATTGATAGACGTCCGCGAGCGCGACGAATGGGAATACTGCCATATCGAAGGGGCGGTGCACATTCCGCTGCGGCGGGTGGCGGCGTCTTTGTCGAACCTCCCGCGGGAAACGCCGGTGGCGATGATCTGCCACCACGGGATACGGAGCCGCGCTTCGGCCGAATTGCTGTTGCAGGCCGGGTTCCGGGACGTGTACAACGTGACGGGCGGCATCCATGCCTGGGCCTGCGAAATCGACCCCACTATGGCCCAGTATTGACAGGGTGGAACGGTATTTGCGAAATTTTTAGCGGTTGCGGCGATGCCGGTTAAACTTTGACCGTTGCTTGCCCGTCTTACCTTAAATTTTTCCGTTTATGCCAGTTGTTCCATTACAGACACAAATGCAGCACCTGGGCTGGAGGGCCGGTTTCGGCGAAGGCCTTCCCGAGATCAGGTCCTGGATGAAAAAGCGGCGGAAGGAAGTGGTGCGTAAAGTCATCCTCGGCCCCTCAGATGCCCCGTCGCCCATCCGCGTGGTGGACGAAACCGATCTCCCCGACTACCGGCGCCAGCGCAATATGGGCGCGGAAGAGCGCAAAATGGTACAACGCCTCAATACAGACGGCATCAAAGATCTCAACGTTTTATGGTCGCACGCCATGATCACCAGCGATCATCCGCTGCGGGAAAAAATGGCGCTGTTCTGGCACGGGCATTTTGCCTGCAGAACGCAGAACGTCCTTTTTAACCAGCAGTTGCTCGACACCATCCGGCGCCACGGCCTGGGGAATTTCGGGACGCTCCTCAGCGAAGTGTCCAAATCCCCCGCCATGCTGGGCTTCCTCAACAACCAGCAAAACCGCAAACAAAGGCCCAACGAGAATTTCGCGCGGGAAGTGATGGAACTTTTCACCCTCGGCCGCGGAAATTACACGGAAAAAGACGTGAAAGAATCCGCCAGGGCGTTCACGGGATGGGGATACAACGATATGGGCGAATTCCAGTTCCGGAAAAACGTGCACGACGACGGCCCCAAAACCATCCTCGGGAAAACGGGGAATTATAATGGGGACGACGTCATCAACATCCTCCTCGAACAAAAACAGACCGCAAAATTCATCTCCGGAAAAATATACCGCTACTTCGTTCACGAAAACGGCAACGAAGCGCATGAACACGAACTGGCGGAGAAATTCTACCGCAGTGGGTACGATCTGCGCGCGCTCATGGAACATATTTTCATGGCCGACTGGTTTTACGACGACAGCATCGTGGGCAGCAGGATCAAATCGCCGGTAGAGCTCATCGTAGGGCTGCGCCGCGCCGTGCCCATGCGCTTCGAGCAGGAAGAAGCCATGCTGGTGTTCCAGCGGGTACTGGGGCAAACGCTTTTCTATCCGCCGAACGTAGCCGGCTGGCCGGGCGGGAGGAACTGGATAGACAGCTCCAGCCTTATGTTCCGCCTCCGCGTGCCACAGATCATTTTGTATTCGCAGGAATTCAACATCCGCCCGAAAGAAATCACCCCTGAAATGGGCGAAGGCCAGAATTACAAAATGACGATGCAGGTGAACGAACTGCTGAAAAAACAGTATGCCCGCCGCGTGAACGCGCAGGTAGACTGGCAGCCGTACCTCGATGGGTTCAAGGAAGTGAAGCGGGAAGAACTGGCGGAATCCATCGCGCAGTCGCTGCTGGTGCGGAGCAAAGGCATCGACAGGGCATTGCTGGAAAAATATTCCGACGCCTCCTCGCGCGAGAATTACATCAAAACGGTAACGATCGACGTGATGAGCACGCCGGAGTACCAAATGTGCTAACAAAGAAACGGACCGTAACATGCTAATACACAGACGTCGTTTTTTACAAGTGGGCTCCCTGGCATCGGCCAGCCTCATGCTGCCCAAATTCCTCAAAGCCATGGAACAGGGGAATTTCGTGCCCCCGGGCAATAAGGTCCTGGTAGTGGTTCAGCTCTCCGGCGGCAACGACGGGCTCAACACCGTTGTCCCTTACCGCAACGATATTTACTACAAGCTCCGCCCGCAACTGGGCATCCGGAGAAACGATGCGCTCGCCCTGAACGACGAGCTGGGCATCCATCCCGCCCTCAAAACCTTCAAAAGCCTGTACGACGACGGTTCGCTGGGCGTCCTCAACAACGTAGGCTACCCCAATCCCGACCGTTCCCACTTCCGCAGTATGGACATCTGGCAAAGCGCCAGCGATTCCAAAGATTACTGGGGCACGGGCTGGCTCGGCCGTTTCCTCGACGCGCAATGCAAAGGCTGCGACAAGCCCACGCAAGCCCTCGAAATAGACGATACCCTCAGCCTTGCGCTGAAAGGTAACGATGTGAAGGGGCTGGCCCTCACCGATCCGCAAAGGTTGTACGGCGCCAGCAACGACCGATATTTCCGTGACCTGCTCGCTAAACAGCAGCACGACGACGAGCATCACAACGTCGATTACCTCTACAAAACCATGGCGGAAACCATTTCCTCCGCCGGGTATATCCAGCAGCAGTTCAAAACGTACAAAAGCAAGGAAAGTTATCCGAACACGGAGCTGGGGAAAAACATGAAAACGATCGCCGAGCTGATCATGACGGATATCAACACGAGCGTGTATTACGTTTCCCATGGCAGTTTCGATACGCACGTTGGCCAGCAGAACCAGCAGCAGCGGCTGTTTTCACAACTCAGTGACGCCCTGGCGCCGTTCGTGGCCGATCTGAAGAAGAACCACCGGTTCGAAGACGTGCTGGTCATGACTTTCAGCGAATTCGGACGGCGGGTGGCGCAGAACGCCAGCGGCGGTACCGATCACGGAACGGCGAACAATATGTTCCTCGTGGGCGGTGGCCTGAAGGAGAAAGGCATCCTTAACGACGGCCCCAACCTTACCGACCTGAAAGACGGCGATCTGCAATTCAAGGTCGATTTCAAATCGGTGTACGCCACGCTGCTGAAGAAATGGCTGGGGGCAGACGATGCCGCCATCCTGCAGCAATCCTACGAGCATTTATCCTTCATCTAACCGCGTATAAAACCCAAAAAAGAAAAAGGCCTCCTGCGTTTGCGGGAGGCCTTCGTGTGTATGTAAATCAACTATTTGGAATAATGATCGTACGCCGCCTTGGCGATCTTTGCGATCACGGCGTCGCGGGTGGCTTCGTCTGCCGCGCTCATGGAAACGAACACGGAAACCGCCAGCAGCTGGCCGTTGGGAAGGGTGATGATGCCGGCGTCGTTGGTAGCGGAAACCAAACCGTCTTTCGTGCTGCCCGATCCGGTTTTGTGCGCAACCGGTGTGCCGGCGGGCAGCAGGCCGGGCAGACGGTTTTTGCCGGTGGTGGTAGCGAGCATCGTATTCATGAGGAAATCGTTGCTGGGTTTGGAAAGCGCCGTGCCTTTTCGGAGGATGTCCAGCAATTGGGAATAGGCGGATGCATTCGCCCAGTTTTTGAACTGCAGGTCAAACCCGGTGCCAGGGCCGTTCATTTCTTCTTCCGTTAGTACGATCTCGATATTTTTTACACCAAGGCCATGCACAAAATCATTGATCACTTTGCAGCCGCCAACTTTCCGGATGAGCACGTCGCAGGCGATGTTGTCGCTTTTGGCTACCATCAGGTAAATGAGGTTGGCGATGGTTTTGTCTTTCGTGCCTTTCGGGAAGCTGTCTTGCAGCGGGCTGTAGGTTTCGAACAGATCGTCGGGCGTAACGGGGAGGGTTTGTTCGAGCGTCAGTTTGCCTTCGTCTACCTGTTTGAGGACGGCCATGGCGATGGGGAATTTGAAGACGCTTTGCATCGGGAGGCGGGCGGTGTCGTTGAGCGTGAGCGTGTCTCCGGTCGTAAAATTCTGAATGGCGACACCAACGATACCTTTTGCTTCCGCGGCGATGGCGGAGATTTGCTGGCGGAGGGAATCGGTGGTGGGCGACGTGGAGGTCGCGGATACGGTGAGACTGTCTGCCGCAGGCTGTTTCGGGTTGCCGGCGCAGGAAGCCATGAGGGTGATGATGGTGGCGGAAATGATGTAGGAACGCATGGTAGGAGATGGGTTTAGGTATGCAATTTACGGCAATCGGAAACCCATCGCGCGGCTATTCGGATATATTTTTCGGGTGATGATGGAAGCCCACGAGGTATAGCTGTTTCCGGTAGTCTCTCGGCGCCATGCCCGTCGATTTCCGGAAGGCTTTCGAGAAATGGGAGATATCGCCAAACCCCAGCTGGGCGCTGATTTCGGCGTAACTCAGCCGCGTGGTGGCCATTAAATATTGCGCCCGTTCGATCCGTTTTTCGTGGATGTGGTTGAGGGGGCGGGTACCGGTAAACGCTTTGAATTGACGTGAGAAATAATCCGGGTGCAGGTTCACGCGGGATGCGAGGAAATTGACCGTCAGTTCTGCATGCAGGTGAAGGGCGATGTAGTCCAGCGTTTCGGCGAGTTTCCCCGGGATGGGCGTTGCCTCCTGCCCGTCTGTAGCGTGCTGGCTGAGGAACCTGGCCGTCAATTGCCAGAGAATGCCCTGCGTTTCCATAGACACCGCTATGTTCTGGAGGTTGTTCAGTTCCTGGTACTCCCGGTAATACACGTCTTTTTCATACACTTTCGGATTGTCGGACCGGTTGATGCCCCGGCCGGGATTGATTTCCAGGAGGCGGTTGAACAATAATCCATCCATTTCCGTTGCCGCCACTTTCAAAATGCTGCGCTGCTGCGCGAAAAGGGAAATCCCGTCCGTCGAATCTTCGAAAAACTGGACGAAATACTGGTCGAGATGGCTGTCGCACCGCATATTGCACAACGTAAAGCTGGGGATGATGTAGAGGAACCCTGGCTCCAGCGTCACCGTTCCACCTGCGCCCGACAGGGAGCCGTCGCCGTCGTGGATATAATAAATCCGGTAATATGGACTGATGACGTGCTGGTAATTCCATCGTGCATCGAGCTGTACGCGGTCTACATTCAATAGAGTGAAAGTGTGCTGGAATTTTCGTTGGATCATATCGGAGCGGCTTATCGCTGCTAAAGTAGGATTAAAAAATTAGCAAAAGGTCGGATTTATACAAAAAAAAGTCCGTTTGAGGCAAGTTTTCGGGGGAGGATCGGTCGTAAGTTTGGAACGTCACCATTTCACGTTATCCAAGTATCGAACTGATATGAATAGAAGGACATTGGTCAAGGGCGCGCTCGCCGGTATTCCCTCGTTATTGCTTTCCGGCGTTGTCGGCCGTGCGGCGGGTTTCTCCGGGGTATTGTCTCCCGCTTCCGCAGCCCCGTTCCAGCCCAACTGGGATTCGCTGTCCAATTACGCGGTCCCCGATTGGTACCGCGACGCGAAGTTCGGCCTCTGGGCGCACTGGGGCCCGCAATGCGAGCCGGAGTACGGCGACTGGTACGCGCAATCCATGTACCACGAAGGCAGCGCCACTTACAAATATCACTGCGAAAAATACGGCCATCCTTCGAAGTTCGGTTTCAAAGACGTGATCCGCCAATGGAAAGCGGAAAAATGGGACCCTTCCGAACTACTGGGCCTCTACAAAAAAGCCGGCGCGAAGTTCTTCGTGGCCATGGCCAATCATCACTGATAATCTCGATCTGTATCCCAATAAGTATCAAAAATGGAACGCCACGCGCGTAGGCCCTCACAAAGACATCGTTGGCGGATGGGCCGCCGCAGCGCGGGAACACGGGCTCGCCTTCGGTGTGAGCGTGCATGCTTCCCATGCCTGGACGTGGTACGAAGCCGCGCAAAAGGCGGATAAGAACGGTCCCCTCGCCGGCGTGCCCTACGACGGCAAGCTTACCGCCGCCGACGGAAAAGGGCAGTGGTGGGATGGACTGGACCCGCAGGAACTGTACGCCCAAAACCATTCCCTGAGCCAGCCGGGCGGCGATCATCTGAAGAAATGGGATTGGCAGGACGGTGCATCCGTTCCCTCGAAAGCCTATGCCGAAAAATTCTACAAGCGCACGATGGCGCTTATCGAAAACTACGATCCCGCGCTTGTTTACTTCGATGATTCCGTGCTGCCGCTGTGGCCCGTCAGCGATGTGGGGCTGCGCATCGCCGCCAACCTTTACAACCGCAGTATCAAAAAGAACGGCAGGCTGGAAGCGGTGCTCACGGGCAAAGGGCTGAATGCGGAACAGCGGAAATGCATGGTGTGGGACATCGAGCGGGGGCAAAGTCACGCCATTGAGCCGCTGCCCTGGCAAACGGATACCTGCATCGGCGGCTGGCATTACGACCGGCGGGTGTATGAAAACGATCGTTACAAATCCGCCAAAACCGTCATCCACACGCTGGCCGATGTGGTGAGCAAAAACGGTAACCTCATGCTGAGCGTGCCCGTCCGCGGAAATGGCACCATCGACGAAAAGGAGCGCGCGATCGTGGAAGCGATCGGCGCATGGATGCAGGTAAACGGAGAAGCGATCTACGGCACCCGGCCATGGACGGTTTTCGGCGAAGGAGCGGCTACCGAATCGGCCGCATCGAACACCGCGGGGAATTTCAACGAGGGAAAAGGAAAGCCGTTTACAGCGGAGGATATCCGCTTCACCAAAAAAGGGACAACGCTGTACGCCATTTTGCTGGGCTGGCCGGATGGAGGCAAAACGCTCGTAAAAAGTCTTGCGGGCAAAGGGAAAGTGTCGTCCGTGAAACTGCTGGGGCATGAAGGGGAACTGGTTTTCCATCAAAGTGACCGCGGGCTGGAAGTGGAACTGCCGGCACAGGCGCCCGGAAAGGAGGCTTTTGCGCTGAAGATCGAAGGGGCCGTGGTGTAATCGTTTCAAAAAATATCAAGTCGGAAATATACAATATGGATTTGACCGGTCTTTTTCAGGCCGGATGGGAAAACTTTTGACATCCACGTCTTCCTTTCTTTACCAAAATCGAACGTTATGAACAAACTTTTACGGAGGATCTTTCCTCCCGGCATTTTCATGCATGTACCCGTCATACGGCTCAGATGGGCCATGTTGTGTGGTATCCTGCTATCCACGCTGCAACTTGCTGCACAACAAACCGTCAGGGGCCGCGTCACGGCCGCGGATTCGGCCATTTCCGGGGTGACCGTCCAGCTGAAGGGCACCGCCATCGGCACGCAAACCAATCAGAAAGGAGAATTCAGCATCAACGCACCGGCCAACGGGACGCTGCTCGTCAGCGCGATCGGGTATGCTTCGCAGGAAGTGAAGATCGCCGGGCAGTCGATGCTCGCCATTGCCCTGGAATCGGCCGATCAGCAACTCAACCAGGTAGTAGTGGTGGGGTACGGTACCCAGTCGAAGCGGAAGCTCACCAGCGCCGTGGTCACTGTTTCCGGCGAAGACCTGAACAAGCGCATCGCCACCAATCCCACGGCCTTGCTGCAAGGGCAACTGCCCGGGTTGCAGGTGGTACAGGGATCGGGGGAGCCGGGCGCGGAAAAAATCAATCTGCGCATCCGCGGTGTGAGCACTTTCAGCGGCGCGGGAAACGATCCGCTGGTGATCGTGGACGGACTGCCGGGGAGCCTCGCTTCGCTCAACCCCAACGATATTGAATCGGTGAGCCTGCTCAAAGACGCGGCGTCGGCAGCTATTTACGGCTCCCGCGGCGCAAATGGCGTGATCGTCATCAAAACCAAAAGAGGCAAAAACGGCGGATTTTCGCTGACGTACAATTTCAACCTCGGCATCTCCAACCCCACGAGCCTCCCCGACGTAGTGACGAACTCCGCCGAATACATGCGCCTTTCCAACGAAGCGTCCGCCAACTCCGGAAGGCAGCCCATCTACACCCAGGCCCAGATCGATCTGTACGAAAACGCTACCGACCGGGTGAAATACCCGAACCACGACTGGCTCGGCGATCTCTTCGTGACCGCATACACGAAAAACCATTACCTGAACATGGCCGGCGGTAAAGACAATACCACCTACAACCTCGGTATCGGGTACACCGACCAGCCGGGAACGATGATCGGGTTCGAATTCAAGAAATATACCGTGAACCTCGGCCTCTCGTCGAAAGTGAACAAGCGCGTGACGCTGGGGACCAATATCCTCCTTAATTACAGCAACAAACTCAATCCGCGGCAAGGCGCAGACGACAGTTTCCTGTCGACCCTCGCGCAATCACCCCTGTACCCGCCCCGGGCGCCAGACGGCCGCTGGATCAAAAAGGCCTATTCCAACGAGCAGGGCAACAAGAATATTCCCGCCATCGTGGGCGAGAACGTGCGCGCGCGAAGCGAAGACTATTATGTGCAGGGCAATATTTCGCTGGACGTGGAAATCCTCAAGGGCCTCACCTGGGAAAACCGTGCCGGTGGCAATTTTGACGCATTCAAGTTCAGCGATTTCCGTCCGGTCGTGGAAATGTTCTATTATAGCGATATGACCACCGCCGGCCAGCTGGACGTGGGGCCGCTGGGCTATGACGCGAGAAGGACGGATAACGTGTACGGCGTGTATTACAGCCAGCTGAACTTCCGGAGAACTTTCGGGGACCATACGCTGTCTGCACTGGCGGGTTACCAGCAGGAATACAACAAGGCCAGCAATATCGCGGGCTCGCGGTTGCAATACACGACCAATTTCCTGAAGGAGCTGGACGCAGGCCCCAAGCCGGGCATGACCAATTCCGGTACTTCGTCTGAATGGGCCATCCGGTCGTTTTATGGAAATGCCAATTACGATTTCCAGGATAAATACCTGTTCGGGACGAGCATCCGTTACGACGGAACGTCGCGGCTGCCGGAAGATACCCGCTGGGGATTGTTCTACTCTTTCTCCGCAGGATGGCGGATTTCGAAGGAATCGTTCCTGGAAGACGTCAGCTGGATAAACGACCTGAAGCTGCGGGGCTCCTGGGGCAAACTGGGCAACCAGAACATCGGGTTGTATCCTTACCAGTCTACCCTCACCGCCCGCGATTACGCGTTCGACGGAAAGGTAATACCCGGATATAATTCCGCCATGATCGTTGAGCCCACGCTCACCTGGGAAACCACGCAGGTGCTGGACATTGGCGCCGACCTCACGGCGTTCGATAATAAATTGTCGCTCACCTTCGACTGGTTCAACAAAAACACGTTCGACATTCTCCGCCAGGCGCAAATCCCGCTGTGGCTGGGGATGGAGGCGCCTTTGATCAACAACGGTTCCGTTCGTAACAAAGGGGTGGAAGTGGGCGCGCAGTACAGGGGGCATATCACCAAAGACCTGTCCTTCTTCGCCGGCGGCAACTTCCAGGCATATAAGAATACGCTGGAGAAATACGGGAAGCGCGAAATCAACGGCAATCTAATCCGGGAGGAAGGCAAACCCCTCGACGAATATTACCTCTATATCTGGGACGGCATCTTCCAGAACCAGGCCGAAATCGACCGCTCGCCCAAACAGCCCATCACGCCCAGTCCCGGCGATCTGAAAATCAAAGACGTGAACGGCGACGGGATCATCAGCGACGCCGACCGGACGTACGTGCAGGGGAAATATCCTTCCTTCCAGTACACCGCCAACCTGGGGCTCAACTGGAAACAGTTCGACTTCAGCGCCATGCTGTATGGCTCCCAGGGGCAGAAAATCTATGTGAATGGCTGGGGCGCGGAGCCCTTCCGCCAGGGGTCGATGCCAACCACCGACTGGCGCAACCGCTGGACGCCCACCAATCCCTCCACCACGATGCCCAAAATCTATATGGCAGACGGATATGCGCCCGTACAGGGCTATCCTTCCACCTATTTCCTGAAAGACGCATCGTTCCTGCGGTTGAAGAACCTGCAACTGGGATACACGCTGCCGGCGCGGTTAACGGACAAGGCCGCCATGAAATCGCTGCGGGTGTATTTCGCGGCAGACAATGTGTTTACCATCAGCGATTATCCCGGGCTCGACCCGGAACGTGCCGGCGACGGGCTGTACGTAACGTATCCGCAGATCCGGACATTCACCTTCGGCGCGTCCGTACAATTCTGATTCCTGGGCCATTAAATTTTCCATCATGAAAAGCATCATTAAAAAAATATACATCTCGATAGGTTGCATCCTTGCGTTCGGTGCGTGTAAAGACCTGAATGTAACGCCTACGGATAAACTGCCGGCGTCCATTTTCTGGAAATCGGCTGCGGATGCGGATTTCGCGTTGACGGGGTTGTACAATTTCCTGTACATGCCGGGCGGCAACTGGGCTTGCTCGCAATATTACGTGTTCGCCTGGGATACCTATTCCGACGACGCGTACGGCCAGCACGACTATGGCGGCGGCAGAAGCGCCGGCAGCTCCGGGCTTACGCCCAACACCGGCGCCTATGTGCGGAGTTATTACGAAAATAACTACAAGGCGATCGCTGCCGCCAATCACTTCCTCGCCAATGTGGACAAGGTGCTGAGCGGCGACAAGCTCAAGCGTTATAAGGCGGAAGCTTACTTCCTGCGTGCTTTCAACTATTTCTGGCTGGCGCAGCTGTACGGCAATGTGCCCATCGTGAAGGCGGACCCTTTTACCATCGATTATAATACGGTCATGGCGAAATCCACCCGCGATGAAGTGCTCGCTTTCGTGCAGGAAGATCTCGACCTGGCTATCGCCGGACTACCCGATGAAGGCTATTCCACCGGCCATGCCGTGAAGGGAACGGCGCAGGGATATAAAGTACGGGCGCTGTTGTTCGGGAAGAAGTACGCGGAAGCGGCCGCATTGGCTAAGGAGATCATCGACGGGAATAAATTTTCCCTCAACGACGATTACCTCGCCAATTTTTACAAGCCGGCGCAGAACAGCAGCAAGGAAATCATGTTTTCCGTGAAATACCTGTTGCCCAACATCGCGCACCAGGACGTGCCGCTGGTGGCGCCCATGCACCGCTGGAAGGGCTACCTCGGCACCCAGGACCTCATCAACGAATATGAAGCCAGCGATCCGCGCAAAACGATGACCTGGTTCTTCCCGGGAGATACGAAAGCGCAGGGCTGGCCGTTTACCGGCGAGCTGGCGGTTGCCACGCCGGGGATGGACGGTTGGATCGAAGGGTTTTATCCGCCGCGGAAATGGTTTCCGCCCGGCCTGGAAGACCCTACCACGGGCACGCTCGTCGATAATGACTTCGTGCTGCTGCGCTTCGCCGACGTGAAGCTGATGTACGCCGAAGCACAGAACGAAGCCGTGGGTGCCGATGCATCGGTATATAAACAAATCAACGAAGTACGGGCGCGGACGGGTGTCGGAATGCCCGGGCTGCCCGCAAACCTCACGCAGGCGCAGATGCGCGACCGGGTTCGCCACGAACGCAGGGTGGAATTTGCACTGGAAGGTATCCGGTATTTCGATCTGCGCCGCTGGGGCATCGCTACGGCGAAGCTGAACGGCTTCGTCGCCAATCCGCTCGCGCCGAACATCAAACTGAAATATGAAGACAAATATCAATTCTGGCCCATTCCACAAACGGAAATCGACCGGAATACGCCGGCGTTGAAACAAAACCCGGATTACTGATCCGCGGCTACCCTGCATTGTTTGTATGATAAGCATCCATTCGTTTGTATGATAAGCACGAAGAAGTTTGTATGATAAGCACAGAGAAATGTCCGATGCCGGAGCTGATCTTCGGCACCAGCGGCCTGGGGAACCTTTACGAAGCGTGGCCTTCCGAAACGAAGTGGCAGATTGTGGAAGAATGCGTTCGTGTGGCCCCGGGCCCGCTGGTTTTTGACACCGCCGGCAAGTATGGCGCGGGCCTGGCATTGGAAATGCTGGGCGAAGGACTGCGGAAACAGGGCACCCATCCCGGGGAAGTCGTTATCAGCAACAAGCTCGGCTGGTACCGGACGGCCCTGAAGGGAAAGGAGCCATCTTTCGAGCCAGGCGTCTGGAAAAATTTGGAGCACGATGCCGTGCAGCGGATCGATTACGATGGGATCGTGGCCTGTTACGAACAGGGGAACACCCTGCTGAACGGGTACCGGGCGGGCTGGGTGTCTGTCCACGATCCAGACGAATACCTCGCGGCGGCCGTTTCCCCGGCCGACCGTGCGCGGCGGTTCGGAGATGTGCTGTCTGCCTACGAGGCGCTCAAAGACCTGAAGCGGGAAGGAAGTGTTGCCGGCGTGGGGATCGGGTCGAAAGACTGGACGGTGGTGAGGGAGATTTGCGAAGTGGTGGAGATGGATTGGGTCATGATCGCCAATAGCTTCACGATGCATCACCATCCTGCGGAGCTCGTGGCATTCATGCGGCAGCTCGATGCGCAGGGGATTCCCGTCATCAACGCGGCGGTTTTCAACGGCGGATTTTTAACGGGACAGGATTTTTACAATTACCGCCGGGTGTCGCCGCAAACCCATTCGGAGTTGTACCGCTGGCGCGAAAAGATGCACGCCGTCTGCCGGGAATTCGGCATCCTTCCGGCGGCAGCCTGCGTCGCTTTTGCGAAAAGCGCCCCGGGCGTGCGTTCCATCGCATTGAACATGACGCGGGATTATCGCGCGGGTAGCCAGGTCGATATCCTGAAAACCAGCATTCCACCCGCATGCTGGGAAAGAATGGCGACGGAAAACCTCATCGATAAACATTTTGCGGAAACCCATCTTTACGAACCTGACATATGAAAAGACACTGCTTCGCCCTCGATCTGAAAAACGATCCGGCCCTCATCGCCGAATACGAAAACTGGCACAAAGCCGAAAACGGTTGGCCCGAAATACGTAAAAGCATCCTGGACGCCGGGATCGTAGACATGCAAATCTACCGCACCGGCAACCGCCTGTTCATGATCATGGAAACCCTGGACGATTTCCGCAATGAGGAAAAAGCCGCCCGCGACGCTGCCAATCCGCATGTGCAGGAATGGGAGCAGCTCATGTGGAAATACCAGCAGCCCCTGCCCTGGGCCAGCGGCAATGAAAAATGGGTGTGCATGGACCGGATTTACCAGTTATGACCTTCGCATCTTCGAATTCGCTGTCAATTTGGCCGGATTTCGATGTGGCTTGTTTTTGGAAGGGATGAAACCCTAAACAAGGAGGTTTTATGGATGCATTTTCCCAGATCATCCATCAGGCGGTGGAAGCCGCCGGCAAATCGGTCGTCAAAATAGAACGGCTGGATGCCAACAGGCAAGTGACCGGAACGGGATCGGGATTCTTCTTTTCGTCCGACGGTTATCTCTTCACCAATTCCCATGTGGTGCATAAGGGGAGTTATTTCAATGTGATGCTGCACGACGGTTCGGTATACCCTGCCACGCTGGCCGGGGAAGATCCCGATACCGACATCGCCATACTGAAATCGACCGCCTTCGACTTCCAGCCGGCGCAACTGGGCGCCGCGTCTGACCTGCAGATCGGTCAGCTGGTGATCGCGATCGGCAACCCCATGGGATTTCAGCACACGGTAACTACGGGCGTGGTCAGTGCCCTCGGGCGCTCGCTGAGTAGTGAGAACGGCCGTACGATCGACGGGCTTATCCAGACGGATGCGGCCCTCAATCCCGGCAACTCCGGCGGCCCGCTCATCAATTACCGTGGTGAAGTGGTAGGCGTCAACACCGCGATGATCCGCGGTGCGCAAGGGCTTTGCTTCGCCATCAGCATCGATACGGCGCGTCTGATCGCGGCGGAACTGATGAAAAACGGAAAGGTGTCGAGAGCATACCTCGGGATGATGTTGCAACAGGTGAACCTGGTGCCCAAACTGAGAAGCGGACTGGAACTGAAAAACAAATCCGGCCTCTTCGTGACCGGGGTGGAAAGGAACGGGCCGGCTAACAAGGCCGGTGTAGCAGACGGAGACATCGTAGTGTCGTTCAACGACCAGCCGGTGGAAACGTCTGACGGGCTTTTCCGCCTGCTGGACCGCGACAAGATCGGTCAGTTCCAATTTATCCGGCTGATCCGGCAAAACCGGCTGGTGGAGCTGCGGATCACGCCATCGGAGCGCGTTGCCTGAAAATGGAAATCCCCCATCGGTGTAAAACGATGGGGGATTTTTTTATCATGAAAATCTGATATCCGGATTAATGTATGGCCGGCCCGTTTGTCTGGCATTTCAGCTTGAAGTAGCCGCGTGTCAGTTGGTGGATCGTTCCATTATCCATAGACACCGCCGTTCCGCTGAACTCCCCGATCACCGGGTTATCTTTAACCTGGTGGATCGTGACGCGCCAGTTGCCGGTGGTTTCATCGGCCCGGATGAATTCCATAGTCGGGAATTTCTCGATCGTGAACGCGTTGCCGGGCTGGGTGTTGGTGTAAACACCGGGCTTGATCACCACATCGTCTCCCATGATGTGGATCAGCACCGCATCCTTATCGTAAGTGTAGCCCTGGATGAGCATCTGTGCTTTATCGTTCGTGGGGTCGGTGTCAGACTTGTCGCCGGGCACATAATACACCATGTTCCGCTGTTCGGAAAGCATAATTTTTCCGTTCATCTGGAACGAGATGAACCTGCGCTCGGGCTCCACATCTTTATCGCTGCTGCAACCTGCGCTGAAAAGCAGGACGCCGAGCAGGGCGAGGGTTGTGGTGGAATAGGACATAGGATCGGGTATTTTAGAGTTTATCAATAGAAACCTGTTTCTGACGACCGATGCGATACAGCATATACCCCATTGCGGCGAAGAACAGCACGCCCAGCAGCTGATACCCACCCGCGCCGAGCGCCCGCTCGAGCCCTTCGTGCGCGCTCACTTTCGCAAGCGTGGCGGATATGCCGTCGTTCACCGAAAGTATGGCCACGATCACCCCGGCTACCGCACCTCCGGCCACGAGCCCCGTAGCAAAGAGATTGCCTTTGCCCAGTTCTTCCTCTTCGGCCGAAAGCTGAACGCCGGAACGCTTCTGTTTCCAGTCAACCAGCCCGCGGATCGCGCCGCCGATAAAGATGGGAAGGGTGGTAGACAGCGGGAGATAAGCGCCCACAGCGAATGAGAGGGATTTCACGCCGCAAAGTTCCAGCGTAATGGCGATGAACACGCCCACGAGCACGAACTGCCAGTCGAGGTCGCCGCCGAGGATACCTTTAATAAGGGTCGCCATCAGCGTAGCCTGGGGCGCAGCGTAAGTGGGGGAGCCGATGGCGTGGGTAATGCCCTGGTCCATCATGGCTTTGGTAGGCGTATCGAGGTAGTGGACGGTCCAGCCGATCACCAGCGACGAAACGATCGCGCCCACGAACAGGGCGATCTGCTGGTTGCGCGGCGTGGCGCCCACGATGTAACCGGTTTTCAAATCCTGCGAAGTAGCGCCGGCATTGGCCGCTGCGATACAGATCATGCCGCCTACGACGAGGGCCATGGGCTCATAGATTTTGCCTGTCCAGCCCACTGCGATGAAAATGAGGCAGGTGCCCATGATGGTGGCGATCGTCATCCCGGAAATGGGATTGTTGCTGCTGCCGATCAGCCCTACGATGCGGGAGCTCACGGTCACGAAGAACGCGCCGAAGATCACGACCAGCAGGCCTACCAGCAGTTTGTTGAGGATAGATTCGCCCGGGAGCTGCGGTAAAAGCGCCATGAGCAGGATCAGTACGATGCTGCCGATGATCACATATTTAAAGGAAAGGTCTTTTTCGGTACGGGGCACCTCGCCGGTGGCGCCTTTTTCTTTCAGGGAACCGAGGCTGTCTTTGAACGAGGAGATAATGGTGGGGATGGTTTTGAGCAGGGTGATGAAACCGCCTGCCGCAACGGCTCCTGCGCCGATTTGCTTCACATATGCCTGGTAGATGGCAGACGACCAGTCGTTGAACGAATGGGCAGCGGGGTCCCAGTGCGCCGGGGCCGCCTGGAGTCTGGAGATTGGCCAGCATGCCGAGTTTCACGAGCTGCGCGGCTACAATGTCTCCCGGGATGAGGGATGCCAGCAGGGGGATGAGGCACAGCCATGCGAGCACGCCGCCTGCCACGAGTACGCCGCCGATCTTGGGGCCGATGATATAGCCTACGCCGAGATATTCGGGCGTGATTTCTCCGGAAAGCTTGGCGGACGGGAAGATTTTATTGGCCTGTTTGGTCATGTAGGCCGGCGTTTCGGCGATCACATGCAGCACTTTTTGCAGCATCGCGTACAGCAAAGCCACGCCCAGCCCGATGAAAGCCGTTTTGGCGAATGTGCCGCCCTTTTCCCCCGCTTTCAGTACAGAGGCGCAGGCTGTTCCTTCCGGGTAGGGAAGGGTTTCGTGCTCTTTTACGATGAGCGACCGCCGCAGGGGGATCATCATCAGGGTGCCCAGCAACCCGCCGAAAATGGCCAGTACGAGGATGGTCAGGTAATCGAAGTATTTCTCACCGCTGCTGATGCCCATTTCGCCCGCGGAAAGGAAGAGGAACCCCGGCAAAGTGAACACCACGCCCGCCGCGATCGATTCGCCCGCAGAACCGGTGGTCTGGATGATATTGTTCTCCAGGATGGTGGTTTTGAAGAACTTCCGGCCCAACGTAATGGCGATCACCGCAATGGGGATAGATGCCGATACGGTGAGCCCGGCCTTTAAAGCCAGGTAAACGGTGGCGGCGCCGAAGATGATGCCGGCCAGGCATCCGAGGAGGATCGACTTGAGCGTCAGCTCCTTCATTTTAACTTCGGGGGCAACGAAAGGTTTGAATTTCGACGACATAAGCAGTTAGATATATATCAGTTTTGGCCTAAATATAAGTAAAAAAGGAGCAGGGGAAATGCCTGCTCCTTTTGAAAGGGTATAAACGTCTGTCGACGGTATTTTATTAGCGTACGCCGTGCATTCCTTTTTTCAGGATCCCGGAGATCAGGAAAAGGAGCAGGGAAGCAGCGCCGGGGAGGATTACCATTACCATGAAGAATTCATACAGGTTATGGATGGTAAAGCCCAGGAACTGGGGGTAATGCGCCGGGATGTTGAGCGATTTCAGCTGGGAAAGCTGCTCCACCGTGGGCGTGATGGTTTTGTCGAGGATGCCTTGCAGGTCGATCCCGGCCTTGGCCGCGTCCTGGAACTTGTTGCCGGTAGGAGGGAGCAGGGTGCCGAGGGTGCCCGCCAGCGCGTAACCGGATGCGTTGCCGATGAACCAAACGCCCATCAGCAGGCTCGAGAAACGGAGCGGAGCGAGTTTCGACACGAGCGAAAGGCCGATGGGAGACAGGCAAAGCTCGCCGATGGTGTGGAACAGGTACATCACGATCAGCCAGATTACCGCCAGTTTCTCGGTTTGGCCGAGCCCTTTCACCGAAAGCCCGATGATCAGGGAGCCAAGCGCCAGCAAAGCCAGGCCGATGGCCTGTTTTACGGGGGAGATAGGCTCCATTTTGCGCGTTTGCAGCCACGACCAGAGGAAGCTCATGGGGAAGGCGAATATGATGATGAACGCGGAATTGGCGTTTTGCACGAAGCTGGCCGGCATTTCCCATCCGAAAAGGCGACGGTCTGTCTGGTAGCTCGCGATGAAGGTGAGCGATGAGCCCGCCTGTTCGAAACACGCCCAGAAGAAGATCACGAAGAAAGCCACTGCGTACAGCACGAGGATACGGTCGCGCTCGATTTTGGTGATGGACTTGTCTGTCATGATCAGCACTGCCAGGCTGATGCCTGCTGCGTAAATGAACGGGTATACCCATACCTTGATGGGGTTCTGGACCGTTACATTGGGATCGAGGGAAAGGTAGTGGATCGCGAAGAAGAGGATGACCAGCAGGGCCACGGCGATGCCGATGGCTTTGGAGGTGAAGTGTGCTTTTTCCGCTTCGCCGCCGGCCTGAACGGCCTGGTTGGTGAATTTAGGTTTGGCGCCTACGGCTTTACCGTCGGGCGTAACTACGTATTTATCTTTCAGGTAAAAGAAGAGAACGGTGCCGAGGAACATGGCTGCGCCGGCGGCGAGGAAGCCCCATTTGAAGGCGGAAGCTACCTGGATGGTGCGCTCACCTTCGTTGATGGTAACGTCTCCCAGGAGCGGGCAGATGGTCATGCCGAGGAACGCGCCCACGTTGATGCCCATGTAGAAGATGGTGAAAGCGGAATCCAGGCGGGAGTCTCCTTTCGGATAGAGCTGGCCTACCATGGAGGAGATGTTGGGTTTGAAGAAGCCGTTGCCGATGATGATCACGAAGAGGCCGAGCCACATGATGCCGCGGGCGGTGTCTACGTTGCCCTCGAACATCCAGCCGCTGAAGAACAGCAGTAACTGGCCGATAGACATGATGAGGCCGCCGAGGAGGATGCAGTTGCGGTTGCCGAGGAAGCGGTCGGAGATGTATCCGCCGAGCATGGGCGTGAGATAGCTCAGGCCGAGGAAGCCGCCATAAATAATAGATGCGTCCGCATCAGAGAAAGCCAGTGCATTTACGAGGAACAGCGAGAGCAGGGCCCGCATCCCATAGAAGTTAAATCGTTCCCACATCTCGGTAGCAAACAGCACACCGAGACCCTTCGGATGTCCCTTCTTCTGCAGGGGCTCCGACTCCAGCGCAACAGCTGATGGATTCATAAATGGTTAGTTTTGAATAAAAAATATACAGTTACAGTTCAATTAATCAGGCAATATAAAGAAATTCGGACTATCGCGTCCAAAAACCGGTTTTTTTGACCTTACTTTGCAAAAATTTCCGCGCGCGCAAGGTTTCGCCGGAGCGCAGGGAATCTCCTCATATATTACGTCTCAATCCATTATGAACATTTTACTGTTAGGTAGCGGTGGCCGGGAACATGCCCTGGCCTGGAAGATGGCTCAAAGTCCTGCATGTACGAAGCTTTACATCGCCCCCGGCAATGCGGGAACGCCCGCCTATGGCGAAAACGTCAACCTTTCCGTCTCCGATTTCGAAGGCATCAAAGCCTTCTGTATCGATAAACAGATCGATTTGCTCCTGCCCGGCTCCGAAGAGCCCCTGGTACTGGGCATCTACGATTTCTTCGGCGCAGACCCTGCCCTGCAGCACATTCCCGTGATCGGCCCCTCCAAATCCGGAGCCCGCCTGGAAGGCAGCAAGGCCTTCGCCAAAGAGTTCATGCTCCGCCACAACATCCCCACCGCTGCTTACCGCGAATTCAGCGAAACCAACTTCGAAGAAGGCCTCGCCTATATCGCCGCTCACACCCTCCCCGTGGTACTGAAGGCCGACGGCCTCGCACTGGGCAAAGGCGTCGTGATCGCAGCCTCGCACGAGGAAGCCATCGCCGAATATACCGAGATGATCAAATCCGCCAAATTCGGCGACGCCAGCAAAAAGGTGGTCGTGGAAGCATTCCTCACCGGCATTGAAATGTCTGCCTTCGCTTTGAGCGACGGCCAGCATTACGTACTGCTCCCCTCCGCCAAGGATTACAAACGAATTGGTGAAGGTGATACCGGCCTCAACACCGGCGGCATGGGCGCCATTTCGCCCGTTCCCTTTGCAGACGCGGGTTTCATGAAAAAAGTGGAAGACCGCGTGGTGCGGCCTACCGTGGCCGGACTGGCCGCCGAAGGCATCGTTTACCCAGGGTTCATCTTCTTCGGACTGATCAACGTGGAGGGCGACCCCTTCGTTATCGAATACAACTGCCGCATGGGCGACCCCGAAACGGAAGTCGTAATGCCCAGGCTGCAGAACGATCTGCTGGAGCTCTTCACCGCCGTGAAGGAACGGCAGCTCGATAAAGTGACCATCACCGAAGATCCGCGCGCCGCGGCTACCATCATGCTCGTGAGCGGAGGGTACCCCGAAGCGTACGAAAAAGGTAAGGAGATCACCGGCATTCCCGCTCCCACGGCCGATCAGATCGTTTTCCACGCTGGCTCGAAAGCCGATGGCGGAAAAACGGTTACCAACGGCGGCCGCGTGCTCGCCATCACATCTTTGGCAAGCGATTTGCAGCAGGCATTGGCGCATTCCAGGGAGACTGCCGACAGCATTTCATTCGGGGGCAAGTATTATCGTCGCGACATTGGGTATGAATTCAGCTAAGTAATTCGTCGTACAGGGTTCACGGATAGCGAAAATATGCATATAGCATTTCTTTTATTTATTTCCGCTGAACTTCTTGAATAATCCAATAATTGCATCGTATATTCGTTAGAATTATTCATTTTTGCATTCAAATATTTTTGACCGTATCAAACAATGGGCTTCTTTAACTTTTTAACTCAGGAGATTGCAATTGACCTCGGTACCGCCAATACACTGATCATTCATAACGATCAGGTGGTGGTAGACGAACCTTCCATCGTGGCTATAGAAAGGGCCAGTGGAAAGATCGTTGCCGTAGGCAAGAAGGCGATGATGATGCACGAAAAAACGCACGAGTACCTGCGCACCATCCGTCCGCTGAAAGACGGTGTGATCGCAGACTTTAATGCGGCAGAGGGGATGCTCCGCGAGCTGATCAAGATGGTTTATCCCAAGAAGCCGTTGTTCGCCCCGAGCTGGAAGATGGTGATCTGCATCCCGTCGTCCATCACGGAAGTGGAGAAACGCGCGGTGCGCGACTCTGCGGAGCAGGCGGGTGCCAAGGAAGTGTATCTCATCCACGAACCGATGGCTGCGGCCCTCGGTATCGGTATAGACGTGGAAGAACCGGTCGGTAACATGATCATCGACATCGGAGGCGGTACTACCGGCATCTCCGTGATCGCCCTCGCAGGGATCGTGTGCGACCAGTCTATCCGCATCGCGGGCGACGAATTTACGGCCGACATCATGGAAGCCCTTCGCCGTTACCACTCATTGCTCATCGGTGAGCGCACGGCAGAGCAGATCAAGATCCAGATCGGGTCTGCCCTGAAAGAGCTGGACAATCCACCGGACGACATCCCCGTGAACGGTCGCGACCTTGTGACCGGTATCCCCAAACAGATCATGGTATCTTACCAGGAAATCGCCGAAGCGCTGGACAAGTCGATCTTCAAGATCGAGGAAGCCATCCTGAAAGCACTGGAAACCACCCCGCCCGAGCTGGCAGCGGATATTTACCGCCGCGGCCTTTACCTCACCGGCGGTGGCGCCCTGTTGCGCGGGCTGGACAAGCGCCTGAGCCAGAAGATCAAACTGCCCGTTCATGTAGCAGACGATCCGCTGCGCGCGGTAGTAAGAGGCACCGGCATTGCCCTGAAACACATCGGCAAGTATCCTTTCCTGATGCAATAAAAAAACACATCCCGGCTTGCCCCAGGCATGCCGGGATGATATCCGGAATCCTTAGACTCGTATCCAGTGCGCAATCTGATCATTTTCTTACGGCGGTACTTCAACTTCTTTCTGTTTTTGCTGCTGGAAGTGATTTGCTTGATTTTCGTTTTCCGGACCAATAATTTCCAACGTACCGTTTACCTCAATTCCGCCAACGGCGTCTCCGGCAAACTGTACACCCGCTACAACGATATCCAGTATTATTTCCACCTCAAATCCACCAACGACAGCCTCGTGTCGGAAAACCTCGCGCTGCTCCAGCAACTGCCTACCAGCTTCGAGGAAAAAGACACGGCTTCCCAGGTGAAATTTGACACCCTCCGGAAATTTACCAACGATACGGCCCGCAAGCTCCTCAGCACGGAGGTCCGCAAGTTCCTCTACCGCAGCGCCAAAGTCGTGAACAACTCCGTCAACAAGCCCGTCAACTTCATCACCATCAACCGCGGTTCCAAAGACGGTATCCGCCCCAACATGGGCGTGATCGGGCCTAACGGCGTGGTAGGCGTGGTGAGAACGGCTTCGGAAAACTATGCCGTGATCATCTCCCTGCTCACCAAATCCAGCGGCAGCACCTCTTCCTTCAGCTTCAGCTCCCGCCTCAAAAACTCCGGCGAGATCGGAACGGTGTATTGGGACGGGTACGACGGCGGGCATGTGACGATGAAGGACGTGCCCCGCAGCGCCAAGCTGCACAAGGGCGATACCGTGGTGACGAGCGGCTTCTCGGCCGTGTTCCCCGAAAACATGAACATCGGGTACATCGACACCTTTTACGTCGGCGAGAAAGCGAGCACCTCGTTTACCATCCGCCTCAAACTGGCCACTAATTTTTACAACCTGCAATACGTGTACGTCATCGAGAACCTGCTGCGCGACGAGCAGGAGCGGCTGGAGGATTCGACACGCAAAATGTTGAAATGAGCATACTGTTAAGAAATATCATCCGATTCATTTTGCTGATCCTGTTCCAGGTACTGGTGCTGGACCGGATACTCGTGCACCAGATGGTGAACCCTTACCTCTACATGCTCTTCATCCTGCTGCTGCCCTTCAACATCCCCCGCCCGGCGCTCCAGTTCCTGGGCCTGTTGCTCGGCCTCACGCTCGACATGTTTTCCGATTCCATGGGCATCCACGCCGCAGCCTGCGTATTCATCGCTTACCTGCGCCCGTTCGTGCTCAACATCCTCAGCCCGCAGGGCGGCTTCGAAGGCCCCCAGCGCACGCCCTCCGTTACCACGATGGGCATTTCCCAGTTCGCGATTTATGTGACCGTGATGGTCCTTTTGCATCACATCGCGTATTTTTGTTTGTCCGTTTTCAGTTTTGCTGATCCCCTGTACCTGTTGACGAAGATCTTGTTGTCTACCACAGCCAGTTTGTTGCTGATCCTGATCTACGAACTGTTGTTTTTCAGCAGGAAATAGGGAGCCATAAAAGTCATAAATCCAGGAACCTGCCATGTCCGTTTTTAATCAGTCCAGGAGGCGCGTCATCCAGTTCATCATGCTCGGCACCGTATTGGTGATCGTGGCGAGACTGTTTTATCTGCAGGTCGTGGAAACGAAATATTCCAAACTGGCAGACGCCAACGCCCACCTTCGCAAGGTGATCTACCCCAGCCGCGGCATCGTGTACGACCGTCATGGCCGAGCCGTGATGCGCAACGAGGCGCTGTACGACCTCATGGTAACGCCTATCAACGTTAAAGGGATCGATACGGCATACATGTGCGAAATCCTGAATATCGACATGAAGGAATTCAACCGCCGCATCCAGGTGGCGCGGAACCGCGAAGGGCCCCGCCGCCCGTCGGTATTCGCCAGCCTGCTTTCGCCCGACATGTACGGCAAGCTCCAGGAAAGTATGTACCTCTTCCAGCCCGGCTTCGAACTGGTTCAGCGCCCCGTGCGCTCGTACCCCTACGGCGTGGGCGCCAACTTCCTCGGGTACATCAGCGAAATTTCGCCCAATATGCTAGGCGATACCACCGGCAAATACGGTGCTTACCAGCAGGGGGATTATATCGGGATGACGGGGCTGGAAAGTACGTATGAAGATATTTTGATGGGACAACGCGGTATTCAGTACCTGGTAAAAGACAATCTGAACCGGCCGCAAGGCGCTTTGGAAGGAGGTATCTTTGATACGGCGGCCATAGCGGGCAAAAACCTGCGGTTGTCGCTGGATATAGAATTGCAGGTACTGGGAGAAAATATGATGAAAGGAAAGATCGGATCCATCGTGGCAATCGACCCTTCCACCGGCGGGATCCTCGCTATGGTGAGCGGGCCTTCGTTTGATCCGAATCTGCTTTCAGGGGCCTACCGGGCCCGTAACTTGGGCATTCTGTTCAACGACACCGTGAAGCCGATGTACAACCGGCCTATCCAGGCATATTATCCCCCGGGCTCTACCTTTAAGCCCATCACAGGGCTAATTGCACTGGACGAAGGTGTGATCGGCCCGGAATTCGGGTTCCCCTGCCATGGTGGGTACGGACTTTGCGGCCGTTTCTCCCGCTGTACCCACAGCAACCCAGGTCACGCCGCCAATATGCGGACCGCCCTGGCGAATTCCTGCAACAGTTATTTCATGCATGTTTACCGCCTGTCTGTCGATAACAAGAAATGGGGCGGCACCAAAAACGGGCAAGCCAAATGGGTGGAATACCTCTACGCAATGGGGCTTGGCCGGAGGATCGGGGTCGACATTCCATCCGAAAAACCCGGTATCGTACCGGATACGGCCCGTATGAACCGCGTGTATCGCGGTGTCTGGAATTCCTGCTCCGAAATGTATGTGGGTATGGGACAGGGGCAACTCAACGTAACGCCCATTCAGCTTGCCAACGCAATGTGCATCATCGCCAACCGCGGCTGGTATTATATTCCGCATTTCGTTCAATCTATCGACAACGATAAGTCCGACAAGCTGAAAAAGTATAAGGAAAAACACTCGGTGGCGCATATTTCGAGCGCGGCATTCCAGTCTGTAGTAGACGGCATGGGAGATGTGGTGACCCATGGTACGGCCCGTGGCGCCCAGATCGAAGGGATTGAAGTGTGCGGAAAAACCGGAACGGCGGAGAATACGACGCGCGTTGACGGAAAAATGGTGAAACTGAAAGATCACTCGTTGTTTGTGGCGTTCGCACCGAAAAATAATCCGAAGATCGCTATCGCCGTAGTAGTAGAGAATGCCGGGTTCGGCTCCACCTACGCCGTGCCCATCGCCAGCATTCTCATGGAAAAATACCTGACGGATACTATTTCTGCGAAACGTAGGCCTATCTTGCAAAGGATGCTGGAAACAAATACGTTCTCGTCGGAAATCAAGAATAAATCGAAGCTCGACTCCCTCAACAGCGTGCAATACGCTGGCGCCGAAGGAGCCGTGATCATGCGGAAAATTACAGGACACTAAAAACAAAACGCGCAAACCCATAACATGAACCGCTCACAAGCGAAACTGACCGCAGGCATCGACTGGCCCGTTCTCGGGATGTACCTCGCACTGGTATTCATCGGCTTCCTGGCGATATTCGCCGCGGAATACCGGGAGGGCGACCAGGTGATCCAAAACCTCCTGCACCAGAATAAAAACTGGGCCAGGCAGGTATTGTGGTTTGGCGTGTCTATCGTACTGGCAACAGGTATCTGGCTCACCGACTCCAAATTCTTCACCGCCACTGCCAACCTTTTCTACGCCTTCGGTATTTTGCTGCTGCTCGTGGTATTGGCCATAGGAACGGGGGTGAAAGGCTCCAACTCATGGCTCGAACTGGGCGGTTTCCGGTTCCAGCCCGCGGAATTCACCAAACTATGTACCGCATTGGCCCTGGCGAAATACATATCGGCGATGGAAACGGATTTCACCAAGCTCCGATCGCGGCTCATCGCCGTGGCCATGGTACTGGTGCCGCTGGGGATCATCATTCTGCAGGATGAAACCGGTCTTGCGCTCGTGTATTTCGCGTTCTTCCTCGTGATGTTCCGCGAAGGGCTGCCCGGTGTGCTGCTCGTGATCGCTTTCTCGGGGATCGTGCTGGTGTTGAGCGCCCTGCTGGTCGACAAGTTCATCCTCCTCTACATTTTCACCGGCGTAGCCGCGCTGGTCGTATATTTCAACCGCTTCCAGATCAGAAGGAACAAATCGCGCCTGGCGCTGATCATCGGTATCTGGGCGTTCTGCGCCTCATTCGTCATGTACGTGGTGCCTTTCGTGTTCACCAATGTGCTGAAAGATTACCAGGTGCGCCGTATTTATGTGATGCTGGGGCAGGAAAACGACCCCAAGGCCACTTACAACACCCGCCAGTCCATGATCGCCATCGGCTCGGGCGGGTTCTGGGGGAAAGGGTACCTCAAAGGCACCCAAACCCGGTTCGATTTCGTGCCGGAACAATCTACCGACTTCATTTTCTGTACCATCGGCGAAGACTTCGGCTTTGTCGGCAGTATCATATTCCTGGGGATTTACGTCTCCCTGCTCTTCCGGATCATCTTCATCGCCGAAAGACAGCGAAGTACCTTCAGTCGCGTCTATGCCTATAGCGTGGCTTCCATCATCTTTTTCCACCTGGCCATCAACATCATGATGACCATCGGTCTGGCGCCGGTGATCGGGATTCCCTTGCCACTGGTGAGTTACGGCGGTTCGTCGCTCATGACGTTCACCATGCTCATCTTCATCATGCTGCGCCTCGATGCAGACCGGCAGATGGTACTGCGATAGGGCATAATCGTTACATTTGTATAATGGCACGCATTATCCCGCTTTCGGAAGGAAGCTTTACAGTAGACGGAACCAAGCAATTTGTACCCTTCGACGACCGGAAAGACCAGCTCAAAGACCGCCCTGCCGGTTCGTTGCTGGTAGAGATCCAGCCTTTCCTTGTGATAACGGACCGGGATATTCTGTTGATGGACACGGGCCTGGGGTTCCGCAATCCCGACGGTATTTTACAACTGCATCAAAACCTTATCGATAACGGGATCAATCCCATGGAAGTGACCAAGGTGCTCATGAGCCACCTGCATAAAGACCATTCCGGCGGCGTCATTTCCACCGATCCCGTAACGGGCGAACGCAGCCTGAGCTTCCCCCACGCCACTTATTACGTGTCCAAACCCGAGCTGGATTACGCTTTCGCGAACGACGGCAAATCCTACCACAAAGAAGATTTTGACCTCCTCGCACAGCGGGACAATGTGGTGTTTACCGAAGGGAAAGGCACGATAGACGGGTATATCCATTATGAATGGTCGGGCGGGCATTGCCCTTACCACCAGGTTTTCCTGGTAGATGACGGGGAAGACAAAGTATTTTTCGGGGGAGACGAAGCGCCGCAGATTTCCCAGATGCGGAGCCGCTTCGTAGCCAAATATGATTACGACGGCAAGCGTGCGAGCGAGTTGCGGCAGGAGTATATGGAACGCGGAAAGGCCGGCGACTGGACGTTTTTGTTCTATCACGATACGAAACAACCCACCACAAAATTCCAAATATGAACCATTTAGCAGAAGCCTGGGTGCAGGCGTGGAACAACCACGACCTCGACGCCATCATGGAACACTATGCCGACGACATCGTTTTCTATTCGCCGTTCATCAAGCGCATCAACAACGACCCCTCTGGCCGTATTACCGGTAAAGCCGCGCTGAGAGCCTATTTTGAAAGGGCTTTAGTGGCTTATCCGGAGCTGCACTTCGATCTCTACCATGTGCTCGAAAGCGTGGATTCCGTGACGCTGTATTACCAAAGCGTTGGTAACCGCCTGGCGGCCGAGATGATGGTGGTGGATGGAAATGGGAAGGTGAAGGAAGTGAGAGCCCACTATAAGGAACAATAAAAACGAAAAGCCCTCCGGAACGGAGGGCTTTTTTTATGGTCGGTGTTTGTTTCCTTTCGGATTATTGATCGCCCGGTTTTCGCGGCGCTCCTTGAGCTGGCGGATCATCATCGAGCGGAATTCCCTTTCCGCGCGGTAAAGCCCGGAGACTTTCTTGGCGGGCAGTACTTTGAGGAATTCGCCTTTATATTTCGTTTTGATGTCGAGCATGCGTTTCTCGAAACCCAGTTCACGGTCGAGGGCTTCGTTCGCCATTTCGTCGGTCCGCGGTTTGGTTTTGAGCTCTTTCGATTTTTTCCGGCGTTCGGAGATCAGGTCATTCACTTCATGCGAATATTGCTTGTAAACCGGCCAGAATTTCTGGGCTTCTTCGGGTGTGAGGTCCAGTTCGCGGGAGATGTAGAGGATTTCGAGGGATTTCACTTTATCTTCCCCCGATTCCTTTGGCGCGTCCTGCGAGCGCACGGCTAAAGCCGATAGCATGAAAATGGGGATGAATCCGAACAATACCCCAATCAACTTGATCCGTTTCATCTGGTTATCAATTATTTAACTGTGTCTGCTGCAAAAGGTTGTCTTCCAGCAGGATTTCAATTTCTTCATTGCTCAGGTCTTCCGGCAGCACGGATGGCATGCTTTCTTCGAAAGATACGTTCGCAAATATATTATCATCGTCGAACTCATCGGACCGGAACTGGAGAAAATCTACGATTTCCTGGTCGCTGATCTGTGCGAGCTCGCGGTCGATGGAGTTGCCGGTCCATTGTTTGGCGCCCCAGATGGCGGAAACCACCACTACACCGGCGATGGCTGCGGCGGCGAGGCAGCGTTTGAACAGCCGGATCCTTTTGCTGATGGAAACCACTTTGGTAACGGGCTCGTTGCCGCTGCCCTGGATCATATCGCGGTCGAGCCCTTCGAAATACCCGTGGGGCGTGTGGAAGGGGGCTGTTTTGCGGGGCAGCTGGGCGAGGAAGGGAGCGATGGCTTCCAGTTCTTCCGTCACTTCGTCGTGCCCGTCCATTTCCCGCATCCGTTTGAGGAGGTGTTTCGGGAACTGCGCAAAATAGTCGTCCGGCAGGTAGAAATCCGGCATCCCGCCCATTTCGGGCAGGTGGGGAGCCACCTGGTTCAGTTCATCAGCGATATCTTTTCCTTTTTGCGACATACATATTTGAGACCATCCGGCAGGCGAATGGTTTAATTTCAATTATTTTTTAGGAATTCTTCCACTTTTTTGACGGCATGATGATACGAGGCTTTTAGGGCGCCTTCGGAGGTGTCGAGCACGCGGCTCATTTCCTCGTATGGCATTTCATCGTAATATCGTAAGCTGAAAACGGTGCGTTGTTTTTCCGGCAGGCTGAGGATGGCGTTTTGCAGTTTCCATTCGATCTTTGCGGGATCGTAATTGGGATCTGCCTGGAGTTTGTTGCTGAGGCCGGATTCCACGTCAGACAGGGATATGGCGGCTTTCCGCTTGAGGCTGTCGAGGAATGTGAGGCACTCGTTGGTGGCGATTTTGTAGAGCCAGGTGTAGAGCCGCGCGTCTTCCCGGAAATTGTCGAGGTTTTTCCAGACTTTGATGAACACGTTTTGCAGCACGTCGTTCGCATCGTCATGATCGATGACGAGGCGGCGGATGTGCCAGTAGAGCCTTTCCTGATACTTCCTGACGATGAGGGTGAAACCTTTCTCCCGTGTGTCCGGGTGCCCGAATAGCGCCAGTAATTCTTTATCTTCTTGCGTTACAGCCATAGGCGGTTGTCTAATGAGCGGTTACCGTTGGAGCATGCGGTATATTGAACTAATATAACCATAATCCGTGGTCCGGGTTTGCTGTAAAAACAGAAAAAACCACCTATAAGATGGTTTTTTCCGCCGAAGGTTTAACGCTTCTATGAATTTTATCCCTTTTTCCGGGCGATGGCTTTCTCTGCCGCCGCTACGATCTGGGGAGTGTCCAGGCCATATTTCTTGAGGAGGTCTTTGGGCGAGCCGCTTTCCCCGAAAGTATCGTTGGTACCGATGTATTCGATGGGAATGGGGTTGTGACGGGCTGCTACCTGCGCGATGGAATCTCCCAGGCCGCCGAGCACGTTATGTTCTTCAGCGGTAACGGCGCAGCCGGTTTTGGTGATGGATTTGATAACGGCGGCTTCGTCGAGCGGCTTGATGGTGTGGATATTGATGAGTTCCACGCTATAGCCTTTCTCTTCGAGGATGCGGCCGGCTTCCACGCACTTCCATACGAGGTGCCCGCAGGCAAAGAGGGTAATATCGGTGCCTTCGTTGAGGACCTGGGCCTTTCCGATCTGGAAATCCTGGTCTTCCGCCGTAAAGTTGGGCCATTTCGGGCGGCCGAAGCGCAGGTACACGGGGCCTTCGTAATCGGCGATGGCGATCGTGGCGGCTTTGGTCTGGTTGAAATCGCAGGGAACGATGACGGTCATGCCCGGGAGCATTTTCATCATCCCGATATCTTCGAGGATCTGGTGGGTAGCACCGTCTTCGCCGAGGGTGAGGCCGGCGTGGGATGCGCAGATTTTCACGTTTTTGCCGGAATAGGCGACCGACTGGCGGATCTGGTCATACACGCGGCCGGTGGAGAAGTTGGCAAAAGTGGTAGTGTAGGGGATTTTGCCGCCGATGGTCATACCTGCGGCCACACCGATCATATTGGCTTCCGCGATACCGCATTGTACGAAGCGGTCGGGGAATTCCTTGATAAACGCCTGCAGTTTCAGGGAGCCGGCCAGGTCTGCCGTGAGGGCTACCACGTTGGGGTTCCTTCTGCCTGCTTCGAGGATACCTTCGCCGAATCCGCCGCGGGTTTCCTTCTCGTTCAGTACTTGTATGTCTTTTACCATAATGCCAGAAATTTGTGTCGCAAAGCTAGAAAATAAAATAAATTAATTCTGTAAAACACGGTCGCGCAGCGCAACTTCCCATTGCCAGGCCGTGCGGATCGAGTCTTCGATGGTGATCTGCGGGTCCCAGCCCAGCAGGGTCTTCGCCTTATTATTGTTAGCGTAGATGGCGATCACGTCTCCCGGGCGCTCGGGGCCCAGTTCGTAATTCAGCTTCATGCCAGACACTTTCTCGAACGCCTGGATGGCTTCCAGCACGGTAACACCGTTCCCGGTACCGAGGTTGAAAACTTCCAGGTTGCCGGCGTTGCGTTTTTCGATGAGGTATTGCAGCGCCTTGGTGTGGGCGTTGGCAATGTCCATCACATGGATGTAATCGCGGATGCAGGAGCCGTCGCGGGTGTTGTATTTGGTCCCGAAAACGGTCAGTTTCGGAATTTTTCCGATGGCGGTCTGCGTGATCACCGGCACGAGGTTGTCGGGCTTGCCGATGGGCAATTCGCCGATCAGTGCGGAGGGATGCGCGCCTACGGGGTTGAAATAGCGCAGCAGGATGCTGTTGGTCGCGTTCACCCGGCTATAGTCTTCGATCATCTGTTCGCCCATCTGCTTGGTGCGCGCGTAGGGGCTCTGGGCCTCGCCGAGCGGGGTGGTTTCCACCACGGGCAGATCGGTAGCGTTGCCGTACACGGAGCAGGAAGAGGAGAATACGAAGTTGGGAACGTTGAATTCCCGGATGCATTTCAGTACGTTGATGAGGGAGGTCAGGTTGTTCTGGAAATACAGCAGCGGCTCGTTTACAGATTCGCCGACGCTTTTCAGGGCCGCGAAGTGGATAACGCCCACGATGTCGCGGTTTTCGTGGAAAACTGCGTTCGTGTCTTCCAGGTTGCAAAGGTCCACTTTATAATTGCGGATCTTCCGGCCCGTGATTTTTTCTACACCTTCCAGGAGTTTTGTGGAGCTGCGAATGTTGCTGTCGACCGATACCACGTCGAAGCCGTTGTTGATCAGATCTACGATGGTATGGGACCCAATGTATCCGCAACCGCCCGTAACAAGGACTTTCTGCATACAGAATAACGTTTATTTAATCAGATTCATCAAATATGTGCCGTAACCGCTTTTCAACAGCGGTTGCGCGAGTTTTTGGAGCTGTTCGTTGTCGATAAAGCCCTTCCGCCAGGCGATCTCTTCTATACAGGCGATCTTGATGTCTTGCCGTTGTTCGATCACCTGCACGAACTGGGAAGCCTGCATAAGGGAATCGAAGGTGCCGGTATCGAGCCAGGCCGTGCCACGGGGAGGATAGACACCTGCAGGCGGCCTTTTTCAAGGTATACCTTATTGACGTCTGTGATCTCGTATTCTCCGCGGGCGCTGGGTTTCAGGTTGGCGGCGATCTCCACCACCTCGTTGTCGTAAAAGTAAAGCCCGGGCACTGCGTAGCTGGATTTCGGCTTTGCCGGCTTTTCTTCGATGGAAACGGCTTTCATATTGCTGTCGAATTCCACCACGCCGTAACGCTCGGGGTCGGCCACATGATAGGCGTAAACGATGCCGCCGACGGGGGCCGTGTTGTTGGCCAGCTGGCCGCCGAGGCCTGCGCCGTAAAAGATATTATCTCCCAGCACCAGGGCCACGGGATCTTTCCCGATGAACTCCCGGCCGATGACGAACGCCTGTGCCAGGCCGTTGGGCTCGGGTTGCTCCGCATAGGAAAGCTGAAGACCGATATGGCTGCCATCACCGAAAAGTCGTTGAAAGGCAGGAAGATCGTGCGGGGTGCTGATGATGAGAATTTCCCGGATCCCAGCCAGCATAAGGGTGGAAAGGGGATAATAGATCATCGGTTTATCATAAACGGGCATGATCTGCTTGCTGATCGCGTAGGTGATGGGGTGGAGCCGGGTCCCGGAGCCCCCTGCCAGAATAATTCCTTTCATGGCTTAAAAATCAGGTTTTTGGAGGCACAAAAATAGTCGAACCAAATGGATTCCCCCTAATATTTTGGGATTTAATGCAATTATCTAACGCACCTTCGCCCGTTTTGCAGGGCCGGGGCACCGCTGGGTCGGGGATTTGTCATGCGGAACTGTCATGAAAAAAAGCCGGGGCCATAAAAAAAGCCGCCCGGGAAGGCGGCTTTTCTATTTAGGGATCGAAAATCTTATTTCACGAAGAAGTTCACGATGAAGAACACCACCGCGGCCAGGGCTGCACTGATGGGGATCGTGAGGATCCAGGCCCAGAGGAGGTTCACCGTCACCCCCCAGCGCACGGCCGAAAGACGTTTGGTGGCGCCCACCCCGATGATGGAACCGGTAATGGTATGCGTGGTGCTCACCGGGATACCGAGGCTTTCGGTCATGTACAGCGTGATCGCACCCGCCGTTTCGGCGCTCACCCCTTCCAGCGGCGTCACCTTGGTGATGCGGGTACCCATCGTTTTCACAATCTTCCAGCCACCGCTCAGCGTACCCAGGCCAATGGCCGTAAAGCAGGCGAACGGCACCCAGTCGGGCACGTCTTTCAAATGACCGATACTGCCATGGGCCACCATCGCCGCGGCGATAATACCCATTACCTTCTGCGCATCGTTACCGCCGTGGCCAAGGCTGAATGCGGCGGAAGATACCAGCTGCAGGCGCTTGAACCAGTTTTCCGCACGGTACGGATTGGCCCGTTTGGAGACGTTGACGATGAACACGGTAATGATGAATGCCACCACCATGCCGATGAAAGGAGCCAGCACGATGAAATACACCGTAGGCAATACTTTGGAAAAGTTGATCACGGCAAAGGACCCATGGGCGTTAGCTACCGCCGCCCCGATAAACCCGCCGATCAGCGTGTGGGAGGAGCTGGACGGGATGCCGTACCACCAGGTCAGCAGGTTCCAGGTAATGGCCGCCACCAGTCCGGAAAAGATCACCTTCAGGGTAATGAACTCCTCGAACACGGATTTGGCGATGGTATTGCCCACCTTGAACTCACCGTAAATGTATTTGGAAACGAAGAACGCCGCAAAGTTGAAGAGCGCGGCCCACAGCACCGCCTGGAACGGCGTCAGTACTTTGGTGGACACGATCGTGGCAATGGAATTGGCCGCATCGTGGAACCCGTTTATGTAATCGAATATAAATGCCAGTATAATGATGACTACCAGAAATGTCATGAGCTGTCGGGATTAGCGGCTAAGCATATTTAATGATGATGGTTTCTATCACGTTGGCGGAATCTTCGCACTTGTCGGTAGCGATTTCCAGCGCCTGATAGATCTCGCGCATCTTGATCAGCTCCACCGCATTGCTTTCCTGCTCAAACAAATCCGCGATCGCACGGTCGTAAATATCGTCGGCATGGTTCTCCAGGCTGTTGATCTTCACACACGCATCCGTGATGGCCCGCATATTGTTCATGTTGCGCAGCTCGGGGATCGCTTTGGCCAGCTCCGCCACGCCCTGGTTGATCAGATCAGCCAGTTTGCGAACACTGTCATTGATTTCCACCACTTTGTACATGTCGATACGCTTGGCCGAACCATGGATGTAATCCGCCACATCGTCCAGCGTAGAGGCGAGATAGTGAATGTCTTCCCGGTCGAAAGGCGTAATGAAGTTCTGCCCCAATTCTACAAATATGCGATGCGTCAGGTCATCGTTCTTGTGCTCCAGCCGCTCGATCAGGACTACTTTATCTTTCCGGATCACCGGGTCCTTGGTTTCCACCAGCTCCACCAGCACTTTACCCATTTCCACCAGGTTCGCCGCCACATCTTCGAAAAGTGAATAGAACACCCTGTCTTTCGGCATGAACAGTTTCACAATAGAATTAAAGCCTCCCATAAATGTTTGTGTTTGTTGAAAATTTGCCGCAAAATTAGTTTTCTAAAAGAAATGGCGCCAGAAAAAAAGAGAATTAATGTTTTGGTAACATTGAATTAATATGAAAGTAATATAGCATTTTTTCCTTTGTGATAGAATCCTGGCGCCTTTCAGCTCAATCATATAATTAACATTTTTTATGTAAAAAAGTTGAAAAAGCGCCCATAAACCAACAAATGTCAGACAAACGACCACTGGATATTGTAGTCATTTCCGACGTCCACCTCGGAATCTACGGCTGTCACGCAAAAGAGCTCGCCCAATACCTGGACTCCATCCAGCCCAGGATCCTCATCCTCAACGGCGATATCATCGACATCTGGCAGTTCAGCAAACGCTACTTCCCGAAATCCCACACCAAAGTCATCCGCCGCATCCTCAAAATGATGGGCAAAGGCACCGATGTCTATTACCTCACCGGCAACCACGACGAAGCCCTCCGCAAATATGCCGGGTTCGGATTAGGTAACTTCCTGATAGACAATAAATTAATCCTGGATGTAGACGGAAAGAAGCACTGGTTCTTCCATGGCGACGTGTACGACGTTACCATGAAAAACTCCAAATGGCTCGCCAAGCTCGGTGGAAAAGGGTACGACCTCCTCATCATCCTCAATCGCCTCGTAAACCACATGCTGGAGAAAATGGGCCGCGAAAAAATGTCGTTCTCCCAGAAAGTGAAAGCCGGCGTGAAACAGGCCGTCAAATTCATCTCCGATTTCGAGCAGACGGTGGTGGAAATCGCGGCAGACAAGGAAATAGACGTAGTCTGCTGCGGCCATATCCACCAACCCGTGATCCGCGAAGAACAGGTGAACGGGCGGACGGTGACGTACCTCAACTCGGGCGACTGGGTAGAGAGCCTCACCGCCCTGGAGTACACGGAAGGGCGGTGGGACCTGTACCGCCACGCCGAAAAGAAAGCGCCGGTGGTGGAGGAAGAGGATGAAACCCTCCAGCTCGAATGGAGCGCCGTGGCCCGCTCGATTTCCTTCACACGTTAATTTTCACACATTTATAACGTTTGCTTAATATTCAGGTAACCCTGAACGGATAAGTTTGCGTAACCGATCCGAATACTAGATGAAGACGCTCAAGCTACACCCACTCATGACGATATCCCTGTTACAGATGCAGATACAGCGGCTCCTCCACTGCAACGCCGCGGTGTATATCCGTCATACCCTGGCAAACGGTTTTAATACCCTTCGTGAAGCCGGCCTCGAAGAAGAGGACATGATCGAATTCCCTATAGACGAAACCCTCAGCCTCCGCGAGTTCGAAGAAGAAGTCGAAGAAAAATTCCATTTTTCCATCGAACTGTGCAACCAGGATTCCAAACCCTTCATGAATAAAAGCCTCCGGCTGTTCCAACTGCCGCCCTGTTCCGAAAAACCGCCCGCCCGCGGCGTCGACCTCTCCATCGAATGGCTCCTGCGCCAGGGCGGAAACCCCGCCATATAAACGGTTTTGCGGCTGAAAACCTTATCCACCGCGCTTCGGGGGCATCGTTAATGATTTTTTAATGATTCCTTAACAATTAACATTCTGGTAATATTGGCTTAACATTGGCATAATTCGACCATGGTAGTTTTGCGGCCGTAATCAACACACAAATACGTGAAACGCATTATTACTGCTGTACAAATTATCGGGATTTTATGCATCGCCTGCCTTCCTTCTTTCGCGCAGGACGGGTCCGGGAAAATTACCGGGAAACTGACTGACAAGAAAACGGGCGAACTGCTGATCGGTGTGACAGTGATGGTACAGAATACCTCAAAAGGCGCCGTGACCGACGTAGAAGGCCGCTACCTCATCCAGGTGGCTCCCGGCACTTATACGCTCGACTTCAAATACATGGGCTACCAAACCAAATCTATCGCAGACGTGGTGGTAAAGGCCGGGCAAACCGCCAACCTCGACATCGCGCTGGACGAGCCCAAATCCAAAGACCTGCAGGAAGTGGTGATCCGCGGTTCCTACAAACAGGAAACCATCAACGCCCTCTTCGTTGCCCAGAAAAACAACCCCAGCATTTCCAGCGGCATCTCCGGCGAAAGCATCCGCCGCAGCCCGGACCGCAATACTTCAGAAGTGCTCAAACGCGTGAGCGGCGCATCCATCCAGGATAACAAATATATTATCGTACGCGGCCTCAACGACCGTTACAATACCGCCACCATCAACAACGCCATGCTGCCCAGCACCGAGCCGGACCGTAAGGCCTTCTCCTTCGACCTCATTCCTTCCAACCTGATCGATAACATCATTATCAACAAGACCGCATCTCCCGAGATGCCCGCCGACTTCGCCGGTGGCCTGGTCCAGGTATATACAAAGGATATCCCTACCGAAAATTTCATCTCCTTCAATATCGGCCTCGGCTACAACAGCCAGACCACTTTCAAGGAAACCCAGGGCATGGAGCGTGGTAAAACCGACTGGCTGACGTTCGACGACGGCCTGCGCGAACTGCCGAATTCCTTCCCTTCATCCAGACAAAAATACAGCGCGCTCAACCTCGATCAGAAACTGTCGCTGAGCCGCGAATTCAAGAACAACTGGGCGGTTTCCGACCAGGGGAAAGCATTGCCTGCGCAGAACTACCAGGTTACCTGGGGGAATCGCATCCGCCTGAAAAAAGATGGTTCTTTCGGCAGCATCATTTCCGTTACCTACCGGAATTCCGAAAACATCCAGAAAGGTGAGCGAGCGGATTATGAGGACGGGAAAGTGCGCAGCATCAATTTCGCGGAAGATCTGTACAAATACAACACCAGCCTCGGCGCCATCGCCAACTTCACTTACGTGAAACGCAACAACAAGATTTCCTTCAAGAATATCTTCAACCGCATCCTCGACAACAACTATATCTACCGCTCCGGTAACAGCACCGACATCGGCGACCTGAAAGCTTACGGCCAGGACCTGACGATCAAAACGATGCTGAACTCCCAGCTCGAAGGCAACCACAAGCTGAACGCACGCGACTGGAGACTGGACTGGAACGTAAACTACTCGCTGACCAACCGCGACCAGCCCGACATGAAGGTGCTGACCTATAAGCTGAACGAAAGCAAGAATATCTACGAAGCCATGATCCCCGTGAACTCCGTGGCCCGTAACGTATCCCGCTTCTGGTCGAACCTGGAAGAATATGGCGTAGGCGCGATGGGATCGCTGACCGCTCCTTTTAACATCGCCGGTGTTAAACAAAGCGTGAAGCTCGGTGGCCAGAAACTGTACCGCGAGCGCGACTTCAGCGCACGCGTTCTCGGATATGCCGCCAACCAGACCGGTTACGACCAGTCGATCCTGTCGATGGAGCCGGGGCAGATTTTCGCTCCCGCCAACATTCGCGAGAATGGCCTCCGTATCGAAGAGATCACGAACAACTCAGACAAATACAAAGCTACTTCCGACCTCGTGGCTGGTTATGTGCAGTTCGACAACAAGATCGGTGATAAGGTACGTGTGGTATGGGGCGCCCGTGGCGAATCGTACTACCAGTTCATTCGCACCGCCGATTTCTCCGGCAAGCGCGTAAAACAGGATGTTACCTTCTTTGACGTGTTGCCCAGCGCCAACATTTCTTATGCGGTGAACGAGAAGTCCAATATCCGCCTGAGCGGCAGCAGAACGGTATCCCGTCCTGAGCTTCGCGAGCTGAGCTACTTTTCCTTCTACGATTTCGTGACCTTCAGCTCCATGATCGGTAACCCCGACCTGAAGCGCGGCCTCATCACCAACGCTGACCTCCGTTACGAGCTGTACCCCGGTGCAGGAGAGGCTATCACGGCTTCCGTGTTCTTCAAGCACTTCAAAGACGCGATCGAGCAGATCGTTGACCCGGGTTCTACGCCCAACCGCCGCCAGATCCTGTTCCAGAACGTGCCCAGCGCACAGTCGTACGGATTTGAGCTGGAGTTCCGCAAGAAGCTGGATTTCATGTCCAGCGAGCCTTTCTTCGCCAATACCACCGCATTTGCAAACTTCTCCTACATTCACTCTTCAGTAGACCTTCAGGGTATTGCATCTGAAACGCTGTCGCAGCGCGGCCTGCAGGGCCAGAGCCCTTATCTGGTCAACGCCGGCCTCCAGTACGTGAATCCTGAAACCGACCTCGCTTTCGGACTGCTGTACAACAAAATGGGGCAGCGCGTTTACCTCGTAGGCTTCGATGGGTATGAGCACATTTACGAAAAAGGCCGCGATCTGATCGACCTTCAGATCGGTAAAAAGATCATGAACAAGAAAGGTGAACTGCGCCTGAACGTGAGCGACCTGCTGAACCAGAAGCTGATCTTCTATCAGAACAACGACAACAAGAAGGCGTACAGCAAGAACGTAGACCAGATTATCAACACGCTCCGCCCTGGTACGAACATTTCGCTGAATTTCACTTACCAGTTCGGTTTGGGAAAGAATAAATAATACGACGATACAGTAACAATTTCATAACGCCGTGTTAAAGTACGCATAACATAACGAAGGCACTTTTGCACTGCAATTCAATCACTGAAAATCTGTTCGAATGAAACTTGTAAAATTCCTTGCTTTTACTTTAGGTACAGCGATAGCGCTCTCTTCCTGCCGTAATAATGATGGCGATGATGATGATCTGACGCCCGTTGTAGAAACCGTTCTGAGCGGTGTTCAAACCGAGAGCAAGACCCTCACCAATGATAAAGTATGGACGCTGAAAGGTTACGTTTATTTTCCTGAAGGAAAAACGCTGACCATCCAGGAAGGCACCGTGATCAAAAGCGATATTACTGAAAAAGGCGCGCTGATCATCGAGCGCGGCGCGAAAATCTTCGCGACCGGTACCGCCCAGAAACCTATCGTGTTTACTTCCGGTAAAGCCCCCGGCCAGCGTAACCCCGGCGATTGGGGTGGCATCATCATCCTCGGTAAAGCCAAGACCAACCGCAGCACCGATCCCCAGATCGAAGGCGGTGTTGGCCGCTACTACGGTGGCAACGATGATAACGATAACTCCGGTATCCTCCAATACGTTCGTATCGAATACGCTGGTATCGCAGCACAGCCTAACTCCGAGATCAACGCCCTCACCCTGGGCGCTGTAGGTAGCGGCACCAAAATCGATCACGTAATGACTGCTTTCGCTAACGACGATGCCTTCGAATTCTTCGGCGGTACCGTTAGCCCCACTCACCTGGTTGCTTTCGCCACTGCAGACGATGATTTCGATTTCGACTTCGGTTACCGCGGCACCGTTCAGTACGCTGTTGCGCTCCGCAAACCCGATTTCGTTGACCCCGGAGATGCTGGTAACGGTATCGAGTGCGACAACGACGGTTCCGGTACCACCGCAACTCCCCGTACACACCCGGTAATTTCCAATATGACCATCATTGGCCCCAACGGCGCCACCGGCACCCTCTCTAACCACAACCTGGGCAACCGTTGGAGAAGAGCGACCAATTTCACTTTCGTGAACTCCATCCTCCTCGGCAACCAGAAAGGCGGTTTCTCTATCGAATCTTCCGCCAGCTGGAACGATTACAAGAATGGTGTGAGCAAATGGCAGAACAACATCGTTTACGCTGTAGCCAAACCCTTCAGCACCGACTCAGCTACCGCGCGTTTCCTGACCGGGAACAAATACCCTGCTGATCCCATGCCCAGCGCAGACCGCACTGCCATGATCAACGAAGGTATCGGCATGCTGCGCGACCTGGCTACCGCTGCCAACCAATATAACTTCGTAGCGGCTTCCGCAGACGCAGTTGGCCTCACCGATCCGTTCAACCTGGCTAACCCCAACTTCCTGCCCAAAACCGGTTCCGAGCCCCTGAAAGGCACCTTCCAGGCTGCAACCGGTATCAAAACCGAGACTTTCCGCGGTGCTTTCGGTACCGACAACTGGATCGCAGGTTGGACCAACTTCAACCCTGGTCAGCAGGCGTACTAATCACGCATCTGTCGAATCGTTATAATCTACAGCGCCCGGGCAGCCGCCCGGGCGTTTTGTTTGCTGTATCCGGTTCCGTATTTTTGCGCGATGAAGGCAATGCGCACAATCGTTCGGACAGGTTTCCTGGCATTATTTCTCAGCACGGCTGCGTTTTCAGCGAAAGCCCAGTTCCTGATGGATATGATCGACACCACGACCGAACTGGGGAAGGGGATGATTTCCATTTATAAACGGTACGATCACCTGCGGATCAGCGGGTACATGCAGCCCCAGTTCCAGTACGCATCGCATAAAGGCATAGAAAGCTATTCCGGCGGGGATTTCAATAAACAGTCAGACAACAGGTTCATGCTCCGCCGCGGCCGTGTGCGGTTCGATTACGCCCACTTCAACAAGCGGGACCTGCCCACGGTACAGTTCGTGTTCCAGTTCGACGGCACCGAGCGCGGCGTGAACATCCGCGACTTCTGGGGCCGGTTGTTTGATGGCCAGTGGGACGTGATGGCGCTCACGATGGGTATGTTCGCCCGGCCGTTCGGGTACGAGGTGAACCTTTCCTCCGGCGACCGCGAGGCGCCCGAGCGCGGGCGGATGAGCCAGATCCTGATGCGCAGCGAGCGCGATATGGGCGGCATGCTCACCTTCGAGCCGCGCGCCAAATCCCACCCCTTGCATTTCCTGAAAGTAGATGTGGGCCTGTTTAACGGACAGGGCCTCTCCGGCCCGTCGGACTTCGACAGCCACAAAGACCTCATCGCCCGGGTGGCCATGAAGCCGCGGCCCGTCAATTCGGCCGGCTGGCTGCTTTCCTTCGGCGGCAGCATCCTGTACGGCGGGATGGAGCAGTTTACCAACAAAATTTATACGATGGAAGGGGGAAGAAAGACTTCTCCGTGGATTCGAGCGCCCATAATGTGGGCGTTATCGCCCCCCGGCAATATTTCGGCGGCGATGCGCAATTCGTGGTCCCCAACGGCAAAGGGCGCGGCAGTACGCAGTTCCGTGCGGAATACATCCGCGGCACCCAAACCTCCACAGCGCTGGATACCGAAACGCCCGGAACGATCCCCATGGAGAAATCCGGTGCCTTCGCGCCCCTGTACATCCGGCCGTTCGACGGCGCCTATTTCTCGTTCCTCCAGCACCTCGGCAGCCCCAAACACCAACTCGTGATGAAATACGACTGGTACGACCCCAACCGCAGCGTAAAAGGCCGCCAGATCGGCGACGCCGCTTCAAAATACCTCACGCCCGCAGATATCCGTTTCGATACCTTCGGCTTCGGGTATGTGCTGTACTTCAACGAAAACATGAAAGCCACCATCTGGTACGACCGCGTTTGGAACGAAAGCACTTCCATCGACGGGTTCGAGGGCGATATCCCCGACAACGTGTTTACCACCCGTATCCAGTACCGCTTCTGATCATTTTAAACGATGGAACATCCGCGCGCCGAACATAGCCACGTCGGGCGACTGGAGATGTAGCTCCACATTGTATTCCGCCCCGTTATCAGGGGTGAAGACCACCACGTAAAAACCGATGGGCGGCCGCTGTATCACCATATACTTTCCGGTTTCCGTCTTGGGCAAAGTATGCAGGCCCTGTACGAAAGAGTACCTGGAATTGGTGCCGAACTGGTATTTGGGGACCACGGTAGACGCGGGATCTCCCGTAACGGTGACCGGGTTCATCATCCATTCGCCGGAGATTTCGTTGGCGGTGCCGCCGAATTCGACGCCGGTGTATTTGTCTTTCTTGCACGCGCCAAAGAGCGTGGTGGCCAGGAGGGCACAGGCGATCAGGGATTTTTTCATCGACGGGGGATTTTTCTGAACCCGAATTTAGTGTATGGCTGCGATTGTTCAAAAATAGCGTAGGTCTCGGTAAGTTCCGTTACGCTGATCGTATATGCACTGCCGGTAACCGGCTGTAAATGAATGGTATATGCGCCCGGTGTGCCTGTAACCGGCGTGAGCGTGTAACTTCCTTTCTCTGTTTTTTTATCGGTCGATGAGCCGGTCACCTTTTCGTAAAGGTTATTGGTACCGAATCCGTAGTCGTACTGGAAGGGTGCGATGGAGCTAAGGGTATAAATATCCATCGACCAAACGCCGCTCACGGCATTGGGTGTACCGTTATAATCCGGTGCCGGTGCGGGTTTCTTGTCTTTTTTGCAGGATGCGGCCGCCATGCCGGCAGCCATCAGGAGGAAAAGGAAAAGCTGTTTCATAAGGGAATTATTAGGTGGATAGTTTTATAAACGGCTTTCGGTGGTGGAATTTACTTCCTGGACCTGGAAAGGCTTGACTGTCTATCGTTGCTGCAAAATTGCCGCCGCCGGTCTATTTGCGGAGATAAATGAACGTAGGGTCATCTGCCGATTCCTTGAAGTAGGCGGATTTCGCCGAGATCTCGGTAACGGTGACGGTGTAACTGTTGCCATTTCGGGGCTTTAAGGTGAGGGTGTAGCCGTTGGCCGGGCCGGGCGCTAATGAATAAGTTCCCTGCTCGGTTGCCGACGCAAATGCCAGGCCTCTTTTCTTTTCATATTTGTAATCCGTGCCGAATCCCCATTCCGGGAGGATGGTGCCGGCCGGGTATTGCATGTATCCGGCGTCTAAAACCCAATGGCCGCTAATGGCGTTTGGCGCTCCTCCGTAATTGGGGGCCTTGTCTTTCTTGCAGGAAGTGAAAATAACGGAAGCAGCGAGCGACAAAAACAGGATCATGTGTTTCATGAGGGGTGTTTTGTTTGGTTGATATGTGCGAAACGGCTTCCGGGGCCGGAAAGTTACATCCGGGCCCCGGAAACCGGTATCTGGGCAGTATTTGCTGCGAAATGAGCGCGGTGGCCGGCTATTTCCGGAGGAAGGTGTTCGTAGGCCCGTCTGCCGTTTCCCTGAAGTTGACCGATTTTGCGGTGAGCTCGGAAACGCTGATGGTGTAGCTATTGCCACCGTTGGGTTTCAGCGTGAGGATCAGGCCGTCGGCAGGGCCGGGGCCGAAAGTATACGTTCCCTTTTCGTGGAGGGGCGCGGATTTCGTACCGCCTTTCCTTTCATACTTGTGATCCGTACCGAATCCCCATTCCGGGAGGATGGCATCTGAAGTGAACTGCATGGCGGACGCGTCTATTTTCCATTCTCCGCTGATGGCATTGGGGGTACCTTCATAGTTGGGGGATTTGTCCTTTTTGCAAGCCGAAAAAATAATGGTTGCCATCAACGGCAACAACAAAAGCATGTGTTTCATGAGGGGTAATTGTTTGGTTGTTCCCCATTGAAACGGACATTAAATGAAGAAAGTTACAGCAGGTTCTCGCGGCCCAGTTCCAGGGTAAATCCGAAAGTGGAACCTACTTCCACCTTGCTGCGCACGTTGATCGTCTGATCGTGCGCTTCCACGATATGCTTTACGATGGCGAGTCCCAGGCCGGTACCACCGATGTCTCGGCTGCGGGCACGGTCTGTCCGGTAGAAACGTTCGAACACGCGGGGGAGGTGCTCTTCGGCCATGCCGATCCCGTTGTCGGAAATCTCCACGAGCGCGCGATTCCCGTCCATATTGTATACGCTGGCGATGGTTTGTCCTTCCGTTTTGCCGTATTTCACCGAGTTTTCGATGAGGTTGATCAGCACCTGCCGGATCTTTTCCTTGTCGGCATAAACCTGCACGGGCGCTTCGCAGCCTTTCTTGATACCGAACTTGATATCTTTCTGCCGGGCTTTGATGGAAAGGGTGTCGAACACATCGCGGATGAGGTCCTGGATAACGAATTGTTCTTTGTTGATAGTCATTTCCCCGCTTTCGAGCTTGGAGATTTCATCGAGATCGTCGATCAGCCGGCAGAGGCGGTCGATGTTCTTGGTCGCTTTCTTGAGGAAGTCCTTATTGACGTTGGGGTCTTCCAGGGCGCCGTCCAGCAAGGTATGGATGTATCCCTGCACGGCGAAGATGGGGGTTTTCAGTTCGTGGGACAGGTTGAGGAGGAATTCTTTCCGGAAAGCTTCGTTGCGGCGGAGGTTTTCCAGTTCTTCCTTTTTCTGCGAGGCCCATTTTTCCACGTCTTCGCTTACTTCCTCGATGGTTTTGAGGGGCAGGATGTTTTTATTGAAGAATTCTTCGCGCTTGGAGGCCTTTGTCTGGTAAATGAACTTGTAGATGAGCTTGATCTTTCGGTAGATGAAGTTCTGCAAGGTGTAGAGATAGAGGAAATAGGCCACGATAAAGGTGAGGCCGAGCGCGAGGAGCGTTTGTTTGAGGGTGGCGCCGATGAACAGGCATCCGAGGGCCATTACGACCGACAGGATGAAAGCAGTGAAGGCGGCTAGTTTCTGTGGCGACAGGTTTTTGGCTTTCAGCATACTCCAGAGAGCGGATAGATTGTGATAGCTGGAAATTAAGCTAAATTTTTTACTTGTAGAGGTAGATGCCATAAATCACGGTGCCGGTGGCCACAGAGGTGCGGATACGGGAAGTTCGGGTGGGTTGGGAATGTTATTACAGTTCGAATTTGTAGCCTACGCCTTTTACGGTGGTGATGAGGTCTACGCCCAGTTTCTGGCGGATTTTGCGGATGTGCACGTCGATGGTGCGGTCTCCCACGATCACTTCCGTACCCCAGACCTGGTTGAGGATTTCGTTGCGGAGGAACACGCGGCCGGGTTTGGAGGCGAGGAGTTGAAGGAGCTCGAATTCCTTTTTTGCGAGGATGATCTCGGTGCCTTTATAGGTGACGGTGAATTTTTCGCGGTCGATGATGAGGTCTCCCAGGTGGATTTGCTGTTCTTCCGTTTTGTTGAGCCGGCGGAAGAGGGCGTTGATGCGGGAAACGAGGAGCCTGGGCTTGATGGGCTTGGCGATGTAATCGTCTGCCCCCATGTTCAGCCCTTCGATCTCGCTCTTTTCATCGTTGAGCGCGGTGAGGAACAGTACCATGGTTTCTTTGAACTCCGGCAGCCGGCGAAGCTCGCGGCAGGTGTCGATCCCGTTCTTGTTGGGCATCATGATGTCCAGCATGATCAGGTCCGGACGGAAGATCTTGGCCTTCTGGATGGCTTCGAGCCCGTCTTTCGCCGTCACCGTTTCGTAACCCGCGCTTTTCAGGTTGTAACTGATGATCTCGAGGATATCCGCCTCATCGTCTACTACCAGAATTTTTCCTACTGCTACTGCTGGTTCCATCAACATAATTTGGGTGTTTAAAGACGGCACAAAATTAATCAGCCCTTTCCCGATTCATGAAAAGATAACATTATGTAATTGTTAATTTCGCCGTCTGAAATCGTTTATCCGCCTGCAATTTACGCTTTTTGCCCCTTTTCGGGCCCGATCGCCCGCCAATCCGGCAGACCTTTCCGCCGCCCATCAAAAAGAATTCAAGCCCCGGAAAATGGAGATCGGCCATGATACCGGGTTGCAGTTCAGATATTTAACATAAAACGCATATAAATTGTTCGGTATGCCTGCGATGGGATTGCTTATCTACTATAATTGGTAGTAAATTTGCAGTATAGCATAGGAGTAACACATCAATATGAAAAAAGCATTACTAATCATATCTTTAGGCATTGTGTACAGTGGTTGGAGCTATGGTCAGAAAGTTCAGATCCCCATCAACCGGCAAGGCTTCCATGATAACATCGACAAGGAGCAGGTAAACGCCGACAAGCTGGACGGCAAACAGGACGGTTACGTGAAGGTCGGCGACGACGAAAACATGAACCTCCAGGTCACCAGCGCCCTTACCAAACTGGTAGACGATATGCAGCAGGAAATTGAGCTGGATACGTCTCTGGACCACCGCCTGAAAGTAAAATACCTTTCCGGCCTCCACCAAACCCTCCGCGATTACAACGTCAAGCGCGCATATAACCGCATCGACGCCGAAGAGGCGCCCGCCATGCTGCAGGCGTATCACCAGATGATGCAGGCAGACATCAAGGGGAAAAGCATTTACCCCATCGCCCGGACGCTGAGCTTCGAAGCCGGCGAGCGCACGATCGACGCATTCCAGGAAAACCCCGGCTACAAAGAGGCCCGTGCGGAAATGTTCTCCAAGTTCGCGTTCAAGAATCTCGAAGAGATCATGCCCAAACTCGGCCCCTATCTCGACTACCCCGTCGTAGACACCATCGTGGCCGCCGTGGCTAAAAAGTACCCCAACCAGGTGCTCACCTACGCCACTTCCTACACCCCCACCGCCAGCGCCATCCGCCGCAACCAGGACCCCCTCGTGCAGCAGATCGTCGCCATCGGCAAAAGCAGCCAGTCCACCAAACTGCTGCCCTTCATCGACCAACTCCTCGACGGCTCCGCCACCCTTTCCGAACTGGAAAGCAAAGTAGCCAACGACGATACCTATTTCCGCCTCATGGTCCACACCTCCATCGTGCTCCAGAAAAAACGCGCGGAAGGTGCCAACATCCTGGGCCTCAAGGCTATGCAGGAAAACATGAAGGCGAAATCGCTCCGGTATATCCGCGAAGTGAACGACCTGCACGAAGAAGGGCACGCCGTCCGCTTCCGCATCGTGAAAGATTTTACGCCCGAAGAACTGTATTACCTCATTATCAACGGACAGGAAGAATTATACACCTCCAGCTACACCAACGCCGCGAAAATGGGGCTGTACGATCAGATGATGCTGCGCATGAAACCGCCGCGGGGCGACAGCCTCCTCATGCTCGTGAGCTTCGACCGTTTCAAGAAATTCATCGCCATGGCGGCGGGTTTCAATACGCTTGACAACTTCCTCAAATCGATGGACCCCGAAAACGCCAACTACCTCATGGTGAAATTCGTGCGGAGCCTCGAAAAAACGGAAGACCTGGAAGATGCCGTGGACGTGGCCAATTCCTTCGGCTCCATCCGCGATCCCAAACTGCTGGACTTCCTCCGCGAAGAGGTGCGGAAAAACCTGTCGTTCGTACAGCAAAAGCACGACAAGCGCGGGGTTACCATTTACTCCCTCCTCAACAGCATTTTCACGGAAGACGGGCATGGCAGCGACAGCTCCTGGGCGTCTGACATGAGCTCCAAGCTCCAGCTGCCTCCCATCAACTACGTGGAATTCGCCACGCTGCCCAGCGACAGCGGCCGCATTTACCAGCAGGTGTTTTTCTACGGGGATGAAGACGGGATCAGTTCTTACGCCAGCTTCATGGGGAATTTCCCGAAAGGGGAGTGGAACGTGACGAAGAATACGTACTGGACGACCATCACATCCGCCAAAGGCAAGCCCACCACCATTTTCGCCAACAATCCGCTGAAAGAGCCGGAAGATAAAACGGCGATCGAGAAGCTGGGAGAGTTCCTCGACGAGAAAGACATCCATCCCACCATATTCATCCACCGCGGCCATAGTTACCATGTGAACACCACGCTGGATAACCTGCAGAGCACGGCGAGGATCGTAGTGCTGGGTTCCTGCGGCGGTTACCACAACCTGGCGACCGTACTGGAAAAAGCGCCCGAAGCGCACATCATTTCCTCGAAACAGGTGGGTACCCGCTGGGTGAACGAGCCCATCATCCGCAGCCTGGAAGATGTGGTACGCGCCGGCAAGAATGTAGACTGGGTGCAGATGTGGGCCGGCCTCAGCCGCAAGTTTGCGGGCGAGGGGGCCAACAAGGCGCTGTTCGACGACTACGTTCCGCCGCATAAAAACCTCGGGGCCATCTTCATCAAGGCCTACCGGCAGGTGATGAAAGACGAAAACTGATTGTGAAAAAGGGAGCCTGGCTCCCTTTTTTGCGTTTTGGGAATTACCGTTTATTTTTACAGAGATGAATAAAGACAAGACCAAAGAGGTTTTCGATGTCAGTCTGCTGAACCGCGTTTTCTCCTTTGCAAGGCCCTACCGGCGCTATTTTTACCTGTCGATGTTCCTGACGGTGCTGCTGGCGCTCATCTCCCCGGTGAGGCCCTGGCTCATCCAGCAAACGGTCGATAAGTACATCACGAACCAGTGGGCGCAGATGTTGATGATCATCACTTTCGTGCAGATCGGGATTCTGATCGTGGAAACGGCGGTCCGCTTTTTCTTCAGCTACATCACCAACTGGCTGGGGCAATCCGTGATCAAAGACCTGCGGGTGGCCGTGTACCGGAAAGTGGTGCGGCTGAACCTGGGATTCTTCGACCGTACGCCCATCGGCACGCTCACGACGCGCACCATCAACGACATTGAGGCGATCAACGATATTTTTTCGGAAGGGATTATTTCCATCGTGGCAGATGTGCTCATGATCCTGGCGATCCTGGGCGTGATGTTCGCCGAAGACTGGCGGCTGACGCTCGTGAGCCTGAGCCCGTTCCCTGTGCTGATCCTGGCCACGTACTTCTTTAAGGAGGCGGTGAACAAATCGTTCCATCGGGTGCGCAATGCCGTGGCGGCGCTCAACGCGTTCGTGCAGGAGCATATTACCGGCATGACGGTGGTGCAGGCATTTTCGGCCGAGAACCGCGAGTTCGGGAAGTTCCGCGTCATCAATAAAGATCACCGCAAAGCCAATATCGACGCCATTTTCGCCTATTCCGTGTTTTTCCCGGTGGTGGAAATCATACTCGCCATTTCGCTAGGGCTCATGGTGTGGTGGGGCGCCAACATGGTACTGAATTATGAAGTGACGCAGGGCGTGATGATCGCGTTCATCATGTACCTGAACATGCTGTTCCGCCCGCTCCGCATCCTGGCCGACAAGTTCAATACCCTGCAAATGGGGATGGTAGCCAGTGAAAGGGTGTTCAAGGTGCTGGACAGCGACGAATACATGCCCGACAACGGAACGCATTCGGCGGCCAACATGAAAGGCGATATCAAATTCGATCATGTGTGGTTTGCGTATAAAGACGACCGGTACGTGCTCAAAGACGTGAGTTTCCACGCCAAAACCGGGCAAACGATCGCGTTGGTGGGGCATACCGGCAGCGGGAAAACCACCATCATCAGCATTCTCAACCGGCTGTACGAAATCCAGAAAGGCACGATAGAGATCGACGGGGTGAAGTTGGAAGATTACAAACTGGCGGAGCTGCGCAGCCGGATAGGGGTGGTGTTGCAGGATGTGTTCCTGTTTTCCGGGTCGATCTTCGAAAATATTACGTTGCGGAACCCCAATATCAGCCGCGAGCAGGTAGAAGGGGCGGCCCGGCTTATCGGGATGCACGATTTCATCATGCAGCTGCCCGGCGGGTACGATTACCCGGTGATGGAGCGCGGCAGCACCCTTTCGCTGGGGCAGCGCCAGCTCATTTCGTTCATCCGCGCACTGCTGTACGACCCAGCGGTGCTGATCCTCGACGAAGCCACATCATCCGTAGACACCGAGTCGGAAATGCTCATCCAGCATGCGATCGATAAGCTGATCGCCGGGAGAACGGCCATCGTGATCGCCCACAGGCTGAGCACCATCAGCAAGGCCGACCAGATCATCGTGCTGGACAAAGGCGAGATCAGGGAGGCGGGTACGCACGAGGAACTGCTGAAGCTGGAAGGGTACTACCACAAGCTGTATATGATGCAGTTTCAGGCGTCTGCGAATACAGCCTGACAATTTTATTTATCTTTGCCCCAATATTTAAATCCCATACCCTGTACCATGAGAAAAAAATTGCATGGCTGTTTGTTAGCATGCCTGTTTTGGGCCCTGGCGCCCGCGGCCGCATACGCCGGAGATTATGAAAAAGCCTGGGAGGCGATCCTGAAGAACGACTTCGCGAAAGCAAAAGCCCTCCTGCAAAAGGCCGTCAACCAAAGCGAAAGCCGCAATAGCGCGCTCGCCACCCTGATGTTGCTGGAAAACAACGAAGGTTTCGGCGAAGACATCATTTCAAAGCACAACAATCCCGCACGCCGGTTCAGCGATCCCAATCCTTACTGGTACGCCCTTTGGTTCAATGACGGGGTGCTGGGCAGCTACGGCAAGAAAGACGCCGTACGGCTCGCCAATGTGGACTATGTGCTGGAAAACCCCGCCTTCAACGGTTCCATGCGCGCCGCTGCCAACTATTTTAAAAGCGCGCATTATGTGTTCAGCAACAAAACAGCCCTCGCCAGCCAGCTTTATCCCAAAATGGGAAGCATCCTCAACTGGCAGTACGTGGGCGCCTTCGATAATATCAACGGCAGCGGGTTCGACAAGCCCTACGGCCCCATCACCGAAGTAGCGAAAGGCAAAGGGTTTAACGCGTACAACAATACCACCATCGACTGGTTCACCCCTGCCGTCGAAAGCCAGCAGGGATGGGTGCTCCCCTTCATGTACTTCAATGCCGCCAGCGGCATCGGGTATATGCAGACTTTCGTGGAATCGCCGGCCGACCAGGAGGTGATCCTCTGCCTCGGCGGCAGCGGCGCTTTCAAGCTTTGGCTGAACGACCGCCAGCTCATAGGCGAACCGGAAGAAAAAGTGACGGAGCTCGATTACTGGAAAGTACGCTGCAAACTCAACAAAGGATATAACCGCGTGCTGGTACAGCTCGGTTATACGGGAGCCGGCGCCCGGTCGAACTTCCTCGTAAGGTTCACCGACGATAAATTCAATTCTGTTGCGGGATTGAAGAGCGTCAGCGAGCCGAAGGATTACCGGAAAGACGAGGCCACCGCGCCGGTAAAACTCATTCCCCATTTCGCGGAAGCATATTTCAAAGACCTGATCGCCAAAAAGCCCGCAGACCTCGTCAACCCCCTGCTCCTGGGTTGCGTTTACGCCCGTAACGCGGAGTATGATAAGGCAAAGGCCGTGCTGCAGCCCGTCCTGAAAAAGTACCCGGATTGCGGGCTCCTGCTGCTCCAGTATTACATCAACCTGAACGGCGGCCACAACACCACCGAACTGCGCGAATTACTGGAAAAGCTGAAAACGATGCTGCCAGGCAACTACTGGATCATGAACCTGGAGGTGGACCGCCTGCTGGAAGAAAAAGATTATAACGGGGCAGTGGCGATGATCGATAAAATGGATAAGATCATCGGCCGGAAAACCGCCAGCACCATGGTGAAGCGTATCACGGCCATCGCCTACCAGGAAAAGCTGGACAGCATGTTCCTCCTGCTCGAAGAAGGCCACAAAGCGTTCCCGGACGAAGTGCAGATCCTGTCCATGCTTTGCTACAAAGCTTCCGAAATGGACCGCAAGCCCGACCTGGCCATCGACATGATGGAAAAGTACCTGGCAGACAATTACAACGAAGAGCTGTACAACCGTTTGATAAAATCTTACATGAGCAAGGGCGAGCTGGAAAAAGGGGAAGCCATCTACCGGAAGATGTTCGATTTTGCCGGGTATTCGATGAACCCTTACGAAAAGATCTCCGGCTATTATTTCTCGCGCCAGCAGTACGATTCCGCCATCACGTACCTGGAAAAGCTGCGCAGCAACTCCCCGTACTATCATAAAGCGGCCGGAGATATTGCCTATAGCTATCTGCAGCAGAACAAAACGGACAAGGCGCTGGAATACTTCAGGAAGGCGCTGGCCCTGCATGCGGGGATGGATAATTACCGCCGCCAGATCCGTACCCTGGAAGGGAAGAAGGACGTGTTCACCTATTTCGCCGGCGGCGACCATTATGCCCGCATCCAGGAAGCATTGAAGAAGCCGGCGGATACCGCCTATGCTTCCAGCTATATCTTCGACGAGAAGAATGTGGTATTGTATGCCGACGGCGCCAGCGAGCGCGAAGTGAAAACCGCGGTATACGTGCGCAACAACAGCGGGATCGAAAGCTGGAAGGAGCTAAGCCTGCCCTATAACAGCGTGTACGACAATATGACGATCCTGAAAGCCGAAGTGGTGAAAGCCAACGGCAGCAAGATCCCCGCTGAAACGTACCAGAACCAGGTGGTATATGCGAAGCTGGAGCCGGGCGATGCGATTTTCTATCACTATAAAGTGAACAGCTACGGCATCGGCCGCATGGGCCGCGAATTCTGGGACGATTTTTATTTCTCCGCCAATGTGCCTACCAAATACGCCCGCTACAGCGTGCTCTGTGCGGAAGGCGTGCCGCTGCAATACAACCTGCGCAATAACCCCGGGTTCAAGCCAGACATCAGGCAGGCAGACGAGTTCAAGCTCTACACCTGGGAGCGCAGTAATGTGCCCGCCTTCAAATCCGAGCCGTATATGCCTTCGCTGGGCGACTTCGGGGAAGTGTTGACCGTGAGCACCGTGAAATCCTGGAACGACATCAGCGAATGGTACAGCGACATCACCCGCATGCAAAGCCGCGAAGATTACGATCTGAACATGGCCTATAGCGAAGTGTTCCCGAAGGGCGCTGCCGGGCTTTCGGCCACGGAAAAGGCCCGGAGGATTTATCAATATATTGAGGGGAATATCGGTTATAGCTCCGTCTCGTTCCGCCAGGGCGCCTACGTGCCCCAGCGCGCCGGGAAAACGCTGGCCACCCGCCTGGGAGATTGTAAGGACATGAGCGCCCTTTTCCTGGCCTTCGCGCATAAGGCCGACCTGCCCGCGAACCTGGTGCTGGTGAATACGCGCAACAACGGTACGCAGGGTATTTCGTTGCCCAGCATGGAATTCAACCATTGCATCGTGCAGTACCAGGCAGACGGGAAGGATAATTTCCTGGAACTGACCGACCGCTACCTGCCTTTCGGCACCCTGCCGCAAACGGTGAAAATGGCGCAGATGCTGAGTGTGCCTTATAAATACGAAAAACAGCCCGCGTCGCTGCAATCCGTTTCCGGTGGCAAATCCAACACCACGCTTACCCGGAAGGTGCATGTGAAGATCCAATCGACCGATGTGCAGGTGAATACCAGCTGTGAAGCCACCGGCAACCTGGCCGCTATTTTCCGCGAGCGTTACCTGCACAAGGCGCCAGATGAGGAGCGCGAAACGGTCCGGGAGCACGCGGGGTATGGTTTCAAGAACCACGTTGAACTGGGCAAATATGCGTTCCGCAACCTGGAAAGCGATTCGGATACGGTGCATTGGAGCTGCGACTTCGTTGTTAAGAACGAAGTGGTGAACGTTGGGGATTTCAGCATGCTGCGCCCGGCGTTCATGGAAGCGGTGGCCACGCAGAACATTTTTACGGATGAAGAACGGAAATACCCTTTCCAATATTGGTCTTATGAGAATACCGATAAATATGTGACGGAGTTGACGATCGAGTTGCCGGAAGGGAAGGTGTTTGACCAGGTGCCGGGGAACATGGAAGAGCAGTTCCAGGGGATGCGGTACGGGATCGTTTATGAGAAGGTGGCGCCGGGTCGGTTGAAAGTGACGCGGACGTTCCAGGCGGATACCGGGGCGGAGATCGCACCGGCTGCCTTTGCAGGTATGAAATCTTTTTTTAATAAGATCGTAGAGAAGGAGCAGAAATACATTTCCTTCAAATAACGCTACTACGCCTGCCTGGTGGTAAAATACCATCAAGCGGTACGCAAAGAAGTAGGAGGGCACCCCGGGCCGGGGTGCCCTTTCCTTTTTTGGATTGATAATGAATGGGTTGGGAGTACCGGGGTATGTGGATATGATCCTCGTCAGTTTTTTTGATGCCTCATACTATTTAATATAAAATCGGTTACCTTTGCACAAAATTTCAGAAAACTGTGTTTTCCTTGAATCGGTTCAAATATAAGCTGGTAGCCCTGATAACGGTGTTTTTCATCACCGTTTCCGGCACAATTACCACGGCCCAAGCATCAGACGGCCATGAAGAAAAGAAAGGTTTTAATGCGAAGGAAGTCATCCTCGGACACGTGAAGGATGCGCACGACTGGCACTTGCTGGACGTGGGCGATTTTCACCTGACCGCTCCGCTGCCGGTTATTATTTATAACCCGGTGCGTGGCGTTTCGATGTTTTCTTCCTCCAAGTTCCACCACGGGCACGACGCGCACGACGGGTACCGCCTGGTGGACGCGCATTACCTCGAGTCTCACCACCTGACCGCCGCCCAGTATCCTGAAGGCAGCATCATCGAGGTGGATGCGAACGACAATCCGACCGGCCAGAAGATCTACGACTGGTCCATCACCAAGAACATTGCGTCCATGCTCTTTGCAGCGGTGCTCCTGGTGGTGTTGATGCTCAACGTAGCCAAGGCTTACCGCGTACGTGGCCACCGCCAGGCGCCGAAAGGCTTCCAGAGCCTCATCGAACCGGTGATCATTTTCATGCGCGACGAAGTGGTACGCCCCAACATCCCGGGCGCGAAAGGTGAAAAGTACGTTCCTTTCATCCTGACCATCTTCTTCTTTATTCTCATCAACAACCTGCTGGGCCTGCTGCCGGGTTCTGCCAACGTAACCGGTAACATCGCGGTAACGGCGGCGCTGGCGCTGATTTCCTTCATCGCGATGATGGCGGCTACGAACCGTCACTTCTGGGCGCATATCTTCAACCCTCCCGTACCGGGCGGTGTAAAGATCATCCTGGCGCCGGTGGAGCTGATCGGTGTGTTCACCAAGCCGGTTTCCCTCATGATCCGACTTTTCGCCAACATCCTGGCGGGTCACATCATCATCCTGAGCATTATCTCCCTCGTGTTCATATTCGGTTCGCTGAATAAAGTTGCCGGTTACGGCTTCCTGCCCATTACGATCGTGTTCAACATCGTGATGATGATGCTGGAACTGCTGGTGGCTTTCATCCAGGCGTTCATCTTTGCCAACCTTACCGCTGTATTCATCGGTCAGGCCATGGAACACCAGGGCGGTCATCACCATTAATAACAACGTTTAATCTAAAATTCAAATACACAATTCATCATGGAACTTTTAACTGTAATGATGCAGGCTGCTGAATCCGCTTCTGGCCTGGCTAAAGCTGGTGGTGCTGTTGGTGCTGGTATTGCTGCTATCGCAGCTGGTATCGGTGTAGGTAACATCGGTAAGAGCGCGCTGGAATCCATCGCTCGTCAGCCCGAAGCTGCTAACGACATCCGTGCTAACATGATCCTGGCTGCGGCGCTGGTAGAGGGTGTTGCCCTGTTCGGCGTTATCGCGGGTCTGCTGGCGGTAGTACTGTAATCGCAGAAACTTTTTACTGCATCTGGCGCAAAGGGCAAAAGATGCAGTAAATTCAATTTTCCGAACAATCTCAACGCATAAATATTACTATATATGGATTTGTTGATGCCTCAATTAGGCTTATTCACCATCTCTTTCATCATTTTCCTGATCGTTCTGTGGATCCTCGTGAAGTTTGCCTGGAAGCCTATCCTGGCAGTTCTGAAAGAAAGGGAAGACTCCATCTCCGACTCCATCGCCACCGCTGAGCGCGTGAAAGAGGAAATGGCGCAAATGAAAGCCGAGCACGAACATGTGCTGGCCGAGGCGAAAGCCGAACGCAGCGCTATCCTGAAAGAAGCGAAAGACGCCAAAGAGCAGATCATTCGCGAAGCCAAGGAACAAGCACAGGCCGAAGCCAAAAAAATCATCGCGGAAGCTTCCGTAGCCATCGAGAACCAGAAAATGGCCGCCCTCACCGACGTTAAAAACCAGGTAGGCACCCTCGTGATCGAAGTAGCGGAAAAAGTGCTGCGCAAAGAGCTGTCCGACAAAACCAACCAGGAAGCTTACATCAAGCAACTGGCCGGCGAAATCAAACTGAACTAATTAAAACGGCTGAATAAAAGAATATGCAGAATCCCCGTTTAGCAAACAGGTATGCGAAATCGCTGATCGACCTGGCGGTGGCCAAGAACGAACTGGAAGCCGTACATGGCGACATGCTCCTGCTCCAGTCCATCACCCGCAGCAATGCCGACGTGGTTGCGCTGCTCCGCAGCCCCATCATCAAGGCCGATAAGAAGATCAAGATCATGGGCGCCATCCTCGACGGTAAGATCAGCGGCATCACTTCCGCGTTCATCCGCCTGGTAACGCTCAAAGGCCGCGAAAGCGTGCTGGCCGAGATCACCGGGGAGTTCGAAAAGCAGTACAATGCCCTCAAAGGCATCGTTCGCGTGAAACTGACTTCCGCCGCTCCGCTCGATGCGCAGCTGCTGAACCTCATCCGCGACAAGGTGGAAACCTCCGCCGGCCGCAAAGTAGAACTGGAAACAGCAGTAAACCCCGAACTGATCGGCGGCTTCGTCCTCGAAACCGGCAACGAACTGTTCGACGCTTCCGTACTGCGCGACCTGAAGGATATCAAGAAACAGTTCCTCAAGAACATTTACGTTTCTGAAATCCGCTAACCAAGCAATTTAACAGCAGCCGCTGCGTAACCGCAAAGCTGTTGTCGTTATAACAATAAACCTTAACGACTCTTTAAAAAATCATAACGATGGTTGATATTAAACCAGATGAAATTTCGGCGATACTTCGCCAGCAACTGAGCAACTTCAACGCTTCCGCGGAACTGGAAGAAGTAGGCACGGTACTGCAGGTGGGTGACGGTATCGCCCGTGTATATGGCCTGAACAACGTTCGCTCCGGTGAACTCGTGGAATTCGAGAACGGGGTAAAAGCAATCGCGCTGAACCTGGAAGAAGACAACGTGGGTGTGGTACTGATGGGTGAATCCACCGCTATCAAAGAAGGTGACACCGTTCGCCGCACCGGCCAGATCGCCTCCATCAAAGTGGGCGAAGGCCTCGTTGGCCGCGTGGTGAACACCCTCGGCGAACCGATCGACGGTAAAGGCCCCATCTCCGGCGAACTGTACGAAATGCCCCTGGAACGTAAAGCTCCCGGTGTAATCTACCGCGAACCGGTAAAGGAACCGCTGCAAACCGGTATCAAGGCGATCGACGCCATGATCCCCATCGGCCGCGGCCAGCGTGAGCTGGTGATCGGTGACCGCCAGACCGGTAAAACCGCCATCTGCATCGACGCCATCATCAATCAGAAAGAATTTTTTGACGCGGGCAAACCCGTGTATTGCATATACGTAGCCATCGGTCAGAAAGCATCCACCGTTGCCGGTGTGATGAAAACGCTGCAGGAAAGCGGCGCCATGGCCTACACCACCATCGTTGCAGCTTCCGCTGCCGATCCGGCCCCCCTCCAGTTCTACGCTCCGTTCGCTGGCGCTGCCATCGGTGAATTCTTCCGCGACACCGGCCGCCCGGCGCTGATCATTTACGATGACCTGTCCAAACAAGCCGTAGCTTACCGTGAGGTGTCCCTGCTGCTCCGCCGTCCTCCCGGACGTGAGGCGTACCCCGGTGACGTATTCTACCTGCACAGCCGTCTCCTCGAACGCGCCGCGAAAGTGATCGCGAAAGACGATATCGCCAAACAGATGAACGACCTCCCCGAGTCTATCAGGCACCTCGTGAAAGGCGGTGGTTCCCTGACCGCCCTGCCGATCATCGAAACACAGGCTGGTGACGTATCCGCATACATCCCCACGAACGTGATCTCCATCACCGACGGACAGATCTTCCTCGAGAACAACCTGTTCAACGCCGGTATCCGTCCTGCGATCAACGTAGGTATCTCCGTATCCCGCGTAGGTGGTAACGCCCAGATCAAGTCGATGAAGAAAGTATCCGGTACCCTGAAACTCGACCAGGCGATGTACCGCGAAATGGAAGCCTTCTCCAAATTCGGTGGTGACCTCGATGCGGCTACCAAATCCGTTCTGGACAAAGGTGCCCGTAACGTGGAAATCCTGAAACAACCGCAGTTCAGCCCGTTCTCCGTGGAGAAACAGGTAGCGATCATCTACCTCGGTACCAACGGCCTGCTCCGCGAAGTGCCCGTGAAGAACGTAGCCGCTTTCCAGGACGCCTTCCTGCACGAAATGGAAGTTCGCCTGCCCGAAGTGCTCGGCGAATTCAAGAAAGGTAACCTGCCCGAAGAAGGCATCAAGAAAATGGTTGCACTGGCCGACGAGCTGAAGCCCCGCTTCGCCTAAGCCATTGAGCATATAGTTTTTAAAAGCCCTCCGCTTGCGGAGGGCTTTTTTTGTCGTCATCTTCCGTTCATTTTTCATCCGCCGTTGCGTCGCACACTTCCGCTTTCCCGCCGTATCATCGATGATACCAACTCCCGAACGCTTTCGTCTGCGCAGTAGCTTTGCCCGAAACAACGACGAAAAATGAAATCATTACTTTCCGCCCTGCTCTTCGCCATCCCCGCAGCGGCGCAGACTTCCGGAGACCGGATCTCCAGCCGGAAGATCATCACCATGAAACCCACCGGCGAAACCGTGCAGCTCCTCACCTCCGGTAAAGAAACCAACGGCGCGTATGCGGAATTCCTCGTCACCCTGCCTGAAGGCAAGCCTGGCCCCCCGTTGCACACCCACCCGAAGCAGCATGAGTACTTCGAAGCGGTAGAAGGCACGCTGGGCCTGTATGCCGATGGGAAAAAGCTCATCCTGCAGCCAGGGGAATCCTTTACCGTGGAGCCCGGCGTCCAGCACGCTTTCTTCAATGCCGGAACCGGCACCGCCAAATGGAAAGCCCGCGTCACCCCCGCGCTGAATTTTGAGTATCTTGCCGAAGAAACCATCCTGGCCCTGAACCGCGCCTTCCCCGAAATGCCTTCCGATTACGAACTGAAATACATTCTCTGGCAGGCGAAAGGAGAATACTACCTGGCCGATGTTTCCATGTTCAAACAAAAGATCCTCTGGCCGCTGAAAGGCTGGTGGGGCAAAATCACCGGCAGGGCGAAAGCCGTAACGCCCCGTAAACACGCGTATCATTTACCTAACAAAATACCATGACCCACCGCACGCCCACCCCCGACGATACCCGCTACCTGATGGACACTATTTACGTCATCGGCGGCAAATGGCGCCTGCTCATCATGCTCTCGCTTTCGCAGGGCCACACCCGCTTTTCCGACATCCTCCGCAGCATCCCCGGCATCACACCGCGCATGCTCAGCCGGGAACTGAAGCATCTGGAGCTTAATAAGATCGTGGTCCGCGAGCTGAACGACGATACGGATAATACCGATTACCGCGTCACGGTATATTGCCAGTCTTTCGACCCCGTGGTGCAGGCGATGGTGGAGTGGGGCAGGCAACATTTGGAAAACATCAAAGCCGATCAGTTCCGGCCGCGCGCGGTGAAATGATTTTATTTACAGCTTTACGGGTACCGGGTTTCCGGCGATTCCATCCGCGGTCCGCGGATGGAATTTATTTGTCAACATCCATCGGAAACCGACTGACGCCAGGTACACATCAACACCCGTCGGTCAACAGTCCTGTACCATTCCCGCGTGCGCATACGAAAGGAATCCTTATCGAAAATCAACATTTAAGTATGTCAAAACCCATCGATAATTTCGTGGAGCGACGATGGAAAGGAAGCGAATGATCGTGGGCCGGCGGCTGGAATACTGGCCCGGCCGCCGTTGTGTCACTCCCTTCGTCCGCACCGTTCTGCCCGGCAGATATATGTTTTAACATGTAATTTAATTTGAAAAATAGTTTGATTTATAATGTAAACTAAATTAGTTTTGATCCATCATTCTGACCTAACCTTATATGTACAAGCTATTCCTCCCCCTGGTTTGCCTGTTGTTCCCCCTGGCGATGCAGGCGCAGACCGTGGTCACCGGTAAAGTGACCGACGCCCGCAAGAAGCCCCTGGCAGGCGTGAACATCTCCCTGGTCGGGAGTTACGACGGCGCCACGTCCGCCAAAGACGGCAGCTTCTCCTTCACCACTTCCGAAAAGGGCGAACGCCTCATCACCGCCACACTCGCCGGCTTCGCTTCCATCGAAGTAAAAACGGACCTTTCCTCCAGCGCACCCCTGCTGCTCGTCCTGAAAGAAACCGTGAACGAACTGAAAATGGTCACCATTTCGGCCGGCAGCTTCGAAGCCAGCGACGAAAAGAAGAACACCGTCCTCAAGCCCCTTGATATCGTGACCACCGCCGGCGCCAACGCAGACATCGTGAGCGCGCTCAAAACCCTGCCCGGAGCGCAGCAGGTAGGCGAGAAGGAAGGCCTCTTCGTGCGCGGGGGCACCGGGTACGAAACACAAACCTTTATAGACGGGATGCTCGTCCGCAACCCTTTCTCCAGCGGTATGCCCGACTTCGCAGCGCGCGGCCGGTTCTCGCCATTCCTCTTCAAAGGCACCACCTTCAGCAGCGGCGGCTATTCCGCGCAATACGGCCAGGGCCTCAGCTCCGCGCTCGTCCTCGAATCCATCGACCTGCCGGAACGCTCCTCCTACACCGTGGGCCTCGGGTCTGTGGGGCCGTCTGTCGGCATCGATAAACTGTCGAAAGACAAAAAGAAAGGTTACGGCTTCGAAATGGACTACACCAATCTCTGGCCCTACTTCAAGATCATGAAGCAGAAACAGGAGCCCGTGGTGGCGCCCGAATACCTGAACGCATCCGGCAACTACCGCATCAAAACCTCGAAAAACGGCATGCTGAAAATCTTCGTCATGGGCACCGCCGGGCGGTTCGGATTTAAAGGCGAAAGTCTGGAGTATCCCGGGTCGAAGGAAGAATTCCGCCTCAACAACCAGTTCGTCTACACCAACGTTTCCTGGAAAGAAAGCCTGGGCAACGGCTGGAAGATCCAGCTCGGCACTTCCTACAGCACCAACCGCGACCGCATCACCATGGATACGCTCGGCAAGCAACCGGAGCCCACGCGCATCAAGACCCGCCAGGATCTTTCGCAGTTCCGCGCCATGCTGTCGAAAAACCTCGGCAAATTCTCCGTGCTCCGCCTCGGCAGCGAATATCAATACGGAACGGAAGCCTCGAAATTCAATAACCTCGAAGCCGATTTCGTAGACAGCTATACCGCGTCTTTCGCAGAAGCGGACGTGTACATCACCCCGAGGTTCGTGGGCCGCCTCGGCACCCGCTACGAATATTCCTCGCTGCTGCGGTCCCCCAACATCGCGCCGCGCGCATCGCTCGCCTATAAACTCGACGCCAAAAGCCAGGTGGCCCTGGCATACGGCGAGTTTTACCAGAAGCCGGAGCCGCAGTACCTCCGATTCGATCATAACCTCGGCTACATGCGCGCCACGCACTACATCGCCAGCTATCAGCATATTTCCCAGTTCCGCGTATTCCGGACGGAAGTATTCTATAAACAATATCACGATCTGATCAAAACCGTTCCTTCCTACAACAATAACGGTAAAGGCTATGCGAAAGGAGCGGAACTTTTCTGGCGCGATAAAAAACTCATCAAAAACGCCGATTACTGGATTTCCTACTCCTGGCTCGATACCAAGCGCGATCACCTGAATTTCCCGTACGAAGTACAGCCCGATTTCGCGGCGGAACATACGGCCACTTTGGTATACAAACATTTCATCCCCGACTGGATGCTCAACCTGGGCGCCACCTACACCTTTGCGACGGGGCGGCCGTATTACAATCCGAACCGCCCGCAAAGCGAGTTCATGACCGACCGCACGCGTAACCTCAACACGCTCGGCATCAACGTCAACTACCTGACCACCGTCGGCAAGGCGTTCACGGTATTCGTGTTCACCATGTCAAACGTGATCGGGAACGAACAGCAATACGGCTGGCGCTATTCGTCGGACAAGATGCGCAGGAGCATGGTAGGGCCCATGGCGCCGAGGTTCTTTTACCTGGGCATGTTCATGAGCTTCGGCATCGACCGCCGGCAGGAAATGATCGACCGTCAATAATTTCATCATCAACCCTCAATATTCAAATATGAAATCCATTCTCGCCTATTTACTGTTCTTCGCCGTTGCTACGGCCAATGCGCAAGACCGTTACCAGGCCGCCATGAAGCAACAGGTAAGTCTGCTGGACAGTGCCAGCACCTTCAATCCCGCGTCGCTCAACGCCCTCAGCAACACCTTCGAGCGCATCGCGAACGCGGAGCAAACCCAATGGCTGCCGTATTATTATGCCGCTTATTGCCTGGTGAACGAAGCTTTCATGACGCAGGACAAAACCAAGGTGGACCCCATTTCCGACAAAGCCGCACTGCTGGCCGAAAAGGCCGTGGCGTTGAAAGGTGAGGATTCCGAATTGTCGTGCCTGCTGTCGCTCATCGCCGTTTCCCGCATCGCGGTAGACCCCATGACGCGGGGCGCCAGATTCGGCACGGAATCTGCCGAACTGCTGGAAAAAGCGAAGACGCAGAACCCCGAAAACCCGCGCGTGTATTTGCTGCAGGGCCAAAACCTCATGTTCACGCCCGAAGCTTTCGGCGGCAGCAAATCGAAAGGGAAAGAATTGCTGAACGTTGCATTGCAGAAATTCACGGCCTTCAAACCGGAAAGCGACATCGCGCCGCGCTGGGGCGAAGTGTATACGAAGGAGTTACTGAAAATGCCTTGATTTTTTATATTTTACGGGCGGAAGCGCATATTCCGCCCGTAAATTTTTGTAATCCAAACAATCGTGAAACGTGTTTAAAGAACTGGACCCGGTTTTGCACTCGCAGTTGCGGCTGGCAGTGATGTCGGTGCTGATGCGGGAGAAAGAAGCGGAATTTACCGTACTGAAGGAGTTGACCAACGCCACGGCGGGGAATCTCAGCGTGCAGATCAACAAGCTGAAGGAAGCGGAATACATCGAAGTCACGAAGCAGTTCAAGGATAATTACCCCCAAACCATTTGCCGCGTCACCGAAAAAGGATCGGCGGCTTTCGAGAATTACATTCGCTCCATCAAATCTTATTTCCATACCGGCGGGAAGTCCTGAAATTTACGACTGACGGGCCGATGCAGCGTTGCGTGGTATCTTTAACGTCCGCCCGGGGCGGTTTAGAAACCTTAAAAGGCACGCGATGGAACTGCTGGATCACAAACTGAAAGTGGCGCCCACTTCTGCGCTCGTATTGCTGCAAACCCGGTCTTTGTACGACTCCGGTATCGCCGGTCAATATTACGACCTGCTCGATTTCGGCGACGTACGGGAGCTCTCTTCCGGGATCCAGGGCGCCTGGCCGCATTTCTCCACGGTGGTATTGTACCGCAAGCGATTTATCCGCCATTTGCTGGAAACGTATCTGCAAGACGGCAAGCCCGTCCAGGTTTGTATTCTCGGCGCCGGCCTCGACCCGATATCGCTTTGGTTGCTGGAGCACCACCGCCAGGCCATCAGCCGGATTTATGAAGTGGACGCGGTGCATATGCCCGTGAAATCCTCGCTGTATGCCCGGCTGCTGCCGGGCGAACCTGCCCTGCATTTCATTCAGGCGGATATAACGGATACCCTGCATCTGCTGGATAAACTCCGGGATGCGGGGTATTCTACCGAACAACCCGCCCTCGTCATCTTCGAGGGTATTATCCACTATATTCCCGACGAACTGTTCCTCAACACCATGCAGGCTTTCCGGACGCCGAACAAGACGAACGTGGTGCTGATGGACTACCTGTTGCCCGAACATAAAGTGCCGGCGGCCGAAAGGCCGGTGTTGCGCGATTTGATGGCGCGGATGGAAAATTTTATCGGGGGAAAGATGTACCCCTACGAGCGCCGGGAGATTTTCCGGCTGGTGGAGCTGCTGCACGGCGATGTGGCGGGCGTAGACTCGCTGCAGGACATAGAATTCAAGCTGAACGGCCGCAATGAGCTGTTCTACGAAGACGGGGAAGGATTTTTGGAGATGATCGCGTTTTACCTCTGATTATACGGCGCCTCTTTCCGAAGCGATCTCCGTTTTCTTCAGGGGATTGCGGGTGTTTTCCGCGTATTCCTTGCGCTGGGCGATGATGTCGAGGCAGGAATAAACGGCTTGCCGGAATGATGCTTCGTCTGCCACGTTTTTACCTGCGATATCGAAGGCGGTGCCGTGATCGGGCGAGGTACGTACGATGGGGAGGCCTGCGGTGTAATTGATGCCTTCGCCGCTGGCGAGGGATTTGAAGGGGATGAGGCCCTGGTCGTGATACATGGCCAGCACGCCGTCGAACTTCGTGTACATTTCGCGGGCGAAGAATGCGTCTGCGCTGTAGGGGCCGAAGGTCAAAGTACCGCGCTGCTTGGCTTCGCGGATGGCCGGGGCGATGTGCTGGATTTCCTCGTTGCCGATCAGGCCCTCGTCTCCCGCATGCGGATTGAGGCCCAGCACGGCGATGCGCGGATTGTCGATCCCGAAATCGCGCACGAGGCTGTCTTTCATCATGGCGATCTTGGCGAGGATATTTTCCTTGGTCACGTATTTGGCGACTTCCGAAACGGGAACGTGCTCGGTGAGCAGGCCCACGCGCATATTGTCTGCCGTCATGAACATGAGGACATCCTTGCTGTTAAAGGCGTTGCGGAGGTAGGGGGTATGGCCGGTGAAGTCGAAATCCTTGGACTGGATGTTCTTTTTATGGATGGGAGCGGTCACGAGGCCTTCGATCTGTTTGGCCTTGAGGCTTTCCACGGCTACCGCGAGGGAGCGGGCCGCGTATTTACCCCCGGTTTCGTTCAGAACGCCGGGCGTGATCTGGACTTCTTCCTCCCAGCAGTTGAAAACGCTCACCTGCTTGGGGTTCAGCTTGCTGAAATCCTTGATGCTCTGGTAATTGAAATTGTTCTCGTTGAGCAGTTTTCGATAGAAATTGATCGCTTTGTTGGAAGCGAAAACCACGGGGGTGCACAATTCAAGCATCCGGCTGTCGGCAAAAGTCTTGATGATGATCTCCAGGCCGATGCTGTTCAGGTCTCCCGCGGAGATCCCGATTACCGGGCGGGGCGTATGTGCGTTTGCTGAGCTCATGAGTAAACGAAATATCCAACAAATATACGTGTTAAAGTTGACAGATAGGCCCCCGGGGGCAAACTGCCGGGGATTCCTTAAATTTGCAGCTTATTCTGTTCCATGTATACGCTGAAAAAGTCATTAGGCCAACATTTCCTCAAAGACGAGAACATGTGCCGCAAGATCGTGGAGGCATTGCCCGTTACACCGGGGATGCAGCTGCTGGAAGTGGGCCCGGGTGCCGGCGCCATCACCAAATACCTGCTGGAAGTACCGGAAATCAGCTTCAAAGCCGTGGAACTCGATACGGAAAAGGTCCAGTTCCTCGAAAAAACATTCCCCGCCATCCAGGGCAAGCTCATCAACGAAAGCTTCCTGGAAATGGCCGCCCCCTTCACCGGGCCGTTCGCCATCATCGGCAATTTCCCCTACAACATCTCCACCCAGATCATGTTCCGCGTGCTGGACTGGAAGGAGCAGGTGCCCCTCGTGGTAGGCATGTTCCAGAAAGAAGTGGCGCAGCGCATCGCGGCGGGGCACGGGAACAAGGAATACGGCATCCTCAGCGTATTGCTGCAGGCGGAGTACAAAATCGAATACCTGTTCGATGTGCACGAAAACTGCTTCAACCCGCCGCCGAAAGTGAAATCCGGCGTCATCCGCTGCACGCGGCTCGAAACGCCGTACGAAGTGAAGAACTGGAAGAAATTCACCCTCCTGGTGAAAACCGCCTTCGGCCAGCGCCGCAAGCAGTTGCGCAACCCCCTGAAAGGACTGTTCAAAAAAGAATATTTACAGGAACCCATATTTACGAAACGCGCGGAAGAGCTTACAGTAGCTGATTTCGTAGCCCTCACCGAACACATGATATGAGCAAGCAAGTAATCATCACGGCCAAAGTACACGAATATCTGATCAATGAATTACAGGAGAAGGGCTTTGCGGTCGACTACCGGCCTTCCATCACCTACGACGAGCTGGCGGCCTCCATCCATACGGCTTCCGGGCTGATCGTGACCACAAGGATCAAGGTAGACAAAGCGATGCTCGACCGGGCCACGCAGCTGGAATGGATCGGGCGTTTGGGGTCGGGGATGGAGCTGATCGATACGGCATATGCCGCGGAGAAAGGCATCCGGCTGGCGAGCAGCCCCGAAGGCAACCGCGATACCGTGGGCGAGCAGGCCGTGGGCATGCTGGTCATGCTCATGCATAATCTTTTGAAAAGCAATCTCGAACTGCGCAACAGCATTTGGGAGCGCGACGGCAACCGGGCCTGGGAACTGGGCGGCAAAACCGTCGGCATCATTGGTTACGGCCATACCGGCGGCGCCTTCGCGAAACGGCTCCGCGGGTTCGACATGAAAATCCTCGCTTTCGATAAATACAAAAGCGGTTTCGGCGACGAATTCGTGCAGGAAGCTTCGCTGGAAGCCATTTTCCGGGAGGCAGACATCGTGAGTTTGCATCTGCCGCTCACGGAAGAAACCCGGCATCTGGGGAACATGTCCTTCTTCCAATCTTTCCACAAACCCGTATACCTGCTCAATACTTCCCGCGGGAAAGTCGTGAAAACAGCCGATGTGGTGAAAGCCCTGGAAAGCGGTGCCCTCGCCGGCGCGGCGCTCGACGTGCTGGAGAACGAAAAGCTGGACACGTTCAGCGAAACGGAGCAGGCGGAGTTCAGGTTCCTGCTGGCGCACCCGCGGGCGGTGCTGACCCCGCACATCGCCGGCTACAGCCATGAAGCGAGCATCAAAATGGCGAAAGTGGTGCTGGAAAAACTGGGCTTGTAGCATATGGGAAACCCTCCATATTAAGCATTTTAATATTTGATAGGGGGAGGGTTCCGAACGAAAAAAAGTTATATTTGCAATACTGATACCGGATTGACGTCTTTGCGCAAGTGAGGGCGTTAATTTTTTTCTATACAACTAAAACATTCAGGTATGTCTGGCGTAAATTACGTTACCAAAGAGACCCTTGACCAGATGAGAGATGAGCTGACGCAACTCAAGACCAAAGGACGGGCGGAGATTGCGCGTGCGATATCGGAGGCGCGTGAGAAAGGGGATTTGAAAGAAAACGCGGAATACGACGCAGCCAAAGAAGCACAGGGTCTTCACGAAGCCAAGATCGCCACGCTGGAAAACGCCATCGCAACGGCGCGCGTGGTGGATGCAGGTGATATCGATACTTCCAAAGTGTCTATCCTCTGTAAAGTGACCATTACCAATCTCGCGAATAAGAAAACCATCACTTACCAGCTGGTTTCCGAGAAGGAAGCCGATCTGAAACTCGGCAAGATCTCCGTTACTTCCCCCATCGGCAAAGGCCTGCTGGGCAAGAAAGTAGGCGAGGAAGCCGATGTTACGGCCCCCAACGGCAAGCTCCGTTTCAAAATCGACCACATCACCGTGTAAGAGCGGCGGCGATAATAGAAAAGGCCCCCGCGCGCGGGGGCCTTTTTTTATGCCAAATATTGTAGCTTTATACCGAGCAAAAAGTGACCCATCCCATGACCATCTTCTCAAAAATCATCAAAGGAGACATTCCGAGCTATAAAATCGCGGAAAACGACAAGTTTTACGCGTTCCTCGACATCTTCCCCATGATGGAAGGCCACACCCTGGTCATCCCCAAAACGGAAGTAGACAAATTCTTTGATGTAGACGATGCGTACCTGGCGGAGTACCTGCTCTTCGCCCGCCCCATCGCGAAAGCCATCGAAGCCGTGGTGCCCTGCAACCGGGTAGGCATCAGCGTTATGGGCCTCGAAGTGCCGCACGCGCACCTTCACCTCGTACCGATCAACTCGGCCGACGATCTCAATTTCACCCGCCCCAAGCTGAAACTGCAGCCTGAAGAACTGAAGGCGATCCAGGAAAAAATCGTAGCGGAACTGGAGCGTAACGCTTAAAGGGTCGGAACGTAGAACTTGAACCCGATGCCGTGCAGCGTTTCCAGCTTCACGTCTTTGTCGTCGACAAAATGTTTGCGGATTTTAGTAATGAACACGTCCATGCTTCTACCGAGGAAATAATCGTCTTTCCCCCACACGTGGTACAGGATTTCTTCCCTTTTAAGGGTCTTGTTGGCATTCTCGCAGAAAAACTTCAAAAGATCGGCCTCCTTCTGGGTAAGGCTCGCCTTTAGCTTGCCGGAACTGTCCATCAGTTTCAGCTCGCCATAGTCGAACGTCGTTTTGCCGACGGTATAGGTGGAGCGTTTGTCTGCATTGAGGGGCCGTGTCCGTTTCAGGAAAACTTCGATACGCAGGAGCAGCTCCTGCATGGAAAAAGGTTTGGTCACGTAATCGTCCGCGCCATGTTTGAAACCGCTGATCTTATCTTCGTCCTGCGACTTGGAAGTGAGGAAGAGAATAGGGATCAGATCGTTCTTCTGCCGTATTTGCCGGGCCAGTTCAAAGCCGTTTTTCTTGGGCATCACCACATCGAGCAGACATATATCGTACAGGCTTTTTTGAAACGTTTTCCAGGCTATTTCTCCATCAGAGCAATGGGTCACCTCGTATCCGGATTCTTCCAAACGTTTTTTGGTTATAGCACCCAGGTTATAATCATCCTCCACTAGTAAAATTCTAGCCTTCGTATCCATCTACGAAAAAAATTAGGGGTGATAAAAGGTAAAAAATTTCATTAGTAACACTTGTAGGCGCCCCGCGGTACTAGTTCAGGGCGCTATTCAGCCTTATTTCAGTTCAAAATAAGTACAATTTCTCAATTAACAAACATCGGCCGGCGGGATTATGTTCAATTTGCATCAGGGTCTGGAGAGCCTTTCGGGATTCTGCTGAAGGAATTTCTCCCAGCCTTTTGATTTACCGGTGGTTACGAGCGGGCTGGAATCCTGGAAATGATGGCAGACGGCAACCGCCAACGCGTCTGTGGCATCCAGGTATTCGGGCACTTCGGTGAACTTGAGGATGCGTTGCAGCATCTGCCACACCTGCTCCTTGTTAGCATTGCCGTTGCCGGTGATCGATTGCTTCACTTTCTTGGGGGAATATTCCGCAACCGTAAGCCCCGCCTGCATCGCCGTGGCAATGGCCACGCCCTGGGCACGGCCGAGTTTGAGCATAGACTGCACGTTTTTGCCGAAGAACGGCGCCTCGATGGCGCAGCAAACTGGTTTGTGCTCCCGGATGATTTCGTTCATGCGATCGTGGATTTTCCGGAGCCTTTCGTAGTGATCGATTTTAGGATTGAGCTTGAGAACGTCCATCTTGATGATCTCCGCGTGCTGGCCTTTTACAGCGATCAGGCCGTAGCCCATGATGATGGTCCCGGGGTCTATCCCGAGAATTATTTTTGTATTGTTTGCCAAGCGGAGCCTATTTTTGCCAAAAATTCGACGAAGTCTGAACAAAAGTACCAAAATAATCCTCAATTACGTCCTCGGCGGGGCGCTCTTCACCTGGTTAACCTTTGCGATCATCAGGCAAATCCGGCACCAGGACAATCTGCCGGCGGCCTGGGTGCACATTCAGGAGATCGTGGCCGACAGGGGTTGGGTACTTTTGCTGATGGTGATAGGGATGATGCTGGTGAACTGGGGGATCGAGGCGCGGAAGTGGCAGATATTGGTGCGCCCGCTCGAAGAAGTGCCGTTCCGGCGGGCCTTCGGGGCTATCCTGACCGGGGTGTCCGTGTCGGTAAGCACGCCCAACCGCATCGGGGAATACGGCGGCCGGATGCTGTACCTCAGCAATGCGAGCAAGCTCAAATCCATCGCCGCCACCATCGTGGGCAGCTTTTCACAGATCATCGCCACCCTGCTTTTCGGACTGGCGGGCTCCATATTTTATATATACCGGTTCGATGTGGAAGGATTGCCGGCCGTTGGACCGGGTTTTAGGGAAAAATTAACGCTTGCTTTACTCATAGGGGTTTGTGTCACCGTTTTATTCCTTTATTTTCGGTTACGATGGGTCGTTTCGCTGGTAGACCGGGTGAAGTGGCTGCGGAAGGTGAAGGTTTTCATCATGGTGATTGTCCGGTATTCTCCCTCGGAATTGAGGACCCTGCTGTATTTGAGTGCCATCCGGTATATCGTGTTTACGGCACAGTATTTGATTTTATTATATGCGTTGGGAGTTGCATTTGTGTGGTGGGAAGGGTTTTTCATGATCAGTGTGATCTACCTGGTCATGGCAGCGATCCCTACGGTAGCCATAGCGGAAATCGGCTTGCGGGGCAGTGTCAGCCTCCACTTCCTGGGCCTCCTGAGCGCCAATGCGGCCGGCATACTGGCCGCCACGGTGGCGATCTGGCTTATCAACCTGGTGCTGCCTGCCGCCATCGGTGCCGTGTTGCTCCTCGGCGTGAAGATTTTCAGAGATAAATAGCGAACGATCGATGAAGTATGTTTTACTGTTGCTATGCGGCCTGTTGTTTTACCCCGCCTCCCCCAGGGCGCAGGAAAACTTCTGTGGTACCGTCAACACGGCGTTCAAGGCCAGCGAAACCCTCACCCTCAAAGTGTTCTATAACCTCGGCAGCGTTTACGTAGGCGCCGGGGAAGCCACCTTCACCACCACCCTCGAAAAGTATAACGGGAGAGACGCCTACCACGTTGTAGGCGACGGGAAAACGTATCGCTCGTACGACTGGTTCTTCAAAGTCCGCGACCGCTACGAAAGCTATATCGACACCGCCACCATGCTGCCCATGCGTTTCATCCGCAACATCAACGAAGGCGGCTACAAGAAATACAACAACGTCGTCTTCAACCGCGAAACCAATATCGCCACCAGCACGCTCGGCAACTTCAAGGTGCCCGCCTGCATCCAGGACGTCATCTCCTCCATCTATTACGCCCGCAACATCGATTTCAACAAATACAAACCCGGCGATAAAATCCCCTTCTCCATGTTCCTCGACGATGAAGTGTTCGACATTTACATCCGGTACATGGGCAAAGAACAGGTGGAAACCCGCTACGGCACTTTCCGCGCCATCAAGTTCAAACCCCTCCTCATCAAAGGCACCATCTTCGAAGGCGGCGAAAAAATGACCGTATGGGTGAGCGACGACGGCAATAAAATCCCCCTCCGCGTGGATTCCCCCATTTCCGTCGGCAGCATCAAAGTAGACATGATCAGCTTCACCAACCTCCGCTGGGCCCTGACTTCACTCGTAAAGAAACGTTAAAGCCCGAACCGGAATGGTCTTTATCTGTTATATTTGTTTCTGACTCAATCTATTTCAAATATGGAAGAACGCAAACCCAAGATCCTGCTCGCCGAAGATGATACCAACCTCGGAATGGTATTAAAGAACTACCTGGAACTCAACGATTACGACGTAGAGCTTTGCAGGGACGGCATCCTCGCGCTGGCAGCCTTCCGCCGGGACAAGTTCGACATTTGCCTGCTCGACATCATGATGCCCAATATGGACGGGTTCAAACTGGCGGAAGAGATCCGGGACGTAGACCCCGACATTCCCCTGTTTTTCCTCTCCGCCAAAACCATGAAGGAAGATATCATCCAGGGTTATAAACTGGGTGCCGACGATTATATTTCCAAACCCTTCGACTCTGAGCTGCTCCTCCTCAAAATCAAAGCCATCCTGAAACGCAACCAGGAATTGAACAGCAAGGAAGAAGAACAGTTCGAGTTCCGCATCGGGCAATACCACTTCAATTCCCGCCTGCGCACCCTCGTCAAAGGCAGTGATTCGCATACGCTGTCGCCCAAGGAAAACGAGCTGCTGCACATGCTTTGCGAGCACAAGAACGACCTCCTTCCCCGCGAAGTGGCGCTGAAGAAAATCTGGGGCAGCGATACGTATTTCAATGGCCGCAGCATGGACGTGTATATCGCCAAATTGCGGAAGTACCTGAAAGACGATTCCAATATCGAGATCGTGAACATCCATGGCAACGGTTTCCGCCTCGTGGTGAAAGACTGACGCCAATATATATTATGTGAAAAGGCCGGTTGAACGTTCGATCGGCCTTTTTTATTCGTTTGATAATGAATTGATTAGAAGAGAAGTTGCGATCCCCGGCTATTGGGGTTCCGACCGAGGTGATGGTAGGCTTTTTCCGTTACTTCGCGGCCGCGGGGCGTGCGTTTGATGAATCCTTCCTGGATGAGGAATGGTTCGTACACTTCCTCGAGGGTCCCGGCTTCTTCGCCCACCGCCGTTGCGATGGTGGTGATGCCGACGGGGCCGCCCTTGAAGTTATCGATGATGGTGGAAAGGATGCGGTTGTCCATTTCATCGAGGCCGTATTCGTCTACGCTCAGGGCTTTGAGGCTGAACTGTGCGATGCCGAGGTCGATGACGCCGTTGCCCATTACCTGTGCGAAATCCCGCACCCGGCGCAGGAGCCCGTTGGCGATACGCGGGGTGCCGCGGCTGCGGCGGGCGATTTCGGACGCGGCGTCGGAAGTGATCTTGGTGCCGAGGAGGCCGGCGGCGCGCCAGAGGATGCGTTGCAGCGTTTCCGAATTATAATATTCCAGGCGGCTTTTGATGCCGAAACGGCTGAGCAGCGGGGCGGTGAGGAGGCCGGAACGCGTGGTGGCGCCTACCAGTGTGAAAGGGTGCAGGTTGATCTGGACCGTCCGCGCGTTGGGGCCCGAATCGATCATAATGTCTATCCGGTAATCCTCCATCGCGGAGTAGAGATATTCTTCCACAACGGTGCTGAGGCGGTGAATTTCGTCTACGAACAACACATCGCGCTCCTCGAGGTTGGTGAGGAGGCCGGCAAGATCGCCGGGTTTTTCGATGACGGGGCCGGATGTTTCGCGGATGTTCACACCGAGCTCATTGGCCACGATGCGCGACAGCGTTGTTTTCCCCAGCCCGGGAGGGCCGTGGAAAAGAATGTGGTCGAGCGCTTCGTCGCGCATCTTCGCCGCTTTGATGAACACCTTGAGGTTTTCGATGATCTGGTCTTGCCCGGAAAAATCCATGATCTCCCGCGGCCGGATGCTGTTCTCGAATTCCTTCTCGGCGGCGCTCATCCTGTTGTCATCTGGTCTTAGGTTCGGATTGGACATGTAAGTTTGTTGCCTTTCAGCGTCAAAAGTAATGAGAAATTGGCGAGGATATGAATATCGTTTATTTTTAGGCAAATCTTGCATCGACCTATGACCAGAAAATTAATAGCCGCCGCCGCGCTGCTCACCATAAGCCTGGGCGCCGTTGCGCAGCAGACCGACGTGAACGAGGTGCGCCGGATCATTTCCACACTTGCCGCCGACGATATGATGGGGCGCGGGACTTTTACGCCCGGGATCGAGAAAGCGTCCGTTTTCATTGAAGCGGAATTCGAAAAAGCGGGGCTGGAGAAGTTGCCCGGCGCAACGAGTTACCGGCAGCCATTCGCCATGAAAGGCAGATCGATCTATCCGGCGGATTCGCTGGAACTGGTGCCCGGTGCCAAGGCGCTCCACAACGTGGTGGGCCTCATCCGCGGCGCGAGCAAACCCAACGAGTTCGTGATCTTTTCCGGTCACTACGACCATATCGGCATCCTGAAATCCGAAACGCAGGACACGATCGCCAATGGTGCGGACGATGATGCTTCCGGCATTACGGCGGTGATCCTGTTGGCCCGTCATTTCAAACAGCATCCGCCCGAGCGCACGGTGATTTTCGCGTGCTTCACGGCAGAGGAGATCGGGGGCTTCGGCTCGCGCTATTTCTCCCGAGAAGTGCATCCAGACAGCGTGGTGGCCATGTTCAACATCGAAATGATCGGCAAGGAATCCAAGTTCGGCCGCAACAGCGCGTTCATCACGGGTTTCGAGCGTTCGGACTTCGGTCAGATCCTCCAGCGCAACCTCGAAGGATCGGCTTTCAAATTCCATCCCGATCCTTATCCCGAACAACAGCTTTTCTATCGTTCAGACAATGCCATGCTGGCGAAGCTCGGCGTGCCGGCGCATACGATTTCCACGACGCAGATCGACAAAGACAAACTCTATCATAGTGTAGACGACGAAGTCGAATCCCTCGACCTGCAGAACATCGCGGATATCATTGACGCAATCGCCGTGAGCTCGGGTACCATCGTGAGCGGAAAGGATACGCCTACCCGCGTGGCGAAGGAAGATTAAATTGCAGAGTTGATAAAATGGCAAGGGCGGACCGAAAGGCCCGCCCTTGTTGTATTTGGGAGAATCTTGATTAAAGCTGGAGTTTCGCGATAACCGAAAAGTGGTCGGAAGCGAAGAGGCCTTTCCAGGTTTGCGAAATGGTGGCGTGCTGGAGCACTTTCCATGGGCCTTTGAGGAAGATGTAATCGATGGGCTCGTCGCCGATTTCCTGTGAGCGGAAGCCGTTGAAAGTGCCTGTGGGGCCGTAGTGCGGCGTTTGGCTGAGGGCTTTGGCGTCTTTGAGGTGTTTCGGATTGGCGGCGTCCATGATGACGCGGATGGGCTCGTCGCCGGGCGTGGCGTTGAAGTCGCCGGTGACAACGGCGGGCAGTTTGCCGGAGATGGCGGCTACTTTGTCCAGCAGTAGTTTGGCGCTTTCGCGGCGGGCGATTTTGCCCATATGATCGAAGTGGGTGTTGAAGTGGAAGAATATTTTGCCGGTGATCTTGTCGCGGAATTTTCCGTAGGAAACGATGCGTTCGATGGCGGCGTCCCATCCTTTGGCGCCGATGGTTTCGGGTGTTTCGGAGAGCCAGAAGGTGTGGGATTCGAGGAGTTTGAGGCGGGTGGTGTCGTAGAAGATGGCGGAGAATTCGCCTTTTTTATCGCCGTCGGTGCGGCCGACGCCGAGGTATTTGTAATGCGGGAGAGATTTTTGCAGGTCTTGCATTTGTTCCCAGAGGGCTTCCTGGACGCCGAGGAGTTGCGGGCGGTGGAAGAGGACTTGCGACGCGAGGCGGTCTTTCCGGTTGGGCCAGGCGTTGATGCTGTCTTTGGGCGTGTTCATGCGGATGTTGAACGTCATGACCTGGATGCTGCGGTCTTGTGCGCCGGCCTGGAAGCCGGTGAAAGCGGCGATGAGGAGCAATAGAATCCTTTTCATGTGGTCAAAATACATTACAATCTTCGTTTTTCGGAGATATTCTACGTTAACTCTGAGATATTCTCGCCTTTTTTTCATTGCCCGGGTTCCTCTTCCCGCTAGTTTTGCATCAGGATGTATTGCCGTCCGTGATCATCCTGCAACATCATCATGAAAACGATTCGCATAGTACATGAGGGGCGGGGGGATCGCCGGGTACGGGCTGCCGGGGTGTTGTTTCAGGATGCGGGAGGGTGTTGGCATGCGCATGTACCGGCTTTGGGGCTGACGGGTTATGGATGGTCGCGGCAGGCTGCCTATGGTTCGTTGGAGGTGGTGGTGCGTGTGTATTTGCGGGCGGTGCGGGGGATGGAGGGAGTGATAGAAGATTTGATGGAGGATATGACGAAGGATATGACGAAGGATATGGAGGAAGGGGGATGGAAAGTGGAGGAGGGAGAATGGTATGCGCCGTTGATGGGGTATGGTCAATTGCGGGAAGTGTTGGGATATATGCGAAGGGGGGCGATAATGCGGCCGTTCGGGTTATTGCTGGAAGAGGGCTCGCTGGCGCGGGGTTCGTAATCAATCAATAGGGATATGCAAACGCTGGAATGTAATGAGGACGTGTCTTTGGATACGTTCCGGGATTTCCTTTGCCTGAACGGTTATCATTTCCGCTTGTTGGGAGGCGGGCATGAGCAGTGGGAGGGTGTTCGGAAGCGGCGGCCGGTGGTGTTGTCGCGCACGGTGTGCCCGGTGCCGCCATTTGTCATCCGCCAGGTGTTGCGGGAAACGGGAATCCCGATGGATGCCTTGATGGCTTATCTGGCCGGGGAGACGTGAGGTTGCGGAACGGGAAAGAGGCTTTCTGTACCGTGGAATTTGTGCATGGGTTCGTGCTGTTGTAGTGGGAAACGAGTGCCTCGATGGATGCCTTGAGGGCTTATCTGACTGGGGAGACGTGAGGTTGCGGAACGGGAAAGAGGCTTTTTTATAACGTGGAATTTGTGCCTGGAGATTTGATGGGATGCGCTAATCTATATACCGCGGAGAGGTGAAACACGGAATAGTTGTGGGGAACGGTATTGCGAAGGATGAGCTGCTGGACTATCGTACCTGGTGCCTGATATGGCAGTTCGAAGAGGGACTGGTGTAGGGACATGTAATTGGAATGCATTTTCCCACGCATTGAAGAGAACCGTGTAACACCATGTAGTTGTTGTGGGAAACGAACGGCCCGAAGTTAGGCCGTTACGGACTTACGTGGCTGGATGCGTGATGTAATGAATGGATGTGAAATTTCGATAAGAAGGAATTGGTGGAGTGCTATGTAAATGAAATGCACATACCCGCGCATTGCGGTTGACTGTGCAATGAAATGGGGTGTTGAAAGGCGGTAACAATGCCGCGCAACGATGGGGTTAGTACCATTGTTCGCCGGGTAACCGGCGGCAGCGGTGGACATAAGCAGCATAAAAAAGGACCGGCATTCCTGCCGGTCCCCTGGTATGTTATCGCTGAAATCAGCGAACGCTTTTCAGCAGTTCCTGTACGGCGCGTTCCAGTTGCGGGTCTTTGTCCGCCAGCCTGTCGGTAAAGGTGGTTTTGACATAGATGTCGGGAGCCACGCCTTCTTTCTCGAGGTTCTTACCGTCGAGGGTGTAGCAGCCCCAGGAAGGGAGGCGGTAGAAGGAACCGTCTACGAGCCCTTTGCCGGAGGTGAAAATGATCCAGCGGTAAGATTCGGTGCCGATGATTTTTCCGAGCCCCAGTGCCTTGAAGCCCGCAGCGGTCATTTCAGCATCACTGAGCGATTGTTCGTTGATCAGCAATACGATGGGTTTGCCTGCCGGCGCGAAGTTCGGCTGCGGCGAGGGCTTGCCTTCACGGTATTGCCATTGGAGATACGGGCGTTGGGAAAGGAACTTGAGGACTTCGTCATGCACGTTGCCCCCGGTATTGTAACGGAGGTCGAGGATGAGCGCGTCTTTGCCGGATAATTTCGCGGTCATGTCGATGAGGAATTTGTCGAGCTCCCCGCCGCCCATGTTCTTCATATACGTGTATGCGATGCGGTTATTGCTGAGCTTGTCAACTTTCTGTTCGTTGCCGTAAATCCATTCGTCGTACAGCTGCTGGTCGAGCGCGCCGGAGCTTTGCGGGTGGAGCCGCACTTCGAAGGGCTTGCCGCTGCGCTCGAACGTGAGCGTGATTTCGCGCTCCATGGAGGGCCGGGTGAAGTATTGGTCGCGGCATTGTTTGGGATCCACGGCTTTGCCGTTTACCTGGGTGAGCACATCACCGGGCTGAATGTCGATGCCCGTTCTGTCGGCACTGCTGTTGGCCACGATGCGCTGCACGGTGTAGGGTTGCTGGGGATCGAAGAGAACGCCGGTTTCCATGGTCTGATAACTGAGGGCGATGCGCTCGTCGTCGCCATAGGTGTTGAAGCCCAGGTGCGAAGAGTTCAGTTCGCCGAGCAGGTCGTTCAGCAGCACGCGGAGGTCGGCGCGGTTGTTCACGTATGGAAGATAGCGGCTGTATTCGTCGCGCAGTTTGGGCCAGTTGGTGCCGTGGAAATCGGCATTGTAGAAGTTCTCTTCTACGTTCGCCCACATTTCGTAGTAGATCTGCTGGAATTCTTCCTGCAGGTTGCGGTAGAAGGTTTGCCCGATGCTGATGGGATCGATCTTGTTGGCGTCTGCATTGAGTTTGCAGATATTTCCGCCGGCAAGTGCGAAGAGTTTGCCGTCTACTTCCACGATGTTGCCGTCGAATCGTTCGCTGCCGTTGATGCGTTCCGTTTTGGTTTCTTCGAAAGGCTCGCTTACCATTTTGTAAAGCGCGCCGCGGCCTTCGTGGTTGGAGCCGAAGAAGATCGTGGTTTTATCGCCTTTTCCGGACATATGGTAGGGGCCGTATTGGGAACCGAAGCCGGGAGACACCTGTTCTACGCGCTGCATGAGCCGGTCCATATTGATGGTGATGCTCTTGGTAGCGTCTGCGCTGTCGGATTTTTTGTCGGATTTCGCAGTTTTGTCGTCTTTACCGTCTTTGCCTGATTTGCCGGATTTGTCGTCGTTCTTTTTATCGTCTTCCTTCTTCTTGAACAGCTCGTCGAATTTTGTGGAGCGATAAGGATCGTCGTATTTGTCGAGCGCGAGCCGGTAAATTTTCGGGTTGGTCATGCCGAATGGATACGCGGGCCGGGTGCGGGAGGAGGCGAAGTAAATGTACTTCCCGTCGGGCGACCAGAACGGATCGACTTCAGACACACCTGTATTGGTGAGGTTGACCGTCGTGTTCTTTTTGAGGTTGTGTACGAAGATGTCCTTTTCGAAATTGCGATGTGCATTGAATACCACGTATTCGCCATTGGGCGAAAAACGGGGATCGGGGCTTTGGAACGCCCATATCTCCTCTTTCGCGATGGTGCGGGATTGCAGCGTCTTGAGATCGATGATCCGTACTTCGTCGCGGCCGCTGAAGTAAACGGCCTGCGAGCGGTCGTGGTTCAGGTTGAGGCTGCGGTTGTTGCGTTTGTCGCTCGTGTGCTGTTTGACGGTCCCGCTGCCATCAGCGGCAACGGTGTATAGGTTGAGGTAGCCGTTGAGCGTTTGGTTGAACAGGAGGGTTTTGTTATCGGGGAGCCACAGCACTTCGGTCGCTCTTTCGCCGTTGCGCGGTATCTGGCGGACGAACTTGCCCTCGATATCAGACACGAAGAGCTCGCCCCGCGAAATGAAGGCGAGTTTCTTGCCATCGGGCGATACATCGAAGTTGGAGATGCGGTCGCGCACGTCGAAAGCCTGTTCCTTGGAGAGAACGGGGTTCCGGAAGAGCTGGAGCGCGATTTTTTCGGATTTTCCGGAGGCGACGTCGTACACCCAAACCTGGTAGTCTTTTTCAAACACGACCTTGCTGCCGTCTGCGCTGACGTTGGGCCGTTTGATGGAGGTGGAGAATTTGGTCAGGGCTTTCTTCTGGCCGTTTGCGAAGGTGTAGAGGTTGTATTCCCCGTTCGCTTCGTCGGAAACGAAGAATATGTTGCCTTTGCGGTCGATGGTGGTCCAGAAGTCCTTGCCGCGGTAGTCGGTGTATTGTTTATATTGTTTGGTGGCGGGGTTGTAGGATTGGATGTCCGGGTTGAAATCGCCTTTATATCGTTTGCGGTTGGCGGCCCAGCTGGATTCCCAGGTGTCGTTGAAGAACAGTTCGCCGGAGGCGGGGTGTTCCGACAGGTTGTGTACCTGGTTGAAATAGTGGGGGAATACGCGAACGGGTGTTCCGCCGTTGATGTTTTGTTTGAAAGAGGTGGCAGACCCTTCGCGGTTGGAGGTGAAATAGATGGATTTGGAATCCCAGCTCCAGGAGTCCATGAGGTCGGGTGCGTCATGGAAGGTGAGCTGTTTGATATCTCCGCCGCTGATGGGCATGATGAACACGTCTTGCCGTCCGAACTGGGTGCCGGTGAAAGCGATCCATTTCCCGTCGGGAGAAACCCTCGGGAGCGTTTCGTTGCCTTGCATGGCGGTGAGGCGGGTGGCTTGTGGATTGCGGAGGTCCGCTTTCCAGAGGTCGCCTTCGAAACTGAATATAACCGTTTGTCCGTCCGGGGTAAGGGTGGGAGAGGTGGTGAAATAAGTGTCCGACTGTTGGGCTACGGCCGGCAGGGATAATGCTACCGCCAGGATACCCGTGTAGATTGGTCTCATAATAACAGGGGAATTTAAGGATAGAAAGATAATGAGGATTCCCTGTACCCGGAAACCATTTATCACGTCAGGAGGCGGTTTCGGAACATTTTTCGCGGGATTTGTGTCCCTGGGGCGCTTTGGGGGGATGAAGCTACTGGTTTTCCGGGAGCCTGCCGGGCAGGTAAAGGTTAATTGTTCCTGAAAGCTTTTCTAAATAGACCAATCCGATAACCGGAATTATTGTTTTTTGCGGCAAGCGTTACCCACTTAAAAAAAAGCCGGCCCTCACAGGCCGGCTCTTCAGTATCGAAAAATGGTTTTTACACCACCACGTTGATCATTTTACCTTTCACGAAGATGATCTTCTTCGGCGTTTTCCCTTCCAGCCACTTCTGCACCACTTCATTCCCCAGCGCGATCTGCTCAGCTTCCGCCTGCTCCACGTCCAGGGAAATATTGATGGTCGTACGAAGTTTACCGTTCACGGAAACGGGATATTCCTTCGTGGATTCCGCCACGTATTTCGCTTCGAACACCGGGAACGCCGCATCCAGAATGGAACCGCTGTTGCCGATGGCTGCCCACAGCTCTTCGCTCATATGCGGCGCATACGGCGTGAGCAATACCAGCAACTGTTCCAGCACGGCTTTCTTGTGGCATTTCTGGTCGGTCAGTTCGTTGGCGCACACCATGAACGCGCTCACCGCGGTGTTGAACGAAAGGCGCTCGCTGTCTTCATCGATCTTGCGGATCGCCTTGTGCAGCGATTTCATCTCTTCCGCCGTAGGCGCTTCATCTTTCACCACGAGGCCCTTGTTCTCATCGTAAAACAGGCGCCATACTTTCTTCAGGAACCGGTGAACGCCTTCAATGCCCTTGGTTTCCCAGGGTTTGCTCTGCTCGATCGGCCCGAGGAACATTTCGTACATCCGGAACGTATCGGCACCGAATTTCTCCACCACCATATCCGGGTTCACGGTATTGAAAAGGCGCTTGCTCATTTTTTCGAGCTGCGTTCCGCAAATATATTTACCGTTCTCAAGGATGAACTGCGCATTGGCATAGTCGGTACGCCATTGCCGGAAAGCCTCGGTATCCAGCTCCACCCCATCCACGATATTCACATCCACATGAAGCTCGTCGGTCTCGTACTGGTCGCGCAGGCCGGCAGACACGAACTGGTTCGTTCCCCGCACACGGTACACCAGGCGCGAGCTTCCGCCGATCATCCCCTGGTTCACCAGTTTCTTGTAAGGCTCGTCGAAACCGATGAGCCCCAGGTCGAACAGGACTTTCGTCCACAAACGGCTGTACAGCAAATGGCCCACCGCATGTTCGGTGCCGCCGATGTACAGGTCTACCTGTCCCCAGTAATCAGACACCTTCCTGTCGCAGAAAGTTTCCGCGTTGTTCGGGTCCATATACCGGAGGAAATACCAGCTGGATCCGGCGTAACCGGGCATGGTATTGGTTTCGCGCTTCAGGGAGGTGCCCGGTTCGGAAGGCAGGTTCACCCATTCGGTCACGTTCGCGAGCGGCCCTTCGCCCTCTTCGCCCGGACGGTAATTCTCCACGTGCGGCAGTTCCAGCGGCAACTCGGAAACATCCAGCGCTTCGGGAACGCCGTTACGGAAAACGATGGGGAAAGGTTCGCCCCAGTATCGCTGGCGGCTGAATCCCGCGTCGCGCATTTTGTAGTTGATCTGACGCTTGCCGATGCCCAGCTGCTCGATCTTTTCGGCTACGATGTCCATCGCTTCACGCATGGGCTTGCCGTTGAGGAAGCCGCTGTTCTGGAGGATGGCGTCTTTGGTGGCATTGGCTTCTTCGCCGTTGAAGGCGTCGCCGATGATATTGGTGATCGGGATGTTGAAATGACGGGCGAAGCCGAAATCGCGCGCGTCGCCGCAGGGCACCGCCATGATGGCGCCGGTGCCGTATCCCGCCAGTACGTATTCGGAAATCCAGATGGGAATTTGACGGCCGTCGAAAGGATTCACGGCGTAGGCGCCGGTGAAGCATCCGGTGATTTGTTTCACTTCGGCCATGCGCTCGCGTTCGGAACGGCTCTGCACATACTCGCGGTAATCGCTCACCGCCTGGCTTTGCGCATCGGTCGTGATAGCGTCCACGAGCTCGTGCTCGGGGGCAACCACCATGAAGTCGACGCCGAAAATGGTGTCTGGACGGGTGGTGTAGACCACGATGTTCTCGAGGCTGCCGGCCACGTTGAATTTGATCTCGGCGCCCTGGCTTTTCCCGATCCAGTTGCGCTGCATGTCTTTCATGGCGTCGCTGAACTGGACCGTTTCGAGCCCTTCGAGAAGGCGGTCCGCATATTCGGTGATGCGCAGGAACCACTGGCGCATTTTCTTTTTGATGACGGGATGGCCGCCGCGTTCGCTCACGCCGTTGATCACCTCGTCGTTGGCGAGCACGGTGCCGAGCACCGGGCACCAGTTCACTTCGGCGTAGGCGAGATAGGCGAGGCGGTATTCCATGAGGGCCTGCTGCTGCTCTTCGTAAGTCCAGTTGTTCCAGGTGTCGGCGCTGAAGCGGAGGCTGCGGTCGCCGGGGCATTCCTGGTGGATATTGCCTTCCTGCTCGAAAATGCGGATGAGCGTTTCGATGTTTTCTGCTTTGGCGGCATGGCGGTTATACCAGCTGCCGTAAAGCTGCAGGAAAATATGTTGCGTCCATTTGTAATACGACGGGTCGCTGGTGTTGATCTCGCGCTCCCAGTCGAAGCTGAACCCGATATTGTCGAGCTGCTGGCGGAAGGTGCGGATATTGGCTTCGGTGGTCACGGCGGGGTGCTGGCCGGTTTCGATGGCGTATTGCTCCGCGGGGAGGCCGAACGCGTCGTACCCCATGGGGTGCAGCACATTAAAGCCTTTCAGCCGTTTGTAACGGGCATAGATATCTGACGCGATGAAACCCAGCGGGTGCCCAACGTGCAGCCCGGCCCCGGAAGGGTAGGGGAACATGTCCAGCACGTAACATTTGGGTTTGGTGCTGTTGTTGCTGACCTTGTAGGCGCCGGTTTTCACCCAATGGTCCTGCCATTTCCGCTCAAGTTGCCTGAAATTGTACTCCATAATCATCTAAAGCCCGGTATTGCCGGGCGCTTTATTGTAAATTACTTATTCACAAAAGATTTTCCAACCGGGCATTTTACCATATAATAAAAATTGTTAAAATACCGTTTGGGATGGCAAAAGTAAACATAAGTCCCAATTTTTATTATTTTCGCTCCTAAACTATAGACGAATGGCTCAACCCGGGAAAATGTCAGCAAAGAAATCGAAGCCGTCTTATATATATTCGATCATCGGGGTGACCCTGGTGCTCATCCTGCTGGGTGTGCTCGGTCTCTTTATGATCAATGCCAAGAATCTCAGCGAGTATTACAAAGAAAATATCGAGCTGCAGGTGATCCTGCGCGATAATGTGAAGGAAGACCAGGCCATCGCCCTGCGCGATTCCCTGGCGGTAATGCCGTTTGTGAAAAAAGCGCAATATGTATCGAAAGACATGGCGGCCGAGAAGTTCAAACGCGAGAATCCGGAAGAGAATTTCGCCGTATTGGGCTTCAACCCCCTGTACGCGAGCGTCGATATCAGCCTGCACGCCCGGTATGTGCAGCCAGACAGCCTGAAGGTGATCGAGCAGCAGATCCAGAGCCGCGCCAACGTCCGCGAGCTGTATTATCAGAAATCGCTCGTATCGGAAGTGCTGGAAATCGCAAAGAAAATCGGGATCGTACTGCTGGTGATCAGCGCACTGATGTGCATCGTGGTACTGTTCCTCATCGATAACACCATCCGCCTCGCCATGTACAGCAACCGTTTCCTCATCAAAACGATGCAGATGGTAGGGGCCACCCGGTGGTTCATCGCCAAACCGTTCGACAGGCGGAGCATCATCAACGGCGGCCTCAGCGCGGTGTTGGCCATCGCCTGCCTGATCGGTCTGATTTCCTTCGCGGAATCCGCCCTGCCGGGCCTCCGCGGGATGCGCGACTACTGGCTGACGGGCCTCCTGTTCCTGGCGCTGGTCGGGCTCGGAATCGGTATTTCCCTCCTCAGCACCCATCGCTCGGTGATGAAATACCTCAAGTTGAAACTTGATGATTTATATTGATCCAAATTTAATCTACAGATATGTCCAAAGAAGCAAATAAGCCGTCCACCTCCGGGTCTCTCTTCGGGAAAGGCAATTACCAGCTCATGCTGGCAGGTGTAATCCTCATCGCTATCGGGTTCCTCCTGATGATGGGCGGCAGCTCCGACGATCCTGCGCGCTTCTCACCTGAAGAAGTGTACAGCTTCCGCCGTATCACCCTGGCCCCCATCGTGATCCTCCTCGGCCTCGCAGTAGAGGCCTGGGCCATCATGAGAAAGCCGAAAGCCTGATTATCAATACCGTAAACCCACATTGTAATCATAGCGATGACGCCCTCATCGCTTTTTCTTATTTTGAACCATGAGCACATTAGAAGCCGTAATCATAGCCATCATCGAAGGATTAACCGAATTCATCCCCATCTCGTCTACCGGCCACATGGTCATCGCCAGCAGTGTGATGGGCATTAACGGAGACGAGTTCACCAAATTATTCGAAGTCGCCATCCAACTGGGCGCCATCCTCGCGGTGGTAGTACTGTACTGGAAGAAATTCATCGATTTCGGCAAATGGCAGTTCTATGTGAAACTCATCCTCGGCGTTATGCCCGCCCTGATCCTGGGGTTCCTGCTCCACGATTACATCGACGCCTGGCTGGAAAGCCCCCTCATCGTAGGCTGCACCCTGCTGCTGGGAGGATTCGTACTGCTGGTGGTCGATAAATGGTTCCAAAACCCCACCATCACGTCTGACGAAGGGATGGACTATTTCCGCGCCATCCGCATCGGTCTTTTCCAATGCATTGCCCTCATTCCCGGCGTAAGCCGCAGCGCGGCCACCATCATCGGCGGCATGCAGCAAAAACTGACCCGCCACGCCGCCGCGGAGTTCTCCTTCTTCCTCGCCGTGCCCACCATGGCCGCAGCCACCGGGTACAAACTGCTGAAGAACCACGAAGTGCTCACCAGTTCCCCCGACAACATCCGCCTGCTGCTGATCGGCAATGTGGTGGCCTTTATTGTGGCCATGCTCGCCATCAAGTTCTTTATCGGGACCTTACAGAAATTCGGGTTCAAAATGTGGGGATACTACCGGATCGTGGTAGGCATCATCATTATCGCGACAATTTTCCTGAACAAATAGGAAATCAAATACATGAAAAAAGGCTGACCGCGTGATGTGGTCAGCCTTTTTTTATCCTTTCACGGCGAGGAGGAGCTCCAGGTCCGTGTATTTCAACTTGAATTTTTCGCTGAGGTGATAGTTGGTGAGGGCGCCTTTGTACAGGTAAATCCCGTTCCTGACGCCGCGCTTGATCCAGACGAGGTTCTCGAACCCGCCATCGTCCGCCGCCTCGATCAGCAGCGGCATGAGTACGTTGCTGATGGCTTGCGACGCCGTGCCGGCGAAGCCCGACGGGATGTTGGGCACGCAATAATGGATCACGTCGTATTTCTTGAACACGGGATTCTCGTGCGAGGTCACTTCCGAAGTTTCGAAACAGCCGCCGCGATCGATGCTTACATCCACGATCACCGACCCGGTTTTCATGTGAGATACCATCGATTCGGTGACTACGATGGGCGTGCGCCCGCTTTGGGAAGACAGGGCGCCCACGGCCACGTCGGCCGTCCGCAGCTGATCGGCGAGCACCCGCGGCTGTATAACCGAGGTGAAAACGCGAACGCCGATATTATTCTGGAGCCGTTTCAGTTTGTAAATGTTATTGTCGAACACTTTCACGGAGGAACCGAGCGCCAGCGCCGTGCGTGCGGCGAATTCGCCCACGATCCCCGCGCCGATGATCACCACTTTCGTTGGCGGGATACCGGTAATGCCGCCCAGGAGGATGCCTTTCCCGCGGCTGCTCGTGCTGAGGTATTGCCCCGCGATCAGCATCACCGCCGACCCCGCGATCTCACTCATGGCGCGAACGATGGGGTAGGTGCCGGAATCGTCTTTCAGGTTTTCGAAAGACAGCAGCGTGATCCGCTTGTCCATCATTTTCTGCAGCTGTTCCGCTTTGAGGACAGACAGGTGGATGGGTGAAATAACGATCTGGTGCGGGTGCAGCAGCTCGATCTCCTCATCGTTGAGCGGAGCGGATTTCACGATGACGTCTGCCTTGAAGACCTCTTTTTTGTCATACACGATTTCGGCGCCGGCTTCGGAATAGTCGGTATCGTAGAAATGGGAGCCGTCGCCGGCTTTATGTTCCACCACGATATGATGCCCGTTATTGGTGAGGATGCTGACCGCGTCGGGCGTTAGCGCGATGCGGTTTTCCTGGAAGGACGTTTCCTTCGGTATCCCGATGTAAAGGCGGGAATTTTTCTGCGGGATGTCCAGCGTCTCCTCGAGGGGCGAATACGTGAAACCGGCACTCACAACAGGTTTTGGCCTATGCTCCATATTGATGACAGTTGTATGTTTGGGTGGCTTCCAAAGTTACGTTTATTATTGCAGCGAAGGCCTGAATTCCCCCGGATGGGCGGAACCGGCCACCAGCTGGCGTTGCTGGCCCGGGGTGACGGACAGGAAGATATGTACGGTATCTGCCGGGAGGATGTCGGTCACCACATCCGGCCATTCCACGAAAGACACGGCGGAAGGGTGGTAGAGACAATCTTCCACGCCGGCTTCCACGGCTTCTTCCAGGTTTTTGAGGCGGTAAAGGTCGAGGTGGTAGATGGTCCTTTCCTGCCCGTCGCCGTTTTTATACCGGTATTCGTTGATGATGGAAAAAGTCGGGCTTGCGGTGGTGCCGTTTACGCCTTTGGCGGCGCAAAGGGCTTTGATGAAGGTGGTTTTGCCCGCCCCCATATCGCCGTTGAACGCGAAAACGCGCGCTTTTGGGTAATTGGCCCAAAGTTGCCGGGCCGCATCCTGTAATTCATCCAGAGAGAAAATCAATTTCATACGTGTCTTTCCCTTAACAAAGCCTAAATTTAGCAATTCCCGCGCATTTACGGCCGTTTTATGCCGTTTTCAGGTGTTTTGACGGCGAAATTGGCGGCGGAAAAGCACCGGTGTTGCAATAATTCCCGCCGTCCGGCCAAATGCAGCATTGGCGCCCGGGATAGCCCGCCGCCCGGGCGAAATAGCACCGCTGTTGCATTAAAAACCCATGGGTTTGCGGGGCGCCGGCGGTAATTTTGTTCCATATGGAAACGATCAGTTGCAAGGTAAAAGGCATGAACTGCTCCAGCTGCGCGCTCACCATCTCCAAATTCCTCGAAAATAAAGGCATGGAAGAGGTGGCGATCAGCGTGGCCACGGAAGAATTGCGCTTCACCCTTCCCGAAGGCGCCAGCGCGAACGACATCATCAACGGCATCAACGGGCTTGGGTACGAAGTGGTGCTCCCCGGCGCCGAGGCGCAACAGCGGCCCTTCTATACCTCCCTCACCTTCAAATTCATATTCTGCGCCATATTCACCGCCCCGCTGCTCCTGCATATGTGGGTAAACTGGCATTGGCTGCATAACCCCTGGGTGCAACTGGCGCTCACGGTACCGGTGTACCTCGTTGGTATGGCGCATTTCGGGAAAAGCGCCTTCCGCTCCCTGCGCAACGGCGTGGCGAACATGGACGTGCTCGTGACGCTGGGCGCCACGGCTGCCTTCGCCTACAGCCTCATCGGGGCGTTGCAGGGCCTGGGAGAAAATTACCTCTTTTTCGAAACCACCGCCGCCATCCTCACCCTCGTGTTCCTCGGCAACCTCCTCGAAGAACGTTCCGTCAAATCCACCACCACCGCCATCGCCGAACTGGCGAGGCTCCAGCACACCACCGCCCGCCGGCTGCATGTGCACGAAAACGGCGAAGAACATATAGACGAAGTGGATAACGGTGCCCTGCGCACCGGCGACCGCGTGCTCGTCAACACGGGCGATAAAATTCCCATGGACGGCACCATTTACTGGGGCTCCGGCCACGTCAACGAATCCATGATCACGGGGGAAAGCGCGCCGGTCGGCAAGCAGGAGAAGGATAAAGTGATCGGGGGCACCATCCTGGAAGACGGTTCCATCAAGATATATATCACGGCTACGGGGAAAGATACCGTGCTGTCTTACATCATCGACCTCGTGAAGCAGGCGCAGGGCAACAAGCCGCCCATGCAGAAGCTGGCAGACAGGATCAGCGCCATTTTTGTGCCCCTGGTGCTGGGGATCGCGCTGCTGACGTTCCTGGGCTGGTACTTTATCGGCGGAACGCCTTTGCAGGTGGCCATGATGCGGGCGATCGCAGTGCTGGTCATCGCATGCCCCTGCGCCATGGGGCTCGCCACGCCTGCGGCGGTAATGGTAGGATTGGGAAGGGCCGCGCGAAACGGCATCCTCATCAAAGGCGCCAACACGCTCGAACAGTTCCGCAACATCCGCCAGATCGTGTTCGATAAAACCGGCACCCTCACCACCGGGAAGCTCCGCATCGGCCAATGGCAAGCCACCGGCATCGATGAAGCCACTTTCCGATCCCTCGTTTTCAGCATCGAAAAATATTCTTCCCACCCCATCGCCCGGTCGATCACCGCCGCGTGGAAAGGCACGCCGGAAACCACGCTCCGGCAGGTCCGCGAAGTAAAAGGCCTCGGCATGCAAGCCAGCGATAAAGACGGGAACGAATGGAAACTGGGATCGTTCCTCCTCGCCAAAGACCTCACCACAGACGATTCCCACAATATCTACCTCCTGAAGAACGGCGCCCTGGCCGGCTGGCTCGACTTTACCGACGAGCTGCGCCCCGAAGCCAAAACCGTCATCGGCAGCCTACAGTCCGCCGGTATTAAAACCATCCTCCTCAGCGGCGACACTACCCGCAAATGCCGCGAAATGGCGGAAGAACTGGGGATGGACGCATGGTTCGCCGAACAGTCGCCCAAGCAGAAGCTCGAAAAAATCGACGCCCTCATGCAAGTTGCCCCCACCGCCATGGTGGGCGACGGTATCAACGACGCGCCGGCGCTGGCGAAGGCGACCATCGGCGTATCGCTCTCCGATTCCACGCAGGTGGCCATGCAGAGCGCAAACGTGATCCTCCTCAACAACCACCTCGGCGCGCTTCCGCTCGCTATGGGACTGGGTAAGCATACCTATCTTACCATCAAGCAAAACCTTTTCTGGGCCTTTATTTACAACGTGGTGGCCATTCCGGTGGCGGCGCTCGGATTCCTGAACCCGATCGTGGGCGCGCTGGTGATGGGGCTGTCGGATGTTGTGCTGGCCATCAATTCCGTTCGACTTCGTTTCAAGCGTGTAAGCCATTAAAATTTGTCGTTAATTCGTATATCGAAATCCGTTCGTGAATGATATACTGGTTAGACCTCATCGGCACCTTCGTGTTCGCCATATCCGGCGCGCTGGCGGCTTGGGACAAGAAGATGTACCACGACATATTCGGGGTGAGCTTCACTGCGTTCGTTACTTCCATCGGCGGCGGCACGATGCGCGACCTGATCCTGGGCACGCGGCCGGTGTGGGTGAACGATTCCCGGTATGTGATCGCCATCATTCTCGGCGTGATCGTGACCATTTTGTTCCGTGCGCGGTTCCTGAAGTACCGGCGTTCCATCTTTTTGTTCGACACGCTGGGGATCGGTTTTTATACCGTGATCGGCTTGCAGAAGGCTCTGGCGTTCGGGGTGCATCCCTGGGCGGCGGTGATCCTGGGGATGATCTCGGCCATTTTCGGCGGGGTGATCCGCGATATGATGGTGAACGAAATCCCGCTGATCTTCAGCCGTCAGATCTACGCAACAGCCTGCCTCGCCGGCGCCGCGCTGTACATCGGGCTGCGGCACCTCGGTGTGGAGCAGGATTGGAACATGGTGGCCAGCATTATTCTTGTGATCACGATCCGGCTGACGGCCTTGCGCAAAGGCTGGTCGTTACCCTATTTGGAGAAGAAATAACACATGTCTACGGCACAGCAAATATTACAGCAATACTGGGGATATTCCGGTTTCCGCCCCATGCAAAAGGAAATCGTGGAGGCGGTGGCATCGGGGAAAGATACGCTGGCGCTGCTGCCTACGGGCGGTGGTAAGTCGATCTGCTTCCAGGTGCCCGCCATGATGCGAGAGGGGCTTTGCCTCGTGGTGACGCCGCTCATCGCGCTGATGAAAGACCAGGTGGAAAACCTGAACAAGCGCGGTATTCCGGCGTTCGCTATTTATGCGGGCATGATGGGGAAGGATGTGGAAAAAGTATTGGCGATGGCGCGGGAAGGCGATATCAAGTTCCTTTACGTTTCGCCGGAAAGGCTCCAGAGCCGCCGGTTCCTGTGGTATTGCGAAGTATTGCCCGTGACGCTGATCGCGGTGGATGAAGCGCATTGCATTTCGCAGTGGGGATACGATTTCCGGCCGGCCTATCTGCAGATCGCTACTATCCGCGATCAATTTCCCAACGCCCCCATCCTCGCGCTTACCGCTACCGCCACGCCCGCCGTTCAGAAAGATATCTGCATCCAGCTGCAACTGCGCGCACCGAACATCTACATCAAATCCTTCGCGCGGCCGAACCTTTCCTACAGCGTGCTGGAAGAGGAAAGCAAGCCCGCGCGCATCCGCGCTATTCTCGACAGGGTGCCCGGCACCGCAGTGGTCTATTGCCGCAACCGCCGCCAGACGCAGGAGCTGGCAGGGCTGCTCCAGGCCCAGGGGATTTCGGCGAACTATTACCACGCCGGCCTCCCGAACGAAGAGCGCAACGCCCGTCAATCTGCCTGGATCAAGGGCGAAACCCGCGTCATCGTTTGCACGAACGCCTTCGGGATGGGGATCGATAAACCCGACGTCCGCCTCGTGGTGCATGCAGACGTGCCCGACAGCGTAGAAGCCTATTACCAGGAAGCGGGCCGCGCAGGGCGCGACGAGCAGAAAGCCTTCGCCGTATTGCTTTACACGCAAAACGACCTCGAACAGATGAAAGCCCGCCTCGAACTGCAATTCCCCGACCTCGACACCATCCGCGAAGTGTTCCAGGCCGTGGTGAACTACCTGCAGGCGCCCGCCGGCGGCGTGGAAGGCGTGTATTTCGATTTCGATTTCAATGAATTCGTACAGCGGTTCAAACTCAACGTCACCGTGGCGCACAGCGCCATCAAGATCATCGAGCAGGAAGGCGTCTGGCAACTCAGTGAAAGCGTGTACATGCCCTCCAAAGCGGAAATCATCACCAACCGCGAAACGCTTTTCGAATACGAAAACATCAATCCCCGCCTCGATCAACTCATCAAATCACTCCTGCGCACTTACCAGGGAATTCTCGATATGCCCGTCCCCATCTTCGAAAAACAACTCGCGCGCATCCTCAACTGCACGGAAGACGAGATCGTGGACAACCTCAAGCAATTGCACCGCCAGGCCGTGGTGAGGTATTATCCGCGGAAAGACAGTCCACAGTTGTCGTTCCTCCAGGAGCGCCCCCGCGCGCAGCAGCTCCGCATCGATATGGAGCGCCTCGCGCAGCGGAAAAAGATCATGGAAGCGAAGATCAACGCCATCACGAAGTATGCGCAAAACGCGGATGTTTGCCGGACGCGCCAGCTGGTGGGGTATTTCGGGGAAAAGGACGCCGAAAGATGCGGCGTTTGCGATGTATGCGTGAAGGAAGACCGGGGGAAACTGAAGGCCGGGGAGTTCGGTGAACTGGCGAAAGCCATCCTGGCCGCGCTCAGTGAAAAGTCGAGCATGCAAAACCTCATGCAAAAGCTCGACGCGGAGGAAAGCAGGATACTGGATACCCTGCAATTCCTCATCGCCGAAGGCTGCGTTCTGCGCGATGGAGACGGGTTGCTCTTCGCGGCGAAGCCCTGAAAAAATTACAGCGTCACAACACGGCGTTCCGCACTGCTGCGGAATCCCGCTTCGATCACCTTCACCACGTTCAGGCCTTCTTCGGGCGTAACGGGATTGGGCTTGCCTTCGCGGATGGCGCCGTACACGCCTTTGTAGAAATCAAGATAGTTGCCGTTGCCGCCGGGCAGGAATTCCTTCACCGTTTTACCGTCTTTCTCGGTGTGGAGCAGGCCCCATTCTGCCGGCGATTCCGCGCCCCAATCGGGCGCATCGGGCAGCACGCCTTTCATGAGCAGTGCTTCCTGGATGTCTGACTTGCTTTTGATGAACGAGCCCTTGCGGCCGTGCAGGATGTAGGCGGGGAGGGCTTCTTTCACGAGGTAGCTCGATTTGAGGCGCACCCGCAGCGAGGGGTAATACAGCAGCAGTTCGAAATAATCGTCTACCACAGATTCCCGGCGGATGATGCGCACATCGCCGAATACAGCTTCAGGCATCCCGAAAATGGTCAGTGCCTGGTCGATCAGGTGCGACCCGAGATCGTACAACACGCCAGTACCGGGCGAAGCGGCTTCCTTGTGTTTTTTATAGCTCAGTTCTTCCTTGAACCGGTCGTAGTGGAATTCCACTTCCAGCACATCGCCGATGAGCCCTTCTTCCACCACCCGGCGAACGATTTTATAATCGCTGTCGTAGCGGCGGTTTTGATATACGATGATGAGTTTTTGCTGTTTTTTGGCCAGTTCAATCAGTTCTTCGCCTTCGGCGGAAGTAACGGTGAACGGCTTCTCCACCACCACGTGCTTGCCTGCGAGGAGTGCGGCTTTGGTGTATTCGTAGTGGGAATAGTTCGGTGTGTTGACGATGATGAGCTCCAGCGACGCGTCGCCGATCATGCTCATCACGTCGGGATAGATTTTTACGGAAGGATAGCGCTGCTGCGCGAGGTGTTTGGAGCGTTCGGTCACCGCCGTCAGCTCGAAGCCGGGATGCACGTGCAGGAACGGCGCATGGAAGGCATATCCGCTGTGGCCGTAGGAGCAAAGCCCGGTTTTGATGGGTGTTGACATATCTTTTAGTTGTTTTTTAAAGGATTGCCGCTGCTATCGAAATTTTTCTTCAGGAAATTTTCCGTCTGCAGGATAATGATCACCGACGGCACAACGCTGAACAGCAACGGCAGCACGATGATCCATACTTCGGGGACGTATTGCAGTTCCATGCCGCTGGTGAGCCAGACGGGAATGCTGAGGGCAAGTATGCCGATGCCGGTGTTCCGCATGATCCGGGCGGAGTAGACCTGCGCGGCGTCCCACGCCGCCTGCGACTTTTTCGACCGGGGTGAGCGGTAGCCATAGATGGGATTGATGTTTTTCGGTGGGAACTTTCCGAAAATCCATCCCATCACGGTAAAAATCGTTCCGATCAAAAGAATAATCAAAACCATGCGATTCGGTTTTTATTCAATATTGGCGGCATGTGCACGGTGGTGGCCGTCTTCGTCGAAAGTGTTTTTGAGATAGGTTTCCGTCAGGAGCCTTATCAACAGCGGCGGTAAAATGCTGAATAGCAGCGACACTCCCAAATTCCATGTCAAGGAAAAATGAAGCAACTCCCGATTGTTGATCAGCCATACCGGAATGCTTAGAGCCAAAATCCCCAATCCCGTATTCCGGTAAATCCGGGCAGAATATGTTTGCGCGGCATCCCAGGCCGCTTGCGATTTTTTAGAGCGGCGACTGCGGTAACCGTTTAAACGATTGATTTGCGGAGCAGGATGTTTCATGGATCTCAATCCCGCCAAAGTAAAAACCGCTCCAATTATAAGAAAAATTAATGCCATGGAACAAGTGTTTAAAACCAGCTGGTCCCTTTTTTCTTGCTGCTTCTGCCACCCAGTCCCAACGCGCCCAGCAGGCTGCGGGTAATTATATTGGCGGCGGTGCGGCCGGCCTGTTTGGCGGCGGAACTGGTCAGGACCGATTCCAGCAGGCCTTTTTCTTCTTTCTGCCGGCCTTTCGCAGCGGGTTTTTCTTCTTCTTCCTGTTTCGCTTTTTCGGCGGCTTCTTCCAGTTTGGCGGTGAGGATCTCGTAGGCGCTTTCGCTGTCGATCTCCTGGTTGTATTTCCGCACCAGCTTGGATTTGGCCACCAGGTCGTCTATCTCCCCATCGCTCAGAATATCCATCCGGGAACGCGGCGATGTGAGCATGGTGGCCGCCAGCGGCGTAGGCGTGCCTTTTTCGCTGAGGCAGGTCACCAGCGCCTCGCCGATCCCGATCTGCGTGAGCAGCTCGTCGGTTTTATAGAAATCCGACAAGGGATAGTTCTCCGCTGTCTGTTTGATCGTTTTACGGTCGTTGGCGGTGAACGCGCGCAGGGCGTGCTGCACCTTCAGGCCCAGTTGCCCCAGTACAGACGCCGGAACGTCCATGGGGTTTTGGGTGCAGAAGAAAATACCGACGCCTTTGGAGCGGATGAGCTTCACGATCGTTTCGATCTGTTGCAGCAGCGCATCGCTGGCTTCCTGGAAAATGAGGTGCGCTTCGTCGATGAACATGACCAGCTTCGGCTTTTCCATATCGCCTTCTTCCGGGAGCGTGGCGTAGAGTTCGGCCAGCAGGCTGAGCATGAAGGTGGAAAAGAGTTTCGGGCGGTCCTGGATGTCGGCCACGCGAACGATGGAGATCATTCCCCGCCCATCGTCGCCGATGTGCATGAGATCGTCTACCTCGAACGATTTTTCGCCGAAGAACACGGTGGCGCCCTGTTGCTCCAGTTCGATCACTTTCCGGAGGATGGTGCCGGTGGAAGTGGTGGAAATCTTGCCGTAGTCTTTTTCCAGTTCCTTCTTGCCTTCGTCGCTTACGAACTGAAGCACTTTTTTGAAGTCTTTCAGGTCGAGCAGCGGCAGTTTATTATCGTCGCAATATTTGAAGATCATGGCCACGAGCCCCGCTTGCGTATCGTTGAGCTCCAGGATTTTGGACAGGAGCACGGGGCCGAATTCGCTGACGGTGGCCCGGAGGCGCGCGCCTTTTTCATGGCTCAGTGTGAGCAGTTCCACGGGGTAACCGGACGGTGTCCATGTTCCGCCGATTTTGGCATACCGCTCCGCTATCTTGGCGTTGGAGGTGCCAGGGGCGGCGATGCCGCTGAGGTCTCCCTTGATGTCCATCATCAACACGGGCACGCTGGCGTCGCTGAGGCCTTCGGCGATCACCTGGAGGGTCTTGGTTTTACCGGTGCCGGTGGCGCCGGCGATGAGGCCGTGGCGGTTGAGGGTTTTGAGGGGAAGGAAAACGTCTGCCCCGGTGATCACCTCACCGTCGAGCATGGCGCAGCCCAGTTTGAAATGTTCTCCTTTGAACGTGTATCCGTTGTTGATGTATTGTAAGAAATCTTCCTGCTTGGACATAGCGATCTGTTTACGTGAAGATAGCGGTTTGATGGATCGTTTTTATTGTTCTTTCAGCAAAGCTTTGGCGCCGTCGATGCTTTTGAGCATGAGGTCTTTCACTTCGCTGATTTTCTTTTTCTCGGATTCGAGGTAGGCTTTTTTCTGTGCGTTGTCTTTATCGGCCAGTTCCATGTCGTACCCGTGCATCCAGGCGTTCATGGCGCTGTTGGCACTGTCGAGCAGGGCGCCGGCGGTGTGGTAAACGGCGGTATCGGCCTTCGCTTTGCCGAGGGAATCGGTGACTTCGGTGACGCGGGTGCGGAGGCGGCGGATGACCATCATTTTGGCCATGCCTTCGTCGTGAATGGCCATCACTTCGGTGCTGAGGGAATCGATGGCGAGGGAGTCCTGCACGGCGGTAGCGTCTTGCGAATTGGTGTTCCCGCCCTGGCATGCGGTGAGGAAAAGGGCTGCAGCAACTGGCAGCGTACGTAAGATGTTCATATGCATATGTTTCGGTTTAACGTTTAGAGGTTGCTGAGCGGAAAGGTTTCCTGCACGCGGATCCCTTTTTCGGTGCTTTGCAGCGTGCAGCATTCCACTACGGGGTCATGCTCGAAATAGAGCACGTAATTGCGCTCGTTGGCTTCCATGAGAAAGCGTTTTTTCTCTTCCAGCGTAGTGAGCGGGAACATGTCGTACGCCATCACGTAGGGGAGGGGAATGTGGCCGGTAGACGGCAGCAGGTCGGCCATGTAGACGATCGTATGCCCGTTGTACCGGATCTCGGGGAGCATCATGGCGTCGGTGTGGCCATAGGCGAAACGCACCCGGATGTGGTCGGTGAAAGCGATGCCGTCTTGCTGGTCGATGAATTTGAGCTGGCCGCTTTGCTGGATGGGGAGGATGTTGTCGCGGAGGAACGAAGCTTTTTCGCGGTCGTTCGGTTCCGTGGCCCATTTCCAGTGGGCCTCGTTGCTCCAGTACGTGGCGTTCCTGAACGCGGGCACGAGCTTGTCGCCCTCGCGCTCGATGCTGCCGCCGCAGTGGTCGAAGTGGAGGTGGGTGAGGAAAACGTCGGTGATATCGTTGCGATGAAAGCCCAGTGCGCCCAGCGATTTGTCGAGCGTATCGTCTCCATGCAGAAAGTAATGGGAAAAGAATTTGGCGTCCTGTTTGTTGCCGATGCCGTTATCTATAAGCACGAGCCGGTTGCCGTCTTCCACGAGCATGCAGCGCATGGCCCAGGAGCACATATTGTTATCGTCTGCCGGGTTGAGTTTGTTCCAGATGCTTTTGGGCACAACGCCGAACATGGCGCCGCCGTCGAGCTTGAAAAGGCCGGTATTGATCGTGTGTAATTTCATGCTTCAGATAGTTTCGGTTTCATAAGCCGCGGATTTTTCCGCTGCTGCTAAGCTACGTTGTTTCTGCAAGGCGGAGAAAACCCAGAGAAGCCCTATGCCGAAGAACCCTGTCAAAACGAGCACAGACGTCCGCATATCGCCGGTCAGATGTTCGATGTACCCGAAGCTGAACAGGCCGATCACGATGGAGATCTTTTCCGTTACGTCGTAGTAGCTGAAGAAGGATGCGGTGTCCCTGGTCTCGGGGATCAGCTTGGCATAAGTGGAGCGGCTGAGCGATTGTATCCCGCCCATTACGAGCCCTACGCCCACGGCGAGGAAATAGAACTGCGTCTGCGTGGTCATGAAATAGGCGGCCAGGCAAATCCCGATCCACAGTAAAACCGTCAGCATAATGATGCGGAAGTTGCCGTACCGTTCCGATAGCCTCGCCATGCCCCAGGCGCCGAGCACCGCTACCAGCTGGATGATCACCACGCAGGCGATGAGGTTGGTCTGCGGCATTTTCAGTTCCTTCAGTCCGAAGATCGTGGCTACCATCATCACGGTCTGCACGCCCATGGAGTAGAAGAAAAACCCCCTGAGAAAGCGTTTCAGTACCGGCATGCGGCGTACCTGCGCGTACACTTTCTTCAATTCCGCGAAACCGTCGGAAAAAATGCTGCCTTTATGATTTTCGATGGAAGGCTGAGATTTGGGGAGGCGGACGAACGGGATCTGCGCGAACCCGATCCACCAGAGCCCTACGAGGAGGAAAGTGATCCTGGGGGCGAGGTCACCGGGGAGCTTCATAGCATCGAAACCCAATACCAGGGCGAACCCTATGATTTGCAACAATACGCTGCCGATATAGCCGAACGAATATCCGCGCGCCGAAACCCGGTCCCTCAGTTCAACCGGCGCAATTTCGGGCAGGTACGAGTTATAGAACACCAATCCACCGCAATATCCCACCGTGGCCAGTACGAAATACAGTACCGCCAGCTCGAGCGAGGAGTTCGTGGTGAAAGTGAAAAACGCCATGCAGGAAAGCCCGCCGAGATAGGTGAAGAAGCGGAGGAAGTTCTTTTTATTGCCACGCGTATCCGCGATGGAGCCGAGGATGGGCATGGCGAACGCGATGAGGAGATAGGCGAAAGCCAGTGCGTAGTCGTACAGTACGGAGTTCTTCAGTTTCCAGCCGAAAAAATCGACCACGTCGCCGCCGAATTCGGCGTTGGTGATGGAAATAAAGTAAAGCGGAAAGAAAGTGGTCGTGATCACGAGGTTGTACACGGAATTGGCCCAGTCATACATGGCCCATCCGTTCACGACTTTTTTGTTCGGAATGCTCATAGGGAGAATTTAATCATTCACAATGACGCCCTGAAAGTACAAATTATTACTTGTAGTCGCTGATCCGGATTTGTTCCTGGCAAAAGCTGTATTCGGCGGGGTCGTTGGAGGAAACGATGATAAGGCGGTTGCCGCCGTATTCGCGGATCAGCTGCTGGTAGAGGCTGATGCCGGCGGCGTCGAGGTTGGTGCAGGGCTCGTCGAGCAGCAGGGCGCGGACGTCGGAGAAGATGGCAAGTGCGAGTCGGGCGCGCTGCTTCATGCCGGAGGAGAAATGCCTTACCTGTTTGTGCCAGGCGGCGTCGAGACCCACGATGCCGGCGATTTCCCGGGGTTTGAATCCGGGGAGGAAGGTTTTGAACTGTAGATGGAATTCGAAGCATTCCTGCAGGGTCAGTTCTTCCACCACTTCCAGGTAGGGGGCTACGATGGCGCAATGGCGGAAGAACTGGTCTTGCGGGAGCAGTTGATCGTTGAAGAAATATTCCAGTTTGCCTTCACTGTGATGGTGATGGCCGCTGATGATCTGCAGCAGGGTGCTTTTGCCGGAGCCGTTGGGCCCGAGGATGGCGGAGCCGCCCGTGCCGGAGAAAGTATGGGTGCAACGACGGAAGATCCAGTCGTGGTTATACCGTTTTCCGACCTGGTTAAGCGAGATCGTCATTCGCCCGGGTGCTGTATCCTCTCATGATGCCGCGGCCGGAGTCGCGGATGAAGGAAAGGATTTCGTCCCTTTCGTCCGTGGCGGGGAATTCGGCTTCGATGATGCGGATGGCTTTGGAAATATTGTTGCCTTTCACGAAGAGGATGCGGTAGATGTCCAGGATGTGGTTGATCTTGTCCAGCGAGAACCCTCTGCGCTTGAGCCCGATGGAATTAACGCCGACGTACGACAGCGGTTCGCGGGCGGCTTTCACGTAGGGCGGCACGTCTTTACGGACGAGGGAGCCGCCGGTCACGAAGGCGTGGTTGCCCACTTTGCAGAACTGCTGAACGGCTACCATGCCCGCCAGTACCACGTGGTCGCCGATGGTGATGTGCCCGGCGAGGGTGGTGTTGTTGGAGAACACGCAGTTGTTGCCGATGATGCAATCGTGCGCGATGTGGCTATAGGCCATGATGAGGCAGTTATTGCCGATGGATGTTTTCCAGCGGTCTTTGGTGCCCCTGTTAACGGTCACATACTCGCGAATGGTGGTGTTGTTGCCGATTTCCACGATGGTTTCCTCGCCTTCGAATTTGAGGTCCTGCGGAATGCCGGCGATCACCGCTCCGGGAAAGATGCGGCAGTTTTTGCCGATGCGGGCACCTTCCATGACGGTCACATTGGAACCGATCCAGGTGCCTTCCCCGATCTCGACATTTTTATGAATAACGGTAAAAGGATCGATTTTTACATTGGGCGCAACTTTGGCGTCCGGGTGGATGTATGTGAGCGGGTGAATCATGCTGTTATTTTATCCTTCGCGTTTTACAATTTGAGCAACCATGTCTGCTTCCGCGGCCACTTTATTGCCGACGAAAGCGGTTCCGCGCATTTCCACCAGGCCTCTGCGGATGGGGCTGAGCAGCTCCATTTTCAGTACCATGGTATCTCCGGGCATCACTTTTTGCTTGAATTTGCAATTATCGATCTTGAGGAAATAGGTATCGTAATTTTCCGGGTCCGGCTTCGGGTTGAGGGCGAGGATGCCGCCTACCTGTGCCAGGGCTTCGCAGATCAGTACGCCGGGCATTACCGGGTTGTTGGGGAAGTGCCCCTGGAAGATCTGCTCGTTGAAGGTGACGTTCTTGATGCCTACTACCAGCGTATCGCTCAGTTCGATGATCTTGTCTACCAGCAGCATCGGGTAACGGTGCGGCATGGTTTTCACGATGCGGTTGATGTCGTAGATCGCGGGCTGATTGGGATCATAGATGGGAACGTCGCGGTTATGCTTGTTCTTCTTGATATACGCCTTGATCTTGCGGGCAAACTCCACGTTGGAAGCGTGCCCCGGACGGTTGGCGATGATATGCGCCTTGATGGGGTAGCCGATCAGGGCGAGGTCTCCCACGATATCGAGCAGCTTGTGGCGCGCGGGCTCGTTGGGGAAGTGAAGCTGTGCGTTGTTGAGGATGCCTTCGCGCTGGTGAACGGAGATTTCCGCACGGTCGAAAGCCTTGGCGAGCCTGTTCAGCTCTTCTTCGCTCACGGCGCGGTCTACCACCACGATGGCGTTATTGATGTCTCCCCCTTTGATGAGGTTGTTGGCCAGCAGGTATTCCAGCTCATGCAGGAACACGAAAGTGCGGCACGGCGCGATGTCTTTCTTGAAATCGGCCAGGCTCTTCAGGTTGGCGTGCTGGGTACCGAGCACGGGAGAATTGAAGTCGATGAGCGTGGTGATGCGGTAGTCCGGCGCCGGGAGGGCAGACATTTCCACTTTCTTCACTTCATCGTAATAGTTGATATTGGTGTCGATGGAATACCAGATCTTTTTGGCTTCCTGTTCCTGGATGCCCACTTCCTCGATGAGGTCGATGAAAGGGAGGGAGGAGCCGTCCATGATGGGGATTTCCGGTCCGTTCAGCTCGATCAGTACGTTGTCTACCCCCATGCCTACGAGGGCGGCGAGGATGTGTTCCACGGTACTTACGCGGGCGCCGTTATGCTCGAGTGTGGTGCCGCGGGCGGTATCCACCACATAGTCCACATCCGCTTTAACGATTGGTTGGTCCGGCAGATCGATGCGTTGGAATTTGATGCCGAAACCGGGCATTGCCGGTTTGAGGGTCATGTTCACATGCGCTCCTGTATGCAAACCAACGCCTGAAATGGTCACAGGGCCTTTCAGGGTCTGCTGGTTCTGTTGCTGAGTGTCCATCATTATAGCTACGTATTCAGTTTCGTTTTAATTATTTAAACACCGGCTTTTTCCGCCAGCAGTTGCTTCACCATATCTTCAAGTTCTTTGACGCGCTTTTCCAATTCCGGCAAATTTCTAAAAATTGCCTGACTTTTCAGTGAACTTTTATAATCGTACGCCGGGGAGCCGGTAAGGGCGGTATTGGGCGTGGTGATGGATTTCGACAATCCGCTTTGCGCGTTGATCCGGGTGCCGTCTGCGATCTGGATATGCCCCACGATGCCTACCTGCCCGCCGATCACGCAGTTCCGCCCGATCTTGGTGCTGCCGGAAATGCCCGATTGCGCCGCGATCACGGTATTCTGGCCGATTTCCACGTTGTGGGCGATCTGGATGAGGTTGTCGAGCTTCACGCCGGAAAGGATCACGGTAGAGCCCATGGTTGCCCGGTCGATGGTCGTGTTCGCGCCGATCTCCACATCGTCGTGGATCACCACGTTGCCCACCTGGGGCACTTTTTTATAGGAACCGTCCGCCTGCGGCGCAAACCCGAACCCGTCCCCGCCGATCACGCAGCCGGCATGGAGGATCACGCGGTTGCCCACCACGCAATGGTCGTACACTTTCACGCCGGGGTACAGCACGGAGCCGGAACCGATCTTCACATTGTCTCCCAGGTACACGCCGGGGTAGATCTTCACGTTATCGCCCAGCTGCACGTTTTCGCCAAGATAGGCGAAAGCGCCGATAAACACGCCGGTGCCCATTTTTACGGTGGCCGGAACGTGGGAAGGCTGCTGGATGCCGGTTTTGTTGCCCGCGCCCGTCAGCTGCTGGTATTTCTCCAGCAACAGCGCGAAGGAGCTGTATGCGTCTTTCACGCGGATCAGCGTGGGCTTCACGGGCCGGTCGATCTCCAGGGTATCATTCACGATGAGGATGGAAGCCTGCGTGGTGTAAATGAATTCTTCGTACTTGGGGTTGGCGATGAAACTTAACATGCCGTCCCCTGCCTCTTCTATTTTGGCGATATTGTGCACTTTCACTTCCGGGTCCCCCTCCAGCTTACCGTTCAGTATGGTAGCCAGCTGTAATGCGCTGAATTGCATAGTTATAATGTTGAAATGTTACCTTCCAGGCCGCCTCCGGATAATATTACCGTATTCACTAACATGTTAAGTTCGTGTAAAACGTTGTTAGCCTAGAATTTTGGATGACAAATGTAGAATTTTTTTATCGGTCTTGCCAAAGTATGCGATACAAGGGCATTGTCGATGGAAGAAATATCCCGCACGTTGCCGTCCTTATATAATATGTTAATCTTTTCATCTTCAGCATCATAGGCCTTGAGGCTGGCCGCATCGGTGAACACGAAATATTCCGCTTCCTCCGCGGAAAGCCCCAGTTCCTGCATCGCTTTTTCCCGCAGCCCGGCCACTTCGGCCGCGCTAAACGGGTCGTTCCGCAGCGTAACCTTGAAAAGTTGGCGGTTCACGAGCCACCGGCACAGCGTGCCCAGCGTCTTGTCTTCATGCCCCGCCCACACCTTGATGGCGCCCATGATGTCGTAATCGTCCAGCAGGCAGAACTGTGCCAGCACCTCGGGGTCGTGCCCGAACTCCTGGCGCCCCACCCGCCGGTACAGGAAGTACCGCAGCGCGGGGGAACCGAACAGCTCCACGCCCTGCCCCGCAAGCACTTTGGCCCGCATCAGCACGCGCACCAGCATGTTTTCCGCGCTCAGCACCGTTTTATGCAGGTACACCTGCCAATACATGAGCCGCCTCGCCACAATGAACTTCTCGATGGAATAAATCCCTTTTTCCTCCACCATCAGCTCCCCGCCGGCCACCGTCAGCATTTTGATGATCCTGTCGTACGAAATCACCCCCTCCGAAACGCCCGTGTAAAAGCTGTCGCGGCTCAGGTAATCCATCCGGTCTACGTCTAACTGGCTGGAAACCAATTGATGCAGGAATTTTTTATGATACCGGTCGTTAAAAATCTCCAAAGTCAGGTCCAGCGCGCCGTCCATCTCCCGGTTGAGCGTCTGCATAAGCAGCTGGGAAATCTCCTCATGGGAAACACCCTCCACCAGCGAATGCTCCAGCGCATGGGAATAAGGCCCATGCCCCACATCATGCAATAATATGGCCATTTTCGCGGCCACTTCCTCTTCTTCCGATATTTCCACCCCCTTTCCCTTCAACTCCGCCAGCGCACAGCTCATCAGGTGGTACGCCCCCATACTGTGATGGAAACGGGTATGCATGGCGCCCGGATATACCAGGTGCGCCAGCGCCATCTGGTGTATCCGCCGCAGCCGCTGGTAGTACGGGTGCGACAGGAGGCTGAATATCAATGGATGATCGATTGTTATAAACCCATACACCGGGTCGTTCACAATCTTGCGTTTTCGGTCAGTCATTCGGTCGTTTTATATCGATCGGTACAAATCTACGCCATCCGCGCTAACTTTTGCTGATGGGAAAGCCCCGCCCCGGCGTTTTTACACCGCATGGGTACGATTTTTGACCGTATCTAAATATTTGCCAATATATTCTAAATAAATTCGTAATTCGTATACATGAATCAAATCAATATACTCTGGGTGGACGATGAGATCGATTCCCTCAAATCGCAGATCATCTTCCTGGAAAATAAAGGTTACCACGTTTCCGCACTCACCAACGGGTACGACGCGCTGGAATTCCTCCGCGAAAATATCGTGGACGTAGTGCTGCTCGACGAGTCGATGCCCGGCATCACCGGCCTTGAAACCCTCGGGAAGATCAAGGAGATCAACCAGCAGATACCCGTGGTCATGATCACGAAGAACGAGGCGGAAAACGTGATGGACGAGGCCATCGGGTCCCAGATCACCGATTACCTCATCAAACCCGTCAACCCCAACCAGGTTTTGCTGTCGCTCAAGAAAATCATCGACAACAAGCGCCTCGTGGCAGAAAAAACCACAACGGCCTACCAGCAACAGTTCCGGACGCTGTTCATGGCCCTGAACGATAACCCGAACCACGAAGAATGGGCCGATATCTACAAAAAACTCGTGTACTGGGAAATGGAAATGGCGAAATCCGACTCGCCCGAAATGCTGGAAGTGCTCCAGTCCCAGAAATCCGAAGCCAACACCGAGTTCGCCAAATTCATCGCCCGGAATTATGCGGATTGGGTGGCCCCCGGCGCCAAAAACGCGCCCATCATGAGCCACACCCTCTTTTCGAAGAAAGTGCTGCCCCTGCTCGACCCTTCCGTCCCCAACTTCTTCATCCTCATCGATAACCTCCGGTACGACCAGTGGAAAGCCATCCAGCCCATCTTCTCCGAATCGTTCCGGGTGGTGGAGGAAGACACTTTTTACAGCATTCTCCCCACTTCCACCCAATATGCCCGGAATGCTATTTTTTCCGGTATGCTGCCCATCGACATCGAGGCGAAATTCCCCGATGAATGGAAGAACGACGACGAAGAAGGCGGCAAAAACCTCCACGAGGAGAAATTCATCGCGGCACAGCTGGCCCGCCTCAAAATGGACCCGAAATTCTCGTATACGAAAGTGGTCCACCATGCAGACGGGCAGCATCTCGTCAACAATATGCACAACCTGCTGAACTATCCGCTGAACGTGATCGTTTATAACTTCGTGGACATGCTCAGCCATGCCCGGACGGAAATGGAAGTGCTCAAAGAACTGGCCGGCGACGAAGTGAGCTACCGTTCCATCACCACCAGCTGGTTCGAACATTCGCCCCTTCACCAGGCGCTGAAGAAGATTTCGGACAAGAAGATCAACCTGATCATAGCTACAGACCACGGCTCCGTACGCGTGAAAACGCCGGTGAAAGTGATCGGCGACAAGCAGACCACCACCAACCTGCGATACAAGCACGGCCGCAACCTGAACTACGATCCCAAGGAAGTACTGGCCTTCCGCGACCCGAAAGATGCCGGGCTGCCGCGGCCGAATGTCAATTCTTCTTATATCTTTGCCCGTGGAGACGGATACCTCTGTTATCCGAACAATTATAATTTTTTTGTGAACTATTACCGCAACACCTTCCAGCACGGCGGGATCTCGCTCGAAGAAATGATCGTGCCGGTAGCGAAGATGGTGAGCAAATAGCTAAACAACGGGAGAACATATGAACCTGAAGAGTACCCCCGCCAACCTGGCGAAGCTGGAGAAGATTTTTGACGAGGCGAAATATATCATTCGCTACGAAAAGGGAACGTTCAACTCCGGCTACTGCATCCTGGAACACAAGAAAGTAGTGGTGGTGAACAAATTCCTGAACGTGGAAGGCCGTATCAATACCCTGCTCGACATTCTGCCGTCCATCGCCCTGGAAGAAGGTTTCCTCACGCCGGAATCGCAGAAGCTCTACCGCCAGGTGATCGACAGCCGCGCTGAAATGGCCGCTGCCGCCGCCAGGGAAGAAGCGTCTAAAAACGAGGCCGGTAAAGACGAGGCAGAAGAAGGGACCGCTGACGAAAACCCGGAAACCCCGCAGCCGTGAAAGTAACCTTCCTCGGTACGGGCACCTCACAGGGCGTGCCGGTCATCGCCTGCCCGTGCAACGTTTGCGCCTCTTCAGACCCGCGAGACAACCGCCTCCGTTCCAGTATCCTCATCTCCGACGAAAAAGCCGGCAATATCGTCATCGATACCACGCCCGATTTCCGCTACCAGATGCTCCGCGCACAGGTGAAGCGGCTGGAAGCCGTGGTGATCACGCATTCCCACAAAGATCACATCGCGGGGATGGACGATATCCGCGCCTTCAACTATTTCCAGCAGCAACCCATCGATATTTACGCTTCGGATTATTCGCAGGACGTGATCATGCGCGAATTCTCCTACGCGTTCGCCGATTTCAAATACCCCGGTATACCCGAACTGAATTTGCGATCGATCGGGAATGAGCCGTTTTCCGTGAACGGCCTGAAATTCACGCCCGTCAACGTTTTACATCATAAGATGCCCGTACTGGGCTTCCGCTTCGGCGACTTCACCTACATTACCGACGCCAATTTCATCGCCCCGGAGGAAAAGGAAAAGATCCGCGGATCGAAAGTGCTTGTGCTCAACGCGCTGCGCCGCGAAAAACATATCTCCCATTTCACGCTCGACGAAGCCATCGAACTGGGCCGGGAACTGGAAGTGCCGCAGGTGCTGTTTACGCATATCAGCCACCAGCTTGGGTTGCATGCGGAAGTGGAACCAATGCTGCCCGAAGGGATGCACCTTGCCTATGATGGTCTCGAAATAATTTTGTGATCGAAAAAAAGTACATTCGGCGCTCATTAAAACCATTGTTTGTGCCGGATTCTCTTTTTGATTTTTCCCGTCGGGAACGGCAGGGCATTGCCTGCCTTTTAATCCTCATCGTCGTTTTCCAATGTGTACCGGTCGTCTGGCTGCACGTCCGCCCATTGCCGCCACCTGCGGATACGCTGGGCATGGCGGAGGCGGAGCGCGCGGTAGCGGGGCTCCTGGCGGAAGGGGCGCGCGAAAAGACGCGGCGGTACGACAGTATGCGCGCCAGCTGGAAAGGTAAATCCTACCGCAAAGACAGTGCATTTCGCAAACCCTGGCAGCGCGATACCGCGTGGAAGAAATCCTGGGAACGGAAGCCGCCGCCGGTGATCGGAATTAACGTGGCAGACAGTGCGGAATGGGAACGTTTGCCATACATCGGCGCGGGGTATGCGGGGCGGATCGTGCGGTTCCGGGAGCGCCTCGGCGGCTTCCACAGTGTCATACAAGTAGGTGAAACCTATGGTTTGCCCGATTCCGTATTTAAAAAAATTCAACCTTATTTACGACTGGGTGATGAATCTCTAAGAAAGATCGATGTCAACGAGACAGATGAAAAATCTTTGGCCGATCATCCATACATCAACACGAAATTGGCCCGTGCTATCATACGATATCGTAGTGCCAACGGGCGTTTCAGGCAGGTGAGCGACCTAAAGGCGCTGCCTTTGGTGAATGACTCCATTTATCGTAAAATTGAAAAATACTTAATCGCCCCTTAAAACGTATTTCAGGTTATGAACTTTCAGCCGACGGACATGCAACAACAGATCGCCCAGGTGATCAAAGATTTCGGGAAAACGAACATCCAGCCGCATATTATGGAGTGGGACGAATCGCAGACTTTCCCTGCAGACCTGTTTCACCGTATGGGTGAGCTGGGGCTCATGGGCGTGCTGGTGCCGGAAGCCTATGGCGGCTCGGGGCTCGGTTACCTGGAATATGTGACGGTCATCAGCGAAGTGGCGCGGATTTGCGGCGCGGTAGGGCTGAGCCTGGCAGCGCATAACAGCTTGTGCACCGGGCATATCCTGCAATTCGGCAATGAAGAACAGAAACAGCGGTGGCTGCCCAAACTCGCGTCCGGCCAATGGATCGGCGCATGGGGCCTCACGGAACCGAACACCGGGTCAGACGCCATGAACATGAAATGTACGGCGAAGAAGGAGGGCGACGAATGGGTGATCAACGGTACCAAGTGCTGGATCACGCACGGGAAAAGCGGGGACGTAGCCGTTGTGATCGCCAGAACAGGCGCGGTGCGCGACAGTCATGGTATGACGGCCTTCGTGGTGGAGCGCGGAACGCCCGGTTTCAGCGGCGGGAAGAAGGAAAACAAACTCGGCATGCGGGCTTCCGAGACCGCCGAAATGATTTTCGATAATTGCCGCATCCCGGCGGGGAACATGCTGGGCAAGGAAGGCGACGGCTTCATCCAATCGATGAAAGTGCTCGACGGCGGGCGCATTTCCATTGCCGCGCTCTCGCTTGGCATCGCGAAAGGCGCGTACGATGCGGCTTTGAAGTATTCGCAGGAACGCTACCAGTTCGATAAGCCTATCTCCAGTTTCCAGGGTATTTCCTTCAAACTGGCGGACATGGCCACGCAGATCGCCGCGGCGGAGCTGCTGACCATGCAGGCGGCCGATATGAAGAACAAGCATTTGCCCATGACGAAACAGGCTGCCATGGCCAAATACTACGCTTCGGAGATCGCGGTGTCCGTTGCCAATGAAGCCGTGCAGGTGTTCGGGGGATATGGTTACACGAAAGATTTCCCGGTGGAGAAGTTTTACCGCGATGCGAAGTTATGCACCATCGGCGAGGGCACGAGCGAGATCCAGAAGATCGTCATCGCGCGGGAAGTCCTCAAATCCTGACAGTAAAAGTAAAAGGTCAACTCATAGTCAGCGGCTGGCTCCCACAGGGGCCGGCCGCTGCGGTTTTACCGCGGATATGCCCGATTGCACGGCTTTTCGCGTAATTTCAGGGTAGGGATTTCCCGGTTGGATGAAATAAAATATTCCATGATAACAGAAACACAATTTATGCCCGGGTTGGTCCGGTGGATCGGAGGGGTGCTCCTCGTTCCGCTGCTTGTACTTTTCATATACATAGCCATAACTACCGGAGATTGGCTGGAAATGGGCCTGGCTTCGGTGGTATTATTATTGGGTTTGGGAGGTATGCTGATGTGGCTGCAAATGCAGCTGGAAGCGGATGAAAAGGGGATGCTGGTAAAAATCCGGCCGGTGGTCCGCCTGAAACGGCATTTTTTATGGGAGGAGCTGGAAGAGATGACTTTACAGCCTGCAGGTCGCAACTTTGGCGGATGGGGCATCCGGTATGCAGGAGATGGATGGGGGTATATTTTCAGTGGAAAGCAGTTGTTGAAGTTACAGCTGCGCAATGGGAAGACGCGGTATGTTTCCACGGACCGTGCGGAAGAAATCCTGCAGTTATTCCGCAGCTGGAAAGGGAATGCTGTATCGCTGTAACCGCACCGGTTGGAGATACATTCCACGACGGGTTCCCGCTGTTGTTCACCCGCAACCCGCTTCGATAATTGGCCATCTTTTCAACATAAATATGATCCCCTTCACTGGGCCAACCAGTGTCTATATTACCCCATCATCATACTATTTTACCGGCGTTTTCCTGTTTCCAATACACCATGGAAAAGATATGATCAATCGATTGCAATTTTACAATTTGTTGAGAATGATTTCGTTACTTTTTAATGTTAACTTTCATAAATTGCGACCCATTAATCCTGACATATGACAACCTTAGAAGACCAATTGAATCACCTCTTCCCCGAGGCTTCCGCCATTCCGGCGGAGTACGATCTGCCCGGGGAAATCCACCAACGGAGCTATCTGTCTGACGGCGTTATGAAAAACTGGCATGGAGACGTGCATACCGTGTTATCGCCCATCTGCGTCAAAACCCCCACAGGCCTGGAGCGCCGCGTGATCGGGTCGTACCCCTTATGCGGGCCCGACGAAGCCATGGAATCCCTCAACGCCGCCGTGGCGGCCTATGCAGACGGCAGGGGAGAATGGCCGACCATGTCGGTAGCCGAGCGCATCGCCTGCGTGGAAAAATTCACCGGCCGGATGATCGCCAAAAAACAGGAAGTGGTAAAGCTCATCATGTGGGAGATCGGTAAATCCTACGCCGATTCCGTGAAGGAGTTCGACCGCACGGTAGAATACATCCACGCTACCATCGACGCGCTGAAGAACCTCGACCGCAAGTCGTCTTCCTTCGCCATCGAGCAGGGCATCATCGGGCAGATACGCCGCAGTCCGCTCGGGGTGGTGCTCTGCATGGGGCCCTTCAATTATCCCCTGAACGAAACTTTCACGACGCTCATTCCCGCGCTCATCATGGGGAACACGTTGCTGTTCAAACCGCCGAAACACGGTACCCTGTTGCATTTCCCGCTGCTCGAGGCCTTCCGCGACTGTTTCCCGGCGGGCGTGGTCAACACCATTTACGGCCGCGGCAACCAGATCATCGCGCCACTCATGGAGTCCGGGAAAATCAACGTGCTCACGCTGATCGGCTCCAGCAAAGTGGCCAACCAGCTGAAGAAAATGCACCCGAAAGTGAACCGCCTCCGCGCGATCCTGGGCCTCGACGCCAAGAACGCCGCGATCATCACCGAAAAAGCCGATATCGACCTCGCCGTGAAAGAATGTGTGCTGGGATCGCTTTCGTTTAATGGTCAACGTTGTACCGCCATCAAGATCATTTACGTGCACAGCAGTGTGGCAGCGGCTTTCCTGGAGAAGATGACGACGGCCGTAGGCCAACTCAAATCCGGGATGCCCTGGGAAAAAGACGTGTTCCTCACGCCGCTGCCGGAACCGCAGAAGCCAGGCTACCTCCAGAGCTGCGTGGCGGATGCCGTGGCCCACGGCGCAAAGGTGATCAATCCCTTCGGCGGCGCGGCCAACGCATCGTTCGTGTACCCCGCCATCGTGTATCCCGTCAATGAAAAAATGAAACTCTACCGCGAGGAGCAATTCGGCCCGGTGATCCCGGTGGTGCCGTTCGACGATATCGAAACGCCCATCCGCTACCTCATCGAAGCAGACCATGGCCAGCAGGTTGCCGTGTTCTCGAACGACGCGGCAGAACTGGCTTCGCTCATCGATCCGCTGGTGAACCAGGTGAGCCGCGTCAACATCAATTGCCAATGTCAAAGAGGGCCAGATATCTTTCCGTTCACCGGCAGAAAGGATTCCGCGGAAGCAACACTCTCCGTTTTCGACGCGTTACGCGCGTTTTCCATCCGCTCTTTAGTGGCTACAAAACAGACCGAAGAGAACAAAGCGCTCATAAATGAGATCGTAAGTGCCCAATCTTCGAACTTTTTATCGACAAAGTATATATTTTAATAAATTGTAAAGACGCTGTTATCGCATAACTTAGTGATAACGATCGCTTTTTTTACATTATTTTGAATATTTACACCTTAGTGTGATGGAAAATTGATAACAGAAAGTTAAATTTGAGTTAATTACTTTCCTTACCAATTTATCAACCTAAACATTAAGAAAGATCGAGAAAATTTTACTCCAAAAAGAAACCGCCTCACTCTGAGGCGGTTTTTATTTTTGCCCCTGGAGGAGTTTCGCAGTATTTCTTTCCATCATTTCACCCTCACATTTGCCAGGCCTTCAGCTTTGCCGGCGGAAAGCCGTACAGCCGCTTGAATGCTGCGGAGAAGTGATTGGGCGAGCTGTAGCCGAGAAAGTCGGCCACTTCGTTCACATTTCTTTTTTCTTCGATGATGAGCCGGCGCGCGGTTTTCATCCGCATTTCCTGCACATATCCGAACACGGTGTTGCCGAATAATTGCTTGAATCCTTTTTTCAGTTTGAATTCATTGAGCCCGAACCGGCGACAGAGAAAATTAAGGCTCAGTTGCTGGTCGAGGAAATGTTCGCGGAGGAAATCCTTCACGGATTGCAGGCGCGAAACATCGGCCGGGGGAATGATACGCCCGGGCCCGGCTTTCATTTGAAAGTGAAGTAATGCCTGCAGGGGATCCCAGTCTCCTGCGAAATCAGGTTCGGCCACGGTAACGTGGTCCATGAAGAATGCATGCGTGGAAACCGCGTCCTGCGCGGTTATTGAAGCTTTTGGGGTCATAACGTAATCCGTTTATCGTACAGTATTATCCGTTTTGCGTACCACCTGGGGTTGTAGTGGCACGTACTTTTGATGTCACAAAAATAATCAATCTCATGTTGCGGAAAATACTGAAATGGACGGGCGGAATCATCGCCGTTCTGATTACCGGGGTACTTATTTTTTATTTCATCATGCATATCATGGTGAAAAATAGTAGAGACAAAATCTACAACGTAGAAGTACGGATGTTCGATATTCCTTCGGATTCCGCTTCCATAGCGGCTGGTGCGCATATCTACGCAACGCGTGGCTGTGGAGACTGTCATGGTACCGATCTCGGCGGAAAAAAATTCCTCGACGAAGGGCCCATCGGCAGGATATACGGTACCAACCTCACCCGCGGTAAAGGCGGCCGGCCGGCAGATTACACGGACCGCGACTGGCTGCTGGCCTTGCGCCATGGCATCCGGAAAGACGGGAAACCTTTGCTGGTCATGCCTTCGTACGAGTATTACAAAATGACGGATGCAGACCTCGGCAGCTTGATCGCCTATCTCAAATCCGCCACCCCGCGCGATAACGAAACGGCCGCGCCCAGCCTGGGCCCCCTCGGCACGGTGCTTTCCGGCATCGGCCAGATACCGCTCATCCCTGCGGAAAAAATCGATCACGCCTGGCAGCCCGGGACCCCGATAGCGAAAGGCCCTACCGCTGAATACGGCCAATATCTTTCCATGTCCTGCACCGGCTGCCACAAACCCAACCTGAAAGGTGGCGAAAGCCCCATTCCCGGCGGCGTTTTCGTGCGGGATATCACGCCCTCGGGCAATATCGGCAAATGGTCGGAAAAGGAATTCATCGCCGTACTGCGGACGGGCAATACGCCCGACGGCCGTTCCCTGAAAAACGACGATATGCCCTGGCAGATGACCAGCAAGTATTCGGACGAAGAGCTGACCGCATTGTACAGATATTTAAAAACCCTGTAACTATGGCCCTTCCAAGAACGATATACCATCCGGTGACAGGAGTGAACGGGGAAGTTGGAAGAATATTTTGGAACGGCATAGGGGGAAGCGGTGGATGCGGCGTTATATGAATGTCGCCCGCTCACATAACCCCATCAGGACGGGAGGCGAAGGAATTGGAACATTATTATAAACAGGCAGAGGCGCCGGGAAGCGCCTCTGTATAAAAACGATGAATATGTTATTGTTGCTAGTGTCTGCCGCGCAGAATTCGCGTGATTTCATTTATTGCCTGGTGTCTGACGCTTGCCGCAGCATCCGCCGCGCGGCCTAACTGTTGTTAATCCAGGAAATCTTCAGCGGCGTCCGGCTTTTTGGGTTGGGCGCCGCCCGCCATTCCGGCGAACCACACGTCTACGTTGCCCGCGATCATGGGGGGCAGCTTGCTTTTTACGAAATCTTTCACGGCTTCGATGGCTTTTACAGCCTGCTCGTCGTTAACGCCGGCTTTATCTTTCACTTGCTGGATGAGCTCTTGCATCTGGACAAATTTTATCGGTTTGGAATTCGGGTGATCAGGCTACCTTGAGTGCCACGAGCGTGCTTTTTTCGAGCTTTTCGGCTGCCAGGGCGCGGGTGAGCACGAAAGATTTCTCGGTGGTGCTGGGCAGGTTGAACATGGCGTCTGCCAGTACCACTTCGCAGATGGAGCGGAGGCCGCGGGCGCCCAGTTTGTATTCCAGGGCTTTTTCCACGATGTAATCCACTGCATCGTCTTCCACTTCGAACTCGATACCTTCCACTTTGAACAGTTTCTTGTACTGCTTGATGAGGGCGTTGCGCGGCTGGGTCAGAATGGCTTTCAGCGCGTCTTTATCGAGGGTGTTCAGGTAGGTTACCACCGGCAGGCGGCCCAGCAGCTCGGGGATGAGGCCGAATTGCTTGAGGTCTTGCGAATTCACGTAACGCAGGATGTGCTTGCGGTTCTGTTCCTCCTGTTCCTTATTCACCGTGAACCCGATGGAATGGGTCTGGATACGGCGGGAGATGATACGGTCTACACCGTCGAACGCGCCGCCGCAGATGAACAGGATATTCTGGGTATTTACCTTGATAAGTTTTTGTTCGGGGTGCTTACGGCCGCCTTGCGGGGGAACGAGCACTTCGGTGCCTTCCAGGAGTTTGAGGAGGCCTTGCTGAACGCCTTCGCCGCTCACGTCGCGGGTGATGGACGGGTTATCGCTCTTGCGGGCGATCTTGTCGATCTCATCGATGTATACGATCCCTCTTTCGGCGGCTTCCACGTCGTAGTTGCAGACCTGGAGGAGGCGGGTGAGGATGCTTTCCACGTCTTCTCCCACATATCCGGCTTCGGTGAAAACCGTTGCGTCTACGATGGTGAAGGGAACGTTGAGGAGGCGGGCGATGGATTTGGCGAGGAGGGTTTTGCCCGTACCGGTTTCGCCGACCATGATGAGATTCGATTTTTCGATTTCCACATCATCTTCCGTTACCTGCTGGTTGAGGCGTTTGTAGTGATTGTAAACGGCCACGGCGAGGATTTTCTTCGCATCGTCCTGACCGATCACGTATTCATCCAGGAAATGCTTGATTTCCACCGGTTTCGACACTTTCGGGACGAAGTGCGAGGGGCCGCTTTTGCGGGGCGCTTCGCCGGCGGGGCTCAGTTCCTGCTCGATGATCTCCTGCGCGTTGGCCACACAGTTTTCACAGATATGGCCGTCTGCACCTGCGATCAATATCCTTACCTCGTCTTTGTTCCGGTTGCAGAACGAACAGCGTATCTTGGATTCTTTCATTTATCTGGTTTTTAGTGTAAGGCTGTTGCAGCCTCGATTACGAGGTTACAAAATTACGGTTTTTTGGCGGGTTTCGGAAGGGGAAAACCTACCTGTTGCCCCATCCCGCTTTAAACTTAACAAATTCTTACATATGATGGATTATTGCCGTTCGTAGCCCGGTTTGGCGGGTTGCGGAGATAAAAAAACGCTCCCGGCCGGGAGCGTTTTTTTATGCGTTTGTCCGTCGATTACTGGGGTGTGTTGCCACCTTCCACAGCTTTCTTGCGGGGATTTTTGTCCAGAACGTCGTCGATGATACCATATTCCTTGGCTTCGTCGGCTGTCATCCAGAAGTCGCGGTCGCCGTCTTTTTCCACTTTTTTCACGGGTTGGCCGCAGTGGGAGGCGATGATTTCGTTCAGTTCTTTTTTGAGCTTCACGAATTCGCGCGCGGTGATCTCGATGTCGGAGGTTTGGCCTTCCGCACCGCCGTGAGGCTGGTGGATCATTACGCGGGCGTGCTTCAGGGCAGTGCGTTTGCCTTTGGTGCCGGCAACCAGCAGTACGGCGCCGAAGGAGGCGGCCATGCCGGTGCAGATGGTGGCGATGTCGGGCGAAACGATCTGCATGGTATCATAGATACCCAGACCGGCATATACGGAGCCGCCGGGGCTGTTGATGTACATCTGTATATCACGGTTACGGTCGGCCGATTCGAGGAACAGCAACTGTGCGGTGATTACGTTGGCCACATAGTCGTTCACGGGATCGCCCAGGAAGATGATACGGTCTGCCATGAGGCGGGAGAACACGTCCATCTGCGTAACGTTCAACTGGCGCTCCTCGATGATATAAGGAGTGAGCGAATTGATGCGGGAGTTACGGGCATAACTATCTACAACCAGGCTGCTGATTCCGCGGTGGTGAATCGCATATTTCCGGAATTCGTCATTAATGTTCATGATGGTGATGTTTATGAGGTAATTTAACAAAATCTTCTGCAGTAATTTCCTCTTCTTTTACTTTCACCTTGGTTTCGGCCCAGTCGAACAGCTTCTGGGTGATGAGCTCACGATAAGTCTGGTCCACGTATTTCTCGTCTTGCAGCAGGCGCTCCAGGTAGCTGTCCATCCACTCCGCCTGGTCGCCGCCGAGGCCGTAGTAAGACATGAGCTTGGTGCGTGCGTTGTCTTTCAGTTCATCGAAAGAAACGTCGATTTTGTTATCGCGGATCAGTTTGTCGCTGATGAGCGTCCAGCGCAGCTGATGGTCGAAGTTCGGGTATTCCTGTTCGGCTTCGGCTTCCGTTTTGGGGTTTTCGCCGCCTTTCTGGAGCCAACGTTTCAGGAACTCTTTCGGGAGCTCGATGGGCGTTTCGTGCACCAGCGTCTCGAACAGGTCGTTGTGCAGGTGGTTGGTGGCTTCCTGTTTCCAGTATTTACCGATCTCTTCGCGGAGTTTTTCGCGGAAAGCTTCGGCGGTAGCGATGTTCTGGCCGGGGTACACTTCGTTGAAGAATTCCTCGTTCAGTTCACGTTTTTCGATCAGGGTCAGCTTGGTGATGGTGAGCTGGAAGTATTTTTTCGCAGCGTCTTTATCGTTAGCGAGGCCGAGGTCTTTGGTGATGTATTCGATACGGTCTTTATCGAAAGCTTTGGAAAGCTGGAATACGATGGTGTCGCCTACTTTTTTGCCCATCAGTTTTTCCTGTGCGGCGGCGGAGAAGGTTTTTACAAGCAGTGAGTTTTCTTTTTTCTCTGCGCCTTCTGCGATGTTGCCTTTGCTGTCTGTCTCGATGAACTCGAGGTTCAGCACGTTGTTCTCGGAAGTAACGGTTTCGGGCTCGCTGGATTTGCCGCCTTTCAGTTGCAGACGGTCCAGTTCCTGGTCAACGATCTCGTCGGTCACCGATACGCTGTAGCGGGTGAGGGAAGTTTTCGCCAGCAGGGGATCTACGTCGAACGCAGGTTTGAGGCCTACTTCAAAAGCGAAGTCGAATTCCGCAGGTGTATTGTAATCGAAGTTTTTCGGTTCGTTCTCGAGGGAGAGGGGCTGGGCGAAGATTTCCAGTTTTTCGGACTGGATATAACCCATCAGTTCCTTTTCCACCGTTTTCAGCACTTCGTCTGCAAACAGCGCCTGGCCGCTCATTTTTTTGATCATGCCGGCGGGAACCTGGCCTTTCCGGAATCCAGGGATGTTGGCGGTTTTGGAAAAATGCTTGACAGCTTTCTCGAAATTAGGAAGGTAATCTTCCTGGCTCACTTTCACAGTGATCTTATCATTTAATAAACCAATGTTCTCTCTGGTTACGGTTGCCATTTTTGCTTTTTGTTAATATTAAAAACACAGAAAATATACTTGTTCGTCTTTCCGTGCCCAATCCTGTCAACCAAGATTGTGCCACGGGCCCGCAGTGCGGAAAACCTGCCTTTTTAGCAGGGCGGGCGGGCCGCCAGACCGACAGAATATCACCGACCGGGCCTCAAACGGAATTTTAGCCCCCTCTAAATCAGTTAATCTCAACGGTTTGTGAAAAAATGCCACTGCCGGCGAAGCGCGAAGATAGTTCGTTTTCCCGAAATTATGGCCCCGTGGCAGTCATATTAGGGCCGATCTTCATGCGTGCCCTCAGAGCGAAGCCCGCGGCGTAACCCGGAATGGCACCTCCACTTGCGACAGCGATCCGTCGAGGATCATGCCCGCCGCCAGTTCCCCCATCAGCTGGAAATCGGTCGAAATGGTCGTCAAACCATTCAGGATAAAGGGTTTCAGTGGCGTTTCGTTATAGGAGACGATCCCCGTGTCTTTGCCCGGCATCAGCCCCTGCGCCCGCGTTTTCCCGATCAGCTCCACCAGGTCGCTTTCCCGGAGGTTGATATAGACCTCACCCGCCCGCACGTCGCCATCGTTCAACGCATGCACCACCCGCGAAGGGAACGCGTAATCCTGGCAGAATTGCAGGAAGCCCTCGCGGATCTCGTCCGGGTAATACGTGTTCTCCGGGAAAATAAGCGTCAGCGCGCCGTAATGCTCCAGCCGGTGGCGGAGCGCCTCCAGCGCTTCATAAATGTTCTCGCGGAAGTTTTCGTACACGGCGCCGTATGGGCCCGTCACGCCTTTGAGTTTTTTATCGAGCAGCAACAGTTTTTCGCGCGGGATGTCGTTCAGCAGCGCATCCACCTGTACGCGCTCCCGGAAATGCGGCAGCACCACCACATGCGTGTATTCCGACAGGTTCCTTTGCAGCAGTTTTTTGAACAGCCCGAAATCGCTGTTGTAGATATAGAAATCGATGCTCGCCGCATCGCCCAGCTTGCCGGCGAACGCGTCGTAGATGATCTTTTTATGCTCGCTGAGCTTGTTGAAAAGCAACAGGATCTTGAACTGCTGGCGCAGCCCCGTCTGCTGTACGAAATACCCCTTCCCCGGCACGGAACCCAATATCCCGCGGGCTTTCAGCAGCTTGAGCGATTTCTCGGCCGTGTCGCGCGAGATGTCGAGTTTGTAAGAAAGCTCGTTGATGGACGGGAGGATGTCGTTCTGCCGGATCTTTCCTTCCCCGATCGCCTGCAAAAGCGCATCGGCCAGCTGCTGGTATTTGGGCGTGGCGGAGAAGTCGTCGATGGCGATATGCCGGAGGATGTCTGGTGTTTTCATAACGTTGTCCAAAGTAGTGAAATAATTGAAAAAACACAGGCAGGACGGGGCATGACAGTGGTTCCGCACGCAATGCATATTTTGCGATCCACATACAAAATCCACGTTTTTATGCATGCTATCCTGGGATTGTTCTTCCACTTACTGGGCGGCTTCGCCTCCGGAAGTTTTTACCTGCCGTACAAGAAAGTCAGGGGCTGGAACTGGGAAAGTTACTGGATCACCGGTGGACTTTTTCCTGGCTCATCGTTCCTTTCATCGCCGCATGGATCACTGTGCCGGGGTTCATGGACATCATTCTGAACACCGACGGCACCACGCTTTTCTGGACGTACTTCCTGGGGGTGTTGTGGGGGATCGGCGGTTTGACGTTCGGTTTATCGATGCGGTACCTCGGCATGAGCCTGGGGATGGCCGTGGCGCTGGGGTTCTGTTCCGCTTTCGGCGCGCTCATCCCGCCCATTTACCGCAGCATTGTTGCGGAAAGCGATAACAATTTCGGGACGATGGTGAGCACGCACGGCGGATTGTTCGTGTTGCTCGGCGTGGCGGTCTGCCTCCTGGGGATCATGATCAGCGGCAAAGCGGGCATGCGGAAAGAGAAAGAGTTGACGGACGATCAGAAACAGGAAAATATAAAGGAATTCGATTTGAAGAAAGGATTGACGGTGGCGAGCATCTCCGGCATTCTGAGCGCCTGCATGAGTTTCGCCATTTCGGCAGGCGGCTCGATGGGGAAGGAAGCGGTGGTCAACGGCGCAAACCCGCTTTTCGCCAACAACGTCACCTTCGTGGTGATCATGCTGGGCGGGCTCACGACCAACTTCATCTGGTGCATGGTCCTCAACGCGCGCAACCGTTCTTTCAAGGATTATACGAACCGGGAAACGCCCCTGGCCGCGAATTACTTCTTTTCCGCACTGGCCGGCACTACCTGGTTCATGCAATTTTTCTTCTACGGCATGGGCGAAAGCAAGCTCGGCAACGGCGCCGGCTCGTGGATACTCCACATGGCGTTCATCATTCTCATTTCCACGTTGTGGGGTTTTGCGCTGAAAGAATGGAAAGGCGTAACCCCCAAAACCTACCGGACAGTGCTGGCGGGCATCGCCACCATTATTTTGTCTGTCTTGCTGGTAGGGTACGGCAGTTCACTTGAAAATTAATTGATCGATGACGAAGCAATTCAAACATGTAAGTTATTTATGGGATGAGGGCAAAGCCGCCGCGATGGCGGGCGATGAAGTGGCCCTGCTGATCTACCGTTCCAACCTGCTGGGTGCAGACCTCCGGCTCACCAACTACGGTGGCGGCAACACCAGCTGCAAGGCCACCGCGCCCGATCCCCTCACCGGCAACCCCGTGGAAGTGATGTGGGTAAAAGGTTCCGGCGGCGATTTGGGGACCTTGCAGCGCAGCGGCCTCGCCGCGTTGTACGTAGACCGCCTCCGCAGCCTGAAATCCATCTACAAAGGCATGCAGATGGAAGATGAAATGGTAGCCCTCTTCGATCATTGCATATACGACCTCAAATCCAAAGCGCCGTCTATCGAC